>JBIOVQ010000111.1:0-4467 GCA_044867805.1 Burkholderiales bacterium | reverse complement strand
TGAACGGATCGAGGCGCCAGCCGTAGTTGGACGAGTACCAGCCGCCCTCCACCGGCAGCATGGTCGGCAGCAGCCGCTTCTTCGCGCTGTCGATCGTGAACAGCGATTCGAGCACGCCGAGCTTGTCGCCGCGATCGTCGACCTGCCGCGTCAGGGCATCGAGCTGCCGCGTGAAATCGCCGAGCGAGAGATCGTGCGGCAGCAGCGACGACGACACCGCGCCACCGCGGCCCGGCAGCTCGCCGAACGCCATGTCCTGCGGCTTGAAGCCGGCGAGCTTCGCGAGCCGCTCGCCGACCGTATCGAGCCGCACCAGCTGCGCCTGCATCTGGCCGAGCTTGACCGCCATCGCGTTGAGGTTCTCACGCAGGTACGACTCCGTCTTCTCGTGCTGTTGCTGTTGCGCGGAAGCGAGGATCGCCTGCAGGTAGGGGATGTTGAGCTCGTGGGCGAAGCGCAGCATCAGGTAATTGAGCGCGGCGGCGAGCATCAGAACGGTGACCAGCGAGACGACGCCGAAAGCCATGAAATGCGGCAGCCCCAGGGTGATGGTCCTGGCCTTGGCCAGCCGCTCGGAAACTAGAATAATATTCATCGTTTCCCTCTTGGCACCTGCATGCCCGCGCGCAAGATCGACGAGGTGCTCGCCCGCTCGGGCGAGCTGCGCGCTCTTTCAGTCCAGGCCCGGCGCCTGGCGGAGCTGCAACAAGTGCTGCACGAAGCCGTTCCTTCCTCCCTTGCTGCGTCTGCCCGGGTCAGCACGTTCCGGGCGGGAAGGCTCGTCGTTCTGGCCGGTAACGCCGCAGTGGCCGCGAAACTGAGGCAGCTCGCGCCGCGGCTGCTGCGCCACCTGCAAGAACGGGGAAATCAGGTTACTGGAATCCAGGTGGAAGTGCAAGTTGCAGTGCCGCAAAGAGTTTCCGGCACGGCATCACGTGAGCGTGATCTAAGTCTCGCGGCCGTACGCTCTCTTGAGGGGCTAGCGGGCACTTTGAAGGAGTCGCCGCTCAAGGGCGCTTTGGATCGCATGGTGCAGCGCCGCAAACGGGCGACGCGCGGTGCCGGCTAGCCGATAGGCGGTTGTTGCATTAATCGCACGGCATATACCCCCCGAGGGTCGAGGGACGGGGGTCGGGGGCCGCCCCGCCGGGAAAACAGGCTGGTTCTAGACCACCAGCACCAGGCGCTCCAGCACGTAAAGCGCCAGGAACACCAGCAGGAACACGAACCCGAACTGAAAGACGCGCCAAGCGAAGGTGAGATAGCGGCGGTTCCTCGTGAACAGGTAGAGGACGAACGAGCCCGCAATGGTGATCAGCACCAGCACGCCGACCAACCTCAGAACCAGCATCCGCTGTCCCTCGTTCCGGGCTTAGGTTTCAAATCCCAAATCACAAATTCCAAATCCCAAACAAATCCCAAGTACCCAAACGTTTGGTGCTTGAGGTTTGATGCTTGGTGCTTGTTTGGGATTTGGTGCTGGGTGCTTGGAACTTCGGCCGTCAGGCGGGTTGGGGCTGCCAGCCGAGAAAGGCTGGCGCATCTTCCGCGCGCTCGAAGCTCGCGAACTCCCAGGCCCGCCGCTCCTCGAGCAGCCGTCGCAACAGCCGGTTGTTGAGCGCATGGCCCGACTTGTGACCGGTAAAGGCCCCGATCACGGGATGACCGAGCAGATAGAGATCGCCGATCGCGTCCAGCGCCTTGTGCTTGACGAACTCGTCGGCGTAGCGCAGGCCATCGGAGTTGAGCACGCGGTACTCGTCCATCACGATGGCATTGTCCATGCTGCCGCCGAGCGCGAGGCCCTGCCCGCGCATGGTCTCGACGTCCTGCATGAAGCCGAAGGTGCGCGCGCGGCTCACCTCCTTGACGTAGGAGGTGGTGGAAAAATCGACGGTCACCGATTGCGGCACCTTGTCGAAGACCGGGTGGGTAAACTCGATACTGAGGGTCAGCTTGAATCCGCTGAACGGCTCGAAGCGCGCCCACTTGTCGCCTTCCTCGACTTCGACCGGCTTCAGGATGCGGATAAAGCGCTTGGGGGCGTTCTGCTCTTCGATCCCCGCCGACTGCAGCAGGAACACGAACGGGCCCGCGCTGCCGTCCATGATGGGCAGCTCCGGCGCGGTAACGTCGACGTAAGCATTGTCGATGCCCAGACCGGCGAGCGCCGACATCAGGTGCTCCACGGTGGACACCCGCACCCCGCCCTTCTCCAGGCAGGAGGACAGGCGTGTATCGCCCACGGCGTGCGGATCGCCCTTGATCTCGACCGGCGGCGTGAGATCGGTACGCCGGAACACGATGCCGCTGTTGGCCGTTGCCGGGCGCAGCGTCATGTAAACCTTCGCGCCGGTGTGCAACCCCACCCCGGTGGCGCGGATGATGTTCTTCAGAGTGCGCTGCTTGAGCAAGTAGAACTCACTGAAAAATCAGGCCTTTAACGCGCGAAGTGTAGCACGCGCACAGGATGCTGTGCAAAAAAAGTGTAACGAATCATTACGCTAGCGCCAGCTGCCGGCTGCTGCCGAGCCGCAAGCCACAAGCCTCAAGCTTCAAGCTTCAAGCCCCAAGCGATATTGCAGCTTGTAGCTTGTTGCTTGCAGCTTGTAACTGCTAGTCCGCCTGCTTGCGCAGGAACGCCGGGATATCGAGCATCTCGACGCCCGACTGCCGCATGGCTTCGACCGTCGCATCACGATTGCGCTTGGACCTCAGCACAGCCGGCATCTCCAGCGCGCCGTAGTCCACTTCCACCGGCTGATTGTCCGTCCCGGTCTTGGCGCTGACGATGGTGAGCGGCTTCTGCTGGCGCACAGGCGGCCGGCCCAGACCGGTCGCGATGATCGTCACCCGCAGATGGTCGCCCAGCTCCTCGTCGTAGACGGTGCCGATGATGGGGTGAGCCGAGTCCGCCGAGAACGCCTTGATCGTTCCCATCACGTCGTACATCTCCTGAAGCTGGAACGAAGCCTTGCTCGCAGAGATATTGACCAGCACGCCGCGCGCGTCCGCGATGTTTACGTCCTCGAGCAGCGGGCAGGCCACCGCCTGTTCCGCGGCTAGCCGCGCACGCTCCGGTCCGGATGCCCGGGCCGATCCCATCATGGCCATGCCCATCTCCGCCATGACCGTGCGCACGTCGGCGAAGTCCACGTTGATCATCCCGGGGCAGCTGATGATCTCGGCAATGCCGGCGACCGCGCCGTGCAGCACGTCGTTGGCCGCCCGGAACGCGCCGTCGAGCGTCACCTGGCTGCCGAGCACCTCCATCAGCTTGTCGTTGGGCACGATGATCAGCGAATCAACGTGGGGCGAAAGCTGCTCGATGCCCTCGTGCGCGATGCGCTGGCGCTTGCCCTCGAACGCGAACGGCTTGGTCACCACCGCCACCGTGAGTATGCCGAGCTCCTTGGCCAGCTCCGCCACCACCGGGGCCGCGCCGGTGCCGGTGCCGCCGCCCATGCCCGCCGTGAGGAATAGCATGTCGGCGCCCGCGATGGCTTCCTTGACGCGCTCGCGGTCCTCGATGGCCGCCTGCCGTCCCACTTCGGGATTGGCGCCCGCCCCCAGGCCCTTGGTGATGCCGGCGCCGAGCTGCAGCTGCACCTTGGATTGATTGCGCCGCAATGCCTGGGCGTCGGTGTTGGCGGTGATGAATTCCACCCCCTGCACGCCCTTGTCGATCATGTGGTCGACCGCATTGCCGCCGCAGCCGCCCACGCCGATCACCTTGATTACAGCTTCTTGCGCCTGCGCATCCACGATCTCAAACATGATTGCAGTCTCCTTTCATCGAATCGATCAGAAATTCCCCGTGAACCATGACTTCATGCGCTCCAGCACCTGCTGGAACGATCCCGCGTTCATGCGCGCCGCTTCGCGGTTGCGCAGCTGCTGCATCCCCGCCAGCAGCAGCCCCACGCCCGTCGAATGCCGCGGATGGCACACCGCCTCCGACAGGGCGCCGTTGTAGGTCGGGCGGCCGACCCGCACCGGCATGTGGAAGATCTCCTCGCCGAGCTCGACCATGCCGCGCATCACGCTGGCGCCCCCGGTGATCACCACGCCCGAGGAGAGCAGCTCCTCGTAGCCGCTGCGGCGCAGCTCGGTCTGCACCAGCGAATAGAGCTCCTCCACGCGCGGCTCGATCACCTCGGCCAGCGTCTTGCGCGAGAGCTGGCGCGGGTCGCGGTCGCCGAGGCCCGGCACCTCCACCATGTCCTGCGGGTCCGCGAGCTGGGAGAGCGCGCAACCGGAACGCTCCTTGACCTCCTCCGCGTCCTTGGTCGGCGTCCTCAGCGCCATGGCGATATCGTTCGTGATCTGGTCGCCGGCGATCGGTATCACGGCGGTGTGGCGGATCGCGCCGTGCGTGTACACCACCAGGTCGGTGGTGCCGCCGCCGATATCCATCAGCGCGACGCCGAGGTCCTTCTCGTCGTCGGAAACGACCGCCATGGCGGA
>JBIOVQ010000110.1:0-9377 GCA_044867805.1 Burkholderiales bacterium | reverse complement strand
GGGAAGTGCTCGCCGAGCCGATCCAGACCGTGATGCGGCGCTACGGCATCACGGGCGGCTATGAGAAGCTCAAGGAGATGACGCGCGGCAAGGAAGGCATCACGCGCAATACCCTGCACGAGCTCATCAAGATCCTCCCTATCCCGGACGCGGAGAAACAGCGGCTGCTCGCGCTGACGCCGGCCACCTATATCGGCAAGGCCGCCGAGCTGGCGAAGAGAATCTAGAATGAAACCGCAGATAAACGCAGATACACGCGGATGGAAACGAGAACAACAGGCTGTCTGCGCTCACGCCTTCTCAGTCACGCTGTTTCAGTGACGGTTCATCAGTGACGCTTCACCAGTGACGCTCTATCAGTGACGCCTCATCAGGCAAATGGCTCGAGTACCGTTAGTCGACGAGCACGCCAGTCCCGACATCGCCGCGCTCGCCGCGAAGATCCGCGGGGCCCGCGGCGGGCGGTTGCACGAGTTCTACCGGGCGCTGCTGCACAGTCCCGGCCTCGCCTCGGCGTGGTTCGATTTCAATAATGCAGTCCGCTTCCAGACCCGGCTCGACGACCGCGTCCGGGAGCTGGTCATCATGCGGGTGGCGGTCCTCACCGGCTGCGATTACGTCTTCGAGGTCCACAAGGCCCAGTACGCGCGGCCGGCCGGCGTGACGCCCGACCAGGTCGAAGCCCTGCGGAAGCGGAACACGCCGGCGCTCTTCAGCGGGCGCGACGGCGCGCTGCTCGCCTACGTGGATGCCATGACCCGCGACGTCGAGGTCGCGGATGCCGCTTTCGAGCGCATGCGCGGGCATTTCAGCGAGCGCGAGATGGTCGAGCTGACCGTGCTCACCGCCGCCTACAACATGCACACGCGTTTTCTCAGAGCGCTCGGCTTTGAGCCCGATAGGGCGTGACTCGTTGCTCGTTACTCGTTGCTCGTAATTGAGCGCATCCAGGGGAAAAATGCGATGAAAAGAAACAGGAAACCGCCGTTCCTGACGACTCGATGCAGGCACGCGAAGCAAGCCGGGCACGAGAAACGAGAAACGAATGACGAGTAACGGATCACGCCCCGTGATCGTTGTCGAGGACGACCCCTTCCCGCGCCTGATCCAGGTCATCCTCGATCCGGACACGCCCACCGCGCGGGTCGACGCGTTCTCCCATTTCTTCGCGCACGAGCTGCCTGATTTCAAAGGATGGTGCGAGCGCCTGCGCGCACGGCTTGGCAATCTCTACCCCGCCCAGGTGCGCCTCGTCGCCGACCAGGCGGCGCTGCTGGCGGGCCTGCCGGGAGCCGGCATCGTGGTGACGGAGTCGCTGCGGGTCGGCGCGGCGGAGATCGCCGCGGCGGGCGGCGCGCTGCGGCTCGTCCAGAAATACGGCACGGTTGTCGCGAACATAGACGCGCGCGCCTGCGCCCAGGCCAGCATCCGGGTGCTCACCCTGCGGCGCCGGGCCAACATCTCGTGCGCGGAGCACGCCATGGGCCTCATGCTCGCGCTCGCGCGCAAGATCCACGAAAGCGCGGGCCTGGTCAGCACCGAGCAACTGCGGGCCGCAGGCTATTCGCCCACGCAGTACGACCGCGCGCACACCGCCAATGCCAACTGGGCGCGCATCACGGGCACGCGCAACCTCTCGCGCCGGCAGCTCGGCATCGTCGGCCTGGGCGAGATCGGGCGCGAGGTTGCGCTGCGCGCCGCGGCGTTCGGCATGCGTATCGCCTACACCCAGCGCCACCGGCTCGCCGCGCACGAGGAGGGGCGCTACGCCGCGACCTGGGCCCCGCTCGAGGAGCTGCTCGCGGGCAGCGATTTCGTCACCCTGCACCTGCCGACCAACGACGCCACCCGCGGCATCATCGGCCGCCGCGAGCTGGAGAGAATCAAGCAGGGCGCGATCCTGGTCAACGTCTCGCGCCCGCAACTGGTGGACCGCGCCGCGCTGCTCGAAGCGCTGCAGGCCGGGCGCCTCGGCGGATTCGGGCTCGATCCGCACTACGACGCGCCCGGGCACGCGGACGACCCGCTGCTTCGCTTCCGCAACGTGATCATCACGCCGCACCTGGCGGCGGCGCCGCGCTTCAACTCGCTCGAGGACCTCGAGGAGCTGCTGCTGGGGCTGAACCACGAGTTCCGGTAGTCAACTGCCAAAACAGATTTAGCCGCAGATACACGCAGATAAACACAGATAATACAAAACCAAAATCAATGTTAAAAATGATTAACCATTCTCTGTTTTTAGATCTTCATCCGCGTGTATCTGCGTTTATCTGCGGCTCGAATTGTTTTTGGCTGGCGTTCATCGGCGGTTGCATTGCGTTGTTGTTTTCCGCTGCCGCGCTCGCGGCGGGGTACCCGGAGCGGCCAGTGCGTTTCATCGTGCCGTTCCCGCCGGGCACGACGACCGACGTCGTGGCGCGGCTCGTCGCCCTGCGCGCCGGCGACCGCCTCGGGCAGCAGATCGTCGTCGACAACCGCGCCGGCGCGAGCGGAACCATCGGCGTTGAGATCGTCGGGCGCGCCGCGCCCGACGGCTACACATGGGGGCTCGGCACCACGACCACCCATGCGCTCGCTCCCATCCTCAATCCAAAGCTGGGCTATGACCCGGTGCGGGACTTTGCGCCGGTCGCGCTGCTGGGCGACTCGCCCTATTTCCTGACCACGAACCCGGCGCTCCCCGCGGCCGACCTCAAGGAATTCATCGGCTACGCGCGCGCCAATGCGGGCAAGCTGCACTATGCCTCGGTCGGCAACTTCAGCGTCGGCCACCTGTCGGGCGAGCTGCTCAAGAAGGCCGCGGGCATCGACATGGTGCACGTGCCTTACAAAGGCTCCAATCTCGCGCTGATCGACCTGCTCGCGGGCCGCATCCAGCTCAACATCAGCACCATTGCGGCCTCGCTGCCGCACGTGAGGGCCGGCAAGCTGCGCGCGCTGGCCGTGACCAGCCCTAAGCGGGTTGCCACGCTGCCCCAGACGCCCACCGTCATGGAGTCGGGCTTCCCCGGCTACCAGGCCTCGCTGTGGGTAGGGCTGTTCGTACCGGCGCGCACCCATGGCCGGCTGATCGACCTGCTCAGCCGCGAGATCGGCGCGACGCTGCGCGCGGCCGAGCTGCGGGACGCGCTGGCGGAGCAGGCTTTCGAGCCTGGCGATTTATCCCCCGCGGCGTTTGCCCGGCTCATCCGGGACGACACCGCGCGCTGGCGGAAGGTGATCAGCGACGCGGGTCTCAAGCCCGATTAGAAAGTTTGCAGTGGGCAGTGGGCAGTTTGCAGTTGCTGCCAACTGACGGCTGCCAACTGTCAACTCCGTGCGTCACGCATTTTGTTTTTTGACGTTGCCCAGCTCTGCCCAGATCTGCAGTTCCCGGGGCATCGGCGGCGGTGTGCCGGAATAGCCAAGCTCGGCGACGACGGTCGAGCTCTCGACCCGGCCGCGGCCGTCCAGGAACAACCCCTTCACGAAAGCGTGGGCGCACAGCACGCCGTCCACCTCGAAGCGCTGCTCCATGTAGGCGTACTTGTCGTCCCAGGTGACCAGCCGCGTGACGAGCTCGAATTTGCGGAACGGCCCGATCGCGCGGATGAAGTTGATCTCCGCCGCGCCGAGGGCCGCGCGCCAGCGCCTGCGCGCGATGGTGCGCAGCAACCCCATCTGCACCACCAGGTGCACCCGGCCCAGGTCCATGAACGACAGGTAGCGCCCGTTGTTCATGTGGAGGTTGATGTCGCAGTCGGTGGGCAGCACGCGGAAAGCGACGCGCGACTCCTCGAGCACGCCCTTGCGCGGCAGCCCGATCAGACGGAAGAGAAGGAAGAATAGCCGCAGATACAGATTCATAAATAGCTCAAAACCAAGAAGCCAAATGAAACCGCAGATACACGCAGATACACACAGATAAATCAACCCCCTAGTAGCGACTAGCCGGGTTTTTTCATCAGCGTTTATCTGCGTTTATCCGCGGCTAATGATCGCTCTTGGCGCGAGCGCGCAAGTATTCGACGATGGCGGGCGAAATCGAGAGCAGGACGATGGCCAGTATCACCCAGGTTAGGTTCTGCTTCACCCACGGGACGCTGCCGAAATAGTAGCCCGCGTAGGCGAGCGACCCGACCCAGGCGACGCTGCCCGAGAAGCTGTAGAACAGGAAAGTCCCGTAGCGCATCTTCCCGATGCCCGCCACGAACGGCGCGAACGTGCGGACGATCGGCATGAAGCGCGCGAGAAACACGGTTTTCGCTCCGTACTTGTCGTAGAAACGCTGGGTGCGCGCCAGGTGCTCGGGATTGAGCAGGCGCGAATCCCGGCGCGTGAACACGCGCGGGCCGACATAGCGCCCGATCCAGTAGTTGGTGTTGTCCCCGAGGAACGACGCGCAGGCGAGCGCGGCGAACAGCCCGTGTATGTACATGTCCCCCGCCGCCGCGATCGCGCCGGCCACGAACAGGAGCGAGTCCCCCGGCAGGAACGGCGTCACGACCAGCCCGGTCTCGCAGAACACGATCGCGAACAGGATCGCGTAGACCCACGGCCCGTAGTTCGCGACCAGCCACTGCAGGTGGCGGTCGAGGTGGAGCACGACGTCGACGAAGCCGGTCAGGAGCTCCACGCAGGCGCTCTCAAGAACCAAAACGGAGCCGCAGATACACGCAGATAAACACAGATAAGATCGAAAGCGGAAATCGACAGGATTAACAGGACTAACAAGATAAAAACAGCAGAGCGTTTTGTTTTTTGCTCTAATCCTGTAAATCCTGTGAATCCTGTCTATTGCTTGTCCTTTTTTTGATTTTCATCCGCGTTTATCTGCGGTTGCATTCGACTTTTACACGACCGCACCGGAATCGCCCGGCTTCTTCTGCACCTCGGGCCGCGCGAGATCCTCGCGCGAGACGCCGAGCCACATCACGATCGGGCTCGCCACCAGCACCGAGGAGTAGATGCCGAAGAGAATGCCGATGGTGAGCGCGAGTGCGAAGTAGAACAGCGTCTCGCCGCCGAAGATCAGCATCGAGCACACCATGAGCTGCGTGCAGCCGTGGGTGATGATGGTGCGGGACATGGTCGCCGTGATCGCGTGGTCGATGATCTGCGGCACCGTCAGGCTGCGCATCCTGCGGTTGCGGAAGACCTCGCGCACCCGGTCGAACACCACCACCGACTCGTTCACCGAGTAGCCGAGGATCGCAAGCACCGCGGCCAGCACCGGCAGCGAGAACTCCCACTGGAAGATCGAGAAGAAGCCGACGATGATCACGGTGTCATGGAGATTCGCGACGATCGTCGCGACACCGAACTTCCACTCGAACCTGAAGGCGAGATAGGCGACGATTCCCAGCGACACGAACAGCAGCGCCAGTGCGCCGTTTTCGAGCAGCTCGCGGCCTACCTGCGGCCCGACGAACTCGACGCGCCGCAAGTCTACTTTCGCTTCGTCGTTACGCTTGATCAGCTGCTTGCCGCAGTCATATTCGGGGCCGCCGCTGCTTGTCCATTCCTGATCAAACCTGGCTTTATCAGCTTCCTTGCCGCGCCGCTCGCAATAGGAACGAATAACCTGCGGACAAACGGTCTCGAATGACTCACCTGCCTTCGACGCTTCCAGCTGACAGATGTGATTGAAAACCTGCTCGCTCAACTTTGCGCTGCTCACCCCCCGCTTGAGCGGCAGCCGGATCAGCACGTCGCGCGAGGTGCCGTAGTGCTGCACGCTCGGGTCGGCGAAGCCGATCTTGACCATGCGCTCCCGTATGCGGTCGAGGTCGGGCGGCTGCTGGTAGTTGAGCTCCATCACCGTGCCGCCGATGAAGTCCACTCCGAGGTGCAGCCCTCGCGTTGCAAGCGATCCCACCGCGATCAGGAACGTGACCACCGAGATCACGTTGAAGATCAGCGCGTAGCGCATGAACGGGATGTCGCGCTTGATCCTGAAGAATTCCATGTTCAGATCCGTGAATCGCGAATGGTGAATGGTGAATCGTTCAAAGGGGCTCTCTCGATTTACGATCTGCCATTTCCGATTCAGCGCTTGCGGGCCGCCAAACCTGGCCGATCGAGATCGATTCCAGCCGGCGCTGGCCGCCGTAGTAGAGGTTGACCATGGCGCGCGAGATCATGACCGCGCTGAACTGGGACGTGAGAATCCCCAGGCACAGCACCACCGCGAAACCCTTCACCGGCCCGGAGCCGAGCAGGAACAGGAACAGCCCCGCAATGAGGGTGGTGATGTTGGAGTCGAGGATCGTCCCCCACGCCCGGTCGTAGCCGGCGAAGATCGCCGCCTGCGGCGTGTTGCCGTTGCGCAGCTCCTCGCGGATGCGCTCGTTGATCAGCACGTTGGCGTCGATCGCCATGCCGATGGTGAGGGCGATGCCGGCCATGCCGGGCAGCGTGAGCGTCGCCTGGAGCATGGAGAGCAGCGCGACCAGGAGGAGCACGTTCGCTGCGAGCGCGGCGATCGAGAACACTCCGATCAGCATGTAGTAGGCGATCATGTACACGGCGATCGCGCTGAACCCGTACCACGTGGAATGGAAGCCGATGCGGATATTCTCGGCGCCGAGCGACGGCCCGACGGTGCGCTCCTCGACGATCTCCATGGGCGCGGCGAGCGCGCCAGCGCGCAGGAGCAGCGCGAGATCGGTCGCGCTCTGGGTCGTGAAATTGCCGCTGATCTGGAAGCGGCCGGCGAATTCGCCCTGGATCACCGGCGCGGTGAGCACTTCGGGCTTGCCCTTCTCCACGAGGAGCGCGGCCATGCGCCGGCCGACGGACTCGCGCGTGAGGTCGCGCATGACCCGCGCGCCCTGGCCATCGAGCTCGACGCTCACGATCGGGCGACCGGTCTGCTGGTCCACGGAAGGCGCCGCGTTCGTGAGCCGCTCGCCCGTGATCACCACCCGCTTCGAGATCACGAGCGGCTCGTTCCGGGCAGCGTCCCGGTCGTAGAGCAGCTCGGTGCCGACCGGGGGATTGCCCGCGATCGCCGCCTCGACCTTGGCCGGATCGAAGTCGCGGTTCCTGGGATCGGTCGCCTGGGCCTCGACCATGCGGAACTCCAGGCTGGCGGTGCGGCCGAGGATGTCCTTGGCCCGCGCGGTGTCCTGCACGCCGGGCAACTGCACGACCACCCGGTCGGCGCCCTGTTGCTGGATGATGGGCTCCGCCACCCCCAGCTCGTTGACGCGGTTGCGCAGCGTCGTGATGTTCTGGTCGAGCGCGGCCTTCTGGGTCGCGGTGACCGCTTCCGGCTTGAGCGTGCCGACGAGGCGAAATTCTTCCGCGTCGTCGACGGGCCGGAAGTCGAGGTCGGGCAGGGTACGGGCCAGCTCTTCCTGGCCCTTGTCGCGGGCCGCCTTGTCCCGGAAGCGCACCGTCACCCGCTCGTCGTCGCGCGTGACGCCCGAGTACGGGATCCGTTTCTCGCGCAGGTTGGTGCGCACGTCGTTGATAGTGCCCTCGAGCCGCTTGGCGATGGCCGTTTTCAGGTCCACCTGCAGCAGGAAATGCACGCCGCCGCGCAGGTCGAGCCCGAGGTACATCGGCAGCGCCCCGATCGAGGCGAGCCAGCGCGGGCTGTTGGACAGCAGGTTCAGCGCCACGACGTAATCCTCTCCGAGCTGGCCTTGCAGCAGGTCCTTGGCCTTCAACTGCGCATCCGTGTCGGCGAAGCGCGTCTTGACGCTGTTGGCGTCGACGAAAACGCCCTGCGGCGTCACCCCGCCTTTCGCCAGGATTTCCTCGACGCGACCCATGAGCGCGGTATCCGCCCTGGAGGTCGCCTTGAGCGGAGACACTTGCACCGCGGGCGCTTCGCCGAAGAAGTTGGGCAGCGTGTAGACGAGCCCCACCACCAGCGCAGCCGCGATGAGGAAATACTGCCAGGGGGAGTAGCGGTTCATTGAAAGCCGTGAATCGTGAATGGTGAATCGTGAATCGAAAAAACCGAAGAATGCTTCAAAGAACGCTTCATCGTGCTCGCCGAATCACAAATCACGAATCACGCTTTACTGGATATTCTTGATGGTGCCCTTCGGCAGCACCAGCTGTATCGCGGAGCGCTGGATCTGGACCTCGACGTTCTCGGCCACCTGCAGAGTCACGTAGTTCTCGCTGATCCTGCTGATGCGCCCCAGGATGCCCCCGGCCGCGATCACCTCGTCGCCCTTTTGCAGCCCCTCCACCAGCGCCTTGTGCTCTTTGGCCCGCTTCATCTGCGGGCGGATCATCAGGAAGTAGAGCACGCCGAACATCAGGACGATCAGGATCAGGCTTTCCATCCCGCTGCCCGCCGCGGGGGCGCCGGATCCTTGCGCAAAGGCCGGGTTGATCAACATGTAATCCTCCGTGGTCCGCGTGGGAAAGGCGCGCCATGCCTCTGAAAAGGCGCGAATTTTATCACGAATCGCCCCGCGCCTGTCCCTTGCTTCGCGTCAAATAGACAGGATTTACATGATTTACATTAAACCCGAAGAGCGTTTTGCAGGCTTGAATCTTGTTGATCCTGTTTTAATCCTGTCCATTCAGCTTGGCAACGAAATCGGCGAGCCGGCGGCCCTCGATCGCCACCCCCAGGGCGCGCATGAGCTCCTGGTAGTAATGCAGGTTGTGCAGGGTATTGAGCCGCGCGCCGAGTATCTCGTTCACGCGCTGCAGGTGGTGCAGATAGGCGCGGGTGAAGTTGCGGCAGGTGTAGCACGCGCAGCCATCGTCGAGCGGCTTGACTTCGGTGCGGTAGCGCGCGTTCCGCAGCTTGATCACGCCGTGGCGGGTGTAGACCCAGCCGTTGCGGGCGTTGCGCGTCGGCAGGACGCAGTCGAACAGGTCGATGCCGGCCGCGACCGCGGCCGCGATGTCCTGCGGCGTGCCCACGCCCATGAGGTAGCGCGGCCGGTCGGCAGGGAGTTGCGGCGCGGTGTGCTCGAGCATCCGCATCATGTCCCGCTTGGTCTCGCCCACCGAGAGCCCGCCGATGGCGTAGCCGTCGAAGCCGATCTTCATGAGCCCGGCGAGGGACTCGTCGCGCAGCCGCTCGTGCATGCCGCCCTGCACGATGCCGAAGAGCGCGTTGCCGTTGCCGTCGTGCGCCCGCCTGGAGCGTTCCGCCCACCGCAGGGAGAGCCGCATCGAATCGCGGGCGAGATCGAACTCGGCCGGGTACGGCGTGCACTCGTCGAACACCATGACGATGTCGGCGTTGAGCGCGCGCTGGATGCGCATGGACTCCTCGGGCGTGAGGAAGCACGGGTCGCCGTTGACCGGCGACTGGAACCGCACGCCCTCCTCCGTGATCTTGCGCAGCGCGCCGAGGCTGTACACCTGGTAGCCGCCGGAATCGGTGAGGATCGGCCCGTCCCACCCCATGAAGCGGT
>JBIOVQ010000109.1:0-14678 GCA_044867805.1 Burkholderiales bacterium | reverse complement strand
CGCTCCGCTACCCTCTGGTGCATGTCGATGACGTGCAGCCGGAGAACATGAAGCAGGGGGAGGGCTGGGCCATCTCCGAGTTCCGGCTGCCCATCTCGGGGAAAAACGGCAGTTCCACCACGCTGTTCCATTCCATTTTCCGGCCGGGCTCCACGCACGCGAAGCACCTGCACCGCAACTGCGACGAGATCGCCGTCTACCTGAAGGGCCACGGCACGGTGGGGCAGGGCAGCGAGCGCACCCAGGTGCGCCCCGGCCACTGCCGGCTCATGCCGAAGGGGTCGGAGCACTTCTTCCACAACGAGACGAAGAACGAGGAAGGCCTCGTCGTCGGCTTCTACGTGGGCGCGACGAGCGTCGCGGACACCGGCTACGAATTCTGCGGCCACGTGACCGAGACTGACCTGAAGACGCCGCGCACGAAGAAATTCAGCGAGGGGACCCTCGTCCACATCGACGCCGTGAAGCCGGCCCGCATGGACAAGAGGGACGGTTGGAGCATCACCGATTTCCGCATGCCGATCGGAGGACACACCGGCAGCCCGACCACGCTGTTCTGGGCGAAGTTCATGCCCGGCGCGGTGCACAAGAAGCACCGGCACGAGAACTGCGAGGAGCTCTACTACGTCATCCGCGGCCACGGCCTGGCCGGCGCCGGCCCGGACCGCGTCGAGGTGAGGGGCGGCCACGTGCATTACATTCCCAGGGGCGTCGAGCACTTCATGCACAACCTGAGCAGAACCGAGCCCCTGGAGGTCATCGGCATCTACGTCGGGGCCGGGAGTGTCGAGGAGACCGGCTACGTTTTTACCGGCGAAGTCACTGACGCCGATCTTCGCCGCTGAAGGAGGAAGGCGCAGGACACCGCGCCTGGAAGGCGCGAGGGGGTATCGGAAGGAGGGGACGATGAAGCTGATTCCGGTGGTCGCGCTGCTCGCTGCAGCCGCAGGTCTGGTGGGGTCGGCCGCTGTCCTTGCGCAGGCCTATCCGGCCAAGCCCGTTCGCATCGTCGTCACCTGGCCGCCGGGCGGCTCCAACGACGTCGTCGCGCGCGTAATGGCCCAGCGGCTCACGGAAACGCTGGGCCAGACGTTCGTAGTCGAGAACCGGGCGGGCGCGACGGGCACCATCGGCTCGGACGTCGTCGCGAAGAGCCCGCCGGACGGCTATACCATCATGGTCAACTCGGCCACCCACGTCGCGAACGCGCACATCTACAAGAAGCTGCCCTATGACACGATGAAGGATTTCACGGGCGTGATGCCGCTCGCCGTGCAGGTCGGGATGCTCGTCGTGCACCCGTCGCTGCCGGTGAAGTCGGTGAAGGAGCTGATCGCGCTCGCAAGGTCGAGGCCGGATGAGATCGCCTGGGCTTCCACGGGCACCGGCAGCTACACCTGGCTCACCATGGCGCTGCTGCTCCAGATGACCGGGACGAAGATGCTGGAGGTCAACTACAAGGGCGGCGGCCCGGCCGTGATCGCGCTAGCCTCCGGGGGAGTACAGGCGTTTTTCGTGGGTATCGGCTCGCTGACCGCCGCTCTCCCGGCGCAGCGTGTCCGCCCGCTGGCCGTCGCGTCCGCCCGGCGGCTGAAGCGGTTTCCCGACATTCCGACGGTCGCGGAGACCGTTCCCGGGTACGAGATGACCGCGTGGATCGGCTCGTTCGTGCCGTCTGGGACGCCGCGCGCGATCGTGGACCGCCTCAACGCCGAGTTCAGGAAGGCGCTGGAGCATCCCGACGTCACGAAGATCCTGGGCGCGCAGACCCTCGACCCCATGCCCATGACGCCGGACGAATTCGCGCAGCGCCTGAAAACCGACTACGACAAGTACGAGAAGATCATCAGGGCGACGGGCGCGCGGGCGCAGTAAGCCGGCAGCTCGTCATGCGACAAAGCGTGACGCGACAAAGCGTGACGCGATGATTCGTGACGCGATTCGGCGTTAGCGGCAAGCAGGCCTTGAAGACGCTTTACCGTGTCACGCAGTTCCGCGTCACGCACTACCGTGTCACGAACTATCGCGTCACGCTTGTCTTGCGCAGGCGCGCAGCGACGCTCGCGACCATCTCGTTGAGCGTCGCGCATACATGCACGCCTGCGCTCTCCAGCGCCGCGCGCTTGGCGGCGTAGGTGCCGTGGCTGCCGTGGACCAGCGCGCCGGCGTGGCCCATGGTGATGCCAGCCGGCGCGCTCGCGCCGGCGATCAGCGCGAACACAGGCTTGGCGAAACGCTGCTCCGCCAGCGCGCGCGCAAAGTCCTCCTCGTCGGTGCCGCCGATCTCGCCGATGACGAGCAGCGCCCGCGTTCGCGCATCGGCCGCGTAGAAGGGCACGAGATCCGCGAAGCGCGTGCCTTTCACCGGGTCGCCGCCCACGCCTATCCACACCGACGTGCCGATGCCGAGCCGCGCGAGTCGGTAGCCGGCTTCGTACGACAGGGTGCCCGACCTGGACATCAATCCCAGCGGCCCCGGCATCAGCGAATCGTCCGGCAGAAAGCCGAGCTTCGTCTCTCCCGCCACCGCCATGCCGGGCGTGGAAGCGCCGATCCAGACCGCGCCCGCCTCCCGGGCGAGCCGCCAGGCAGCGAGCGCGTCGTGCACGGGCATGCCTTCCGTGGGCGTGACCAGGTAGCGGATGCCGGCCGCCACCGCATCCCGCATCGCGTCGAGCAGCTGCATCGCCCCCACGAGCAGCACGCTCGCCCGCGCGCCGGTTTCCTGCACGGCCTCGGCGCAGTCGGCGAAGACCGGCACGCCGTTGACTTCGCGGGACTTGGCGCCGGGTGACACGCCGCCGACGATCCGGGTGCCGTACTGCGCCATCAACCGGCTGTGCAACTGTCCCGCGCGCCCGGTGATGCCCTGCACGATGACGGGAGTGCCGCGGTCTATTCTGGGATTGATCATCCTGACGGCTGACGACTGACGGCTGACGGCTTGCCCAGGTGCCCTCGCACCTCGGCGAGCGCGGCATCGAGGTCAGTGTGCAACGCGATGCCGGCCGCGCCGAGTACTTCGCGCGCAGCGGGCAATCCGTTGCCGACCAGCCGCGCGACGACCGGCACCTTGAGAGCGGGTGCATCGCGCAGCGCTTGCAGGAGCAGCCGCGAGAATTCGCCGAGGTCGGTGATGCCCGCGAAGATGTTGACCAGCAGCACCTTCACGTTTTTCCCTTCGCCGATCCATTTGAGCGCCTGGGTGAGGCGCGCGGTCTCGCCGCGCAGCCCTCCCGTGCGGATATCGAGGAAGTTGTAGGGCTTCAGTCCCGCGGCGCGCAGCTCGTCGATCAGCATCATCGAGAGCCCCGCGCCCGTCGTCAGCAGCCCGATCTCGCCCTTGGGATCGACGACCACGTAATCGAAGCCGTGCTCGTGCTTGCGCGCGACATCGGCATAGGCGGAGGTCCGCGTCCCGACCAGTTTCGCCAGCGCCGCCTGGCGGGGCAGGGCATTGTCGTCAGTGATGAGCTTGGCGTCACCGGCAACCCAGCGGCCGTCGGGATAGACGAACAGCGGGTTCACCTCGACGAGGAGGGCCTCGTGCCCCAGGAACGCGTGCGCGAGGCGGCTGCCGGCCTCGCCCAGAGCCTTTCCCTTTGCGCCGCCGAAGCCGGCGGCGAGCCGCGCGATGCACTGCGACAGCGCTCCGGCCTCGGCCGCGGCAGTATCGGAACGAACGGCTTCCGCCGGCAGCGCCTCGACGTCCACGCCGCCCCGGGCCGACATGACGACCCGCACGCCGCCCGTTCCCGCGTCGAGCAGCAGGCCGATATAGGCCTCGTCGGCGCCGCTTACCTGTTCCTCGACACGCGCTGCTTCCACGGTGCGCCCCATCACCGCGGCGCCGAGGATCTCGGCGGAGCGATCGGCCAGTTCCTTGGCCGTTGCAGCCTTGCGGATGATGCCGGCCTTCCCGCGCCCGCCGGCCGCGATCTGTCCCTTGACGACCCACGGGCCGGGCGGCAGCGCGCGGCGATGGATCGTGTCGTCACGCCCGATCAGGCAGCCCGCCGGCACCACGACGCCGTGGCGCGCGAGGAGTTCCTTGGCGTCGTGCTCCAATAAATACATACGGCGTGATTAGTGAGTGGTGATTAGTGATTAGCGAATCGAAGAGGTGGCGGCGAGATGTCTTTGGGCCCAATCACCATTCACCAATCACCATTCACGCCCTTGGGCCTTTCTTGCGTTCAAGAAAGGCCCGCATCAGCCGCCGCGGTTCATCCGTGCGGCGGGCTTCGGTGCAGGCGCGGATTCCGGCCTTGATCGCTCTCTCGATGGTCATGCGCTCCCAGTCGCGCACCAGCTTTTTCTGCAGGCGGATGGCGCGCGGTCCGGCGGACAGGATGGAGGAGACCCATTGCTCGACGCCGCGGTCCAGCTCGGCCGGCTCGACCAGCCTTTCGAGGAAGCCGCAGCGATGGGCCTCGGCGGCGTTGATGTGATCTCCCGTATAGACCAGCTCTCGCGTCTTGCCCCAGCCGATGAGCTGCGGCAGCAGGCAGGCTTCCATGCCGGAAGGGATGCCGAAGCGGACTTCCGGCATGCCGAACTTTGCCGTGGTCACCCCGATGCGCATGTCGCACGATGCAGCGATCTCCATCCCAGCGCCGAAGCAGTAGCCGTTGACGCGGGCGATGACCGGGACCGGCAGATCGCGGATGGCCTCGCACGCGCGGTGCACCCAGACATGCACCTCGTGCGCATCCTTCCGGGTGAGGTCCTTCATTTCCCCGATATCGGCGCCGGAGATGAAGGAGCGGTCTCCCGCTCCGGTGAGGACCGCGACGCGCAGCGCCTTGTCGCGCGCAAGCTGACTGAACGCTCCCGCCAGCGCCTTCTTGCCGGCTATGCCGAGCGCGTTGCGCTTCTCGGGATTGTTTACGGTGACGAATGCGACGTGGCCCGCCTCGCGCACCTCGAGGCGCACAGTCACCAGCCGTGCCGAGTCGTTCACAGCTCAGAAAAAAACAAGGAATGGACAGGATTTACAGGATTGACAAGATTCATTCAAACCGAACAAGCCCGGCAGGGCATTCAGCCTGTCATGGACCTAATCATGTAAATCCTGTTAATCCTGTCTATTTCAGAACGGTGCGCTCCCGCGCACGGTGGTGCGATACATGAGCCGCCGCAAAGGCAACCGGTAGTTGAAGTTCGCCTTGTGCTGCGCCGCGATGTTGTCCCACATGAGGAGATCGCCGGCCTGCCAGCGATGCTCGTACTGGAACTCGGGCTTGATGATGTGCTGGCAGATTTCCTTGAGGAGCGCGTCGCTTTCCGCCTTGGGCAGCCCGACGATGTGCGAGGTGTGCGCCTCGTTGATGAAAAGCCCCTTGCGACCCGTCACCGGATGCGTGCGGACGATAGGCGCCTCGGCATCGGGTACCTGCTGCAGGTGCTCCTGCGTCAGCACGTGCTCCTGCACCACGCGGTCGCCGCGCGCCTGCTCTTGCTTCTGCGCCTGGATGTTCTTCCCGCGGTAGTAGACGTAGCTGTGCACGTTCTTGAGGCCTTGCAGGCGCTCCTTCATCGGCTCGGGCAATGCGTCGTACGCGGCGGTCGTGCTGGCGAAGTTGGTGTTACCCAACACCACACCGTTCTGGATCGGGACCTCGATCGCATAAAGCGCCGACAGCAGGCTCGGCACCTGCTTGTACGACAGGTCGCTGTGCCAGAAACGGCCGGCGTCTTCGACGCCGATGGCCTTCCCCTCGCCGTTGAGAACGTTGGAGACGATCAGAATCTCCGGGTAGCCCTCGAGCCGGTGCTCCTTGCGCACGTGCTGCTCCAGCGTGCCGAAGCGGCGGGTAAAGGCGATCTGCTGCTCGGGCGTGAGCTGCTGCTTGCGGAAGACGACGACCTGGTTGTCGTAGAAAGCCCTTGCCACCTGCGCGAACGTGTCGTCGGTGATGGGCTTCGACAGGTCTATGCCGGAGATCTCGGCGCCGAGATGCTTGCCGATGCGGTTGACGGTGATCATGAGGCGCTCGCTGCGGGGTACCGCTCTCTGTTACAGGGCACTATCGTAGCAAATGCAGTTCGTCACGTGCCAGCGCGAACGTCCAATATCTGGGCGGCACGCCGCAGCGAGCAGTGACATGTGACGAGTGACGGCTGACGCGATCAATCCCCGCGCACGCGCGGCTAACGTTCGCGTTTGGCCGCGCCGAAGTGGCCGCAGGCCACGGAGGGAACCCCAAGGCGCACAGCGCTTTGGGGCGTCGGCTGCAACTGCTTGTTAGGCATGAACCCGTAGTACATAGCTCACGCCAACCGCAGATACATATAGTCCGACTCCGAACACGATATGCGTGACAAGGCTTTTGAGCCTGGCCTGCGTCGGATTGGGCGTCCTTGATGCAGCAACGCCAAGCCCGAACGACGGCTGCATGAGGAGGAACGGGAACAGCACGGTGCCAACGCCGAAAAGCAGGGCAGGCAGCAGGCTTGGCCGCGCAAGCCAACTCCACGATACAAAGACGATGAGCACAAGTGCGTACACAACACCAATAGCGTAGTGGGCGATCCAGCCCACTATGCACTCGGAGTGCTTCTGCCGGGCTGCGGCGATATTCGCGTGTGTGAACGTGCCCTCCGGCATGTGGAGAAGCCAACGTCCGACCAAGCAATAGCTGAACGACGGAATGTTAAAGGCACTTTTCAGGAACAGCGCCCAAAGGTCCATGACCAGGGTCGCGCCAACCCCGACGATAATTGCGCCCAGGAAGTAAGTTGCTTCAGCGCCCATCACTTGCCTCGATATTGATGTTCATGCCTAACGTAAATTGGCTGGCAAGAGGTTAGTTGACATATTAGTTGACATTTATGACCCAGCGTAACGATGCAGCCGGCAGATTAGTTGACAGATCGGGTGACAAGATTGGTTGACACCTACCGCACGTCACTCGTCACTCGGCGGCATCCTCCGAGATGTCGTCGCAAACGCGCGTCACCGGGGGTCAGATCCCAAAGGGTCCCTCTTCCGCCCCTCGACGCGCCCCGTCACTCGTAAGCTTTCGCGCCAAGCAGCGCTTCGCGAAAGCGATTCCTGAGCGTCGGGCCGTCGCGTACCGGTAGCACCAGCGGAGCAGGTTCGGTCGTGACCTTGATGTCCACGAATAGAGGGCCGGGCTGCTTGTAGAGGCGCGGAATCCAGGTCTTGAGCTGGGCGGCGCTGTCGACGTTCCCGCAGGCGCGGAAGCCGGCCGCCTTTGCTACGCCGGCCAGATCCACTCCGAAACGGGTGTGCGTCTCCTGCATGCCGGTCTCGCCGTAATGCTCGTTGTCCATCACGACGATCGCCAGGTTGCGCGGCTGCTGCACGCCGATCGTCGCCAGTGATCCGAGGCCCATCAGCAGCTCGCCGTCGCCGGTGATCACCAGCACGCGGCGCTTCGGCTGGGCGAGCGCGAGTCCCAGCCCGATCATCGCCGCGCCGCCCATGCCGCCCCACGTATAGAAATTGAGCGGGTTATCGCCCGCCGCGGCCACATCCCACGTCGGAGCACCCAAGCCGGGCACGACCAGCGCGTCGCCGCGCCGCTCCAGGATTTCCGCCGCGACCTTTCGCCGGTCCAGCGTGGGTTTTCTATAAGACATAATGGACAGGATTTACAGGATTAACATGATTCGAACCGAAAGAACTGAAGAACGTTAGCGCGCCTTGTTTCAATCTTGTAAATCCTGTTAATCCTGTCTATTACTTGAAGGCTTTCGCGCCGATCACCCGCTGCGAGATCAGCACCGCGACCATGCGGTAAGTGCTGAAAGCCAGCTTGGCGGCGGCCGCGACGGTTTCCGCGATGTCGGCGGCACGATCCACGGTCTGCACAACGACGCCCACCGCCTGCAATGACGGGATGGTGGCTTGCGACATCGGCACCTGCCACGGATTGAATTCCCCCCACTGGCCGCGCATGGTGACGAGCGCGAGGAGCGGAATACGGCACTCGTTCACCATGCCGAGCATGTTGATGCAGTTGCCCGCGCCGCTCGATTGCATGAGGAGTACGCTCCTCTCTCCGCCGAGCCACGCGCCGACCGTGAGCGCGACGCCTTCCTCCTCAGTGGTGAGCGGAATCGCGCGCATGCTCTTGTCCGCGCGCACGAGGTTGATCAGCCGGGCGTGCCCGGAGTCGGGCACGTACGCCACCTGGCGCACGCCGGCGTCTGCGAGGACGCCGTGGATTTCGTCAGGCCACGGGCTCGAAGAGCGCGGCTCGTTTCTCGTTACTCGTTGCTCGACTTTCTTCTGCACCCGGCTACCTCAAGTTTAAGTGACGACACCGTATCTCATGAAGCTGTTTGGCGTCCCCCGATCGAGTCGAGGGCAAGCTTGGCGGTTCGTTTTGTATATCCTGATTTTCCTCTGCGTCCTCGGCGTCCTCTGCGGTGAGAGGTTCGGATTTAGGCGTTCTGGTCCGAGAGTAGCTCGGCGACCTCCACGCGCCGCCCCTCGCGCGCGGACTTGATGCCGGCCCGCAGCACGGCGAGCGACCGGGTGGATGCCTCGCCGCCCATCTCGGGCTTGCCTTTGCCGCGCACGGCGTCGGCGAACTCGTCGAGCTCCTCGCGTATCGTATCGTTTTTCTCGCAGGGCACGGGATCGGAGCGGTCGCTCCCGCGCTTGAGAAAGCGCAACCCCTGGTGCAGGTCGTAGTACGCGCTTGCTTCCTTGCCATAGATGTTCATGCAGTAGTACTCGGATGCCGAGGCGTAGCTCGCATTGAGGGTCGAGAGCGCGCCGTTCTCGTGCTCCATCACCAGGCTGGCGACGTCCGGATTGTCGCCCGGCAGTACCAGCTGGGCGAGACGCCCGTTGACTGCCTTGACCGGCCCAAGCAGGTACTCGAGCACGTCGGAGTAGTGAATACCGATCTGCAGCATCACGCCGCCCGGCATCCCCGCGGCGGTGTAGCGCCAGGAGCTCAGGTCGATCTTTCCCAGGCGGTCGCGCGAGATGTTGGCTTCCGCGTTGACCAGCTTGCCGAACACGCCGTCGTCGATCTGCTTGCGCACCCAGCGGAAGTGGCTTTCCTTGCGCCGCTGGTAGCCGAGGGCGAGCACCACTCCCGCCTTGCGGCAGGCCTCGGTGATGGCGCGGCCGTCGGCGACCGTGTTGGCGATGGGCTTGTCCAGAAACACGTGCTTGCCCGCCTGCGCCGCGGCGCGCGTCGTCTCCAGGTGCACGTTGTTGGGCGTCGTGTTGACGATCGCCTCGATGCTGCCGTCCTCGAGAATCGCTTCGTAGCCCGGCGCGGCGCGGCAGTTGTACTTCTGGGCGAACGCCTTGCGCTTTTCCTCGGAGCGCGTATAGCAGGCGGCAATCTCGAACCTCTTCGACCGCTGCATCGCGTCGGCGAGGACGTCGGACCACCAGCCCATGCCGATGCACGCCACTCTCAACGGCTCATCGGGCATAGACATCTGCTCTCATCCGGGAAATCTGAATGCGTGATTGGTGATTAGTGAATAGTGATTAGGCCGAATACTCAATGTTTCGTCCAAAATCACCAATCACCAATCACCAATCACTAATCACGCCTTGTCGATCTTGTAGGTTGCCCCTATCGCCTCAACGGCTTCACGGGCAAGCTGGTCGTCGAGCTCCCACGTGGCGCCGGAGACGCCGATGCCGCCCACGCACTCGCCGCCGAAGATGATCGGGTAGCCGCCTTCCATCGCGGTCCAGCGCTCGGCGCCGGCTGCGAGCGCGAGGCCCAGGGCGTGCGTTGCATCGAGCGTCTGGCCCGCGGCTCCCTTCATCGTCGTCGGCCGCTTGTTCGAGGCGGCGCACACGGCCTTGGTGGTGGAGGAGTGCACGGTGTGGAAACGTCCGCCGTCCATGCGCTGGATCAGCACCGCGTGGCCGCCGGCGTCCACGATCGCGACCGCGACGGCATGCCCCGCCTTCTCCGCCCCGGCCGTCGCTGTGTCCATCATCTTTCTGGCGCCGGCGAGTGTCAGGCGCTTGCTGTCGGCGAGATACACGGTATTTCTCCTTCGTTCGTCGGGGAGCGTCGTGGATCGTGGGTGGAAAGTTTAACCAGTCACGATTCGCCAGTCACGCTGTCGCCCGGCGCTCTCCCGCGGGCGGACCCTCAGCCGCCACCGCGGAACGCCAGATTGGGCAGCACGGTCGCGATCTGGGGAAACAGGATGATCAAGAGCATGCACAAGAGCATGATCGCCCAGTAAGGCGTCGAGCTCTTGAAGATCTGCACCAGCGAGATCCCGGTGTCCTCGTCCTGCACCGCCGCTTTCACCGTGTAGACCAGCAGCCCGAACGGCGGCGTGAGCAGCCCGGCCTCGATCGCCAGGATGCCGACGATGGCGAAGGCAATCGGGTTGTAGCCCAGCTGCTCGGCGATGGGCGCGAAGATCGGGACCGTCAGCAGCATGATCGAGATCGAGTCGATCACCATGCCCAGCAGGAACCAGACGAGCACCATGATGGCGAGGACGAGAAAAGGAGTCAGCCCCGAGCCCAGGAACAGGTCCTGGATCGCGTTGGATACGCCCGTCATGGCGAGCGCTCGCGAGTAGAGCGACGCCGTCACTAGCAGCAGCAGTATCGGCGCCGAGGTGCGTCCGACCGAGAGGATGGCCTCGACGAGCTCCTTGTAGCGCATGCCTTTCGCGAGAGCCAGCACGAGCCCGATCAGGGCGCCCGCGCCGGCGCCTTCGGTCGGCGTGAACACGCCGAACCAGATGCCACCGAGGACCGCGAGTATGACGGCAAGGATGCCGCCGAAGCTGACGGCGACCGACCACAGCGACGTCGTTTCCACCTCCTCGTCCGCTTTCACGTCGGCGCCGCCCCCCACGAGCTGAGGGCGCACCAGCGCGCACACGAAGATGTAGGCCACGTACAGGGCCGTGAGGAGCAATCCCGGCAGGACGCCGGCGAGGAAAATCTGGCCGATGGACTTCTCGGTCAGGATGCCCCAGACGATCATCAGGACGCTCGGCGGTATCAGCATCCCCAGGCAGCTCGATCCCGCCACGACGCCGAGCGCGAATCCCTTGTGGTAGCCGAAGCGCCTCATCTCGGGATAGGAGACACGCGAGAACGCCGCGGCGGAAGCGATGGATACGCCGGTGACGAAAGAGAACAGCGCGTTCCCGAGCACGGTCGCGATGGCGAGGCGGCCGGGCAGGCGCTTCAGGAGGCGGTTGATGCCCCGGTAGAGGTCGGTCACTGCGCCCGATCTCCCGATGAATTCGCCCATCAGCATGAACAGGGGGATGACGGCGAACACATAGTCGCGCAGCGACTCGTACGCCGTGCTGCCGAGCATGGTGGAGACGACCTGCACTTCGCCGGTCACGAAATAGATGCCGAGCGCGCTGCTGACGCCGAGGGCGATGGCGATGTGGACGCCGAGCGCGACCAGGACGAGCAGGCTGACGATCAGGCTGGCGGCGATGTTGACGTCAAACACCGCGGCCTCCCCCTGGGCTGGACATCGCGCTCGGTTCCGGTCGCCGGAAAACGGGCTCTAGAGCGTGGACGCGGGCCGGAAATCCGGGTCTGCGCCGCTGCCCGTGCGGGGCCGCACGACGTCGAGATACGCCACGACCAGATAGTTGATGATGGCCGCCACGCTGCCGATCAGGATGATGAAGCGGGTGGGCCAGGCCGGCACGTGGAGCGCGCCCTCGCCCTCGAATTCGCCGCCGGTCCAGGCGTCCACGGCAAAAGTCCAGCCGCCCCAGACGATGAACGCGAAGAAGACCACTCCGAGGAGGTAGCCGATCGCCAGCGCGACGCGCTGCAGCCACGCCGGGAAGCGGCTGACGAGGAAGTCCGCCGACAGCATGGAACGGCTGCGCACGGCGTAGCCGGCCTGCAGGAACACGATGATGACGATCGAGTTGGCGACGATCTCGCGCACACCGTTGAAGGGATTGTTGAACAGGGTGCGGCCGACGATGTCGGTGAGAATGAAAAAGGTCAGGATGAACGCCCACACGGCAGCCATGATCATCATGGACTTGGCCGCCAGGTCGCTGATCTTGAGGAAGGTCATGGTTTCGCCGGACGGCAACCCGCCGGGGCGGAGGCTGCCAGCCTCCGCCCCGGTGGTGGACGGTCACCCGGCCGGCGTTACTTCACGACGTAGCGCACGGGCCACTTGTAGCCCCGCTTCTCGGCCGACTCCAGCGCGGTGTTGAGCGCCTTGACCACCGGCAGTCCCTGCTTCTTGAGGTCGTCGGCGTGGGCCTGCGGCCAGTCCTTCAATGCCTGCGCCCACTCCTGGCGCACCTTGGGGTCGAGCGTCTTGACCTTGGCGAGGCCAGCCCGCAGCTTCGCGACGTCCTGGTCGTAGCGCTCCTTGTTGTTGGTGCCGGTCCTCACCTCGAAATCGTGCGCTACTTCCAGGAGGATCGGCTTGACGTCCTTGGGTAGCCGGTCCCATGCGTTCTTGTTCATGGTCAGCACGTGCCAGGTGATCGATCCGAAGCCGATCAGTGTGTAGTACGGGCCCGGCTCGTAGAGCTTCAGGTTGAGCCAGCCACTCGGGAACATGATGTAGCCTTCCATGACGCGCGTCTGCATGTTGGTGTACGCCTCGGGCAGCGATCCCTGCACCGGCGTCACTCCGGCGTACTTGAGCCAGTTCAGGTTCAGGCCCGCGCCGCCCAGCTTGACGCCCTTGAGGTCGGACACCTTGTTCCAATCGAACGTCGTGCCCAGGTTGTAGCCGCCATCGGCGATCCGGGCGAGCAGCTTCTGGTTGTACTTCTTCTCGAAGACCTCGCTCAGGTACGGCACTGCCTTGTAGACGTCCTGCGCGACGGCGAGGCTCAGGGTGGGGTCCATCGTGCCGAAGGGCAGCATCACCTGGAACGCGTGCAGCGGCAGCTTGGAGGCCTCGAAGCATACGCAGTAGCCGCCGATGTCGACCACGCCGTTCTGCACGCCCTCGAGGGTCTCGGTGACTTTCACGATGGAGCCGCTGTAGCCCTCCACAAAGTGGATCTTGTGCTTGGTCTTGGCTTCGACCCGCTTCTTCAACTCCGTCTGGAAGTAGTCTTTCATCAGGCCGGCATACACCACTCCCGGCGGATGGCCGGAAGCGATGCGCAGCTTGATGTCCGCGGCATGCGTGGCGGGTGTGGCCGCAAAGCCGATGGCGATTGCGGCAAGGGCGGGAGCAAAAACGGTCCTGTTCATGGTTCTTCTCCTCTCGGGGCTGGCCAACGGGCGTCGCAAATGCACGGCGATATTCCCCTACACCGGCAAGGGTGTCAATTGCCCGAAGGCGCCGCAAGCCCGGTTGATATAATTTGCGCTGTTCCGGGAGCGTTCCGGGCACCCGCCGATGAAACACACTTCCGATCCGGGTACGTACGAGGAATTGCGCGAAGGCGTGCGCGCGCTGTGCCGTGAGTTCGACGGTGCGTACTGGCGGAAGGTGGACGAGGAGCGCGCCTATCCCGACGCTTTCGTGAAGGCCCTGACCGCGGCGGGCTGGCTCGCGGCACTCATACCCGAGGAGTACGGCGGCTCGGGGCTGTCCGTCACCGAGGCGTCCATCATCCTGGAGGAGATCAGTCGCTCGGGCGCCTTTGCCGGTGCCGTGCACGGGCAGATGTACGTCATGGGATGCGTGCTGCGGCACGCCTCCAAGGAGCAGAAGCGCACCTATCTGCCGAAGATTGCAAGTGGCGAGCTGCGCATGCAGTCGATGGCGGTGACCGAGCCCGCCACCGGGACCGACACTACCAGGCTCAAGACCGTCGCGGTGAGAAAGGGCGACCACTACGTCGTGAACGGGCAGAAGGTGTTCATCTCGCGGGTGCGGCATTCGGACCTGCTGCTCCTGCTTGCTCGCACAACACCTGTCGATCGGGTCAAGAAGAAGTCCGAAGGGCTTTCGGTTCTCATCGTTGATTTGCGACAGGCGGTCGGCAAGGGCCTCACCGTCAAGCCGATCCGCAACATGGCGAACCAGGAAACCAACGAGCTGTTCTTCGACAATCTGCAGGTTCCAGCCGAAAACCTGATTGGCGAGGAGGGCAAAGGGCTCAAGTACATCCTCGACGGCCTGAACGCCGAGCGCATCCTGATCGCGGCGGAGTGCATCGGTGACGGCTACTGGTTCATCGACAAGGCGACGGCCTATTCCAAAGAGCGGGTCGTTTTCGACCGGCCCATCGGCCAGAACCAGGGGATCCAGTTCCCGATCGCGCGCGCTTATGCGAACGTGCAGGCCGCGGACCTCATGCGTTACAAGGCGGCGGCGCTGTTCGACGCCGGCAAGCCCTGCGGGGCGGAGGCGAACATGGCGCTGTTCCTCGCCGCCAATGCGTCATGGGAGGCGGCGAACGCCTGCCTGCAGACCCACGGCGGGTTCGGCTTCGCGGCGGAGTACGACGTCGAGCGCAAGTTCCGCGAGACCCGGGCTGTTCCAGGTGGCGCCGATCTCGACCAACCTGATCCTCGCGCACATCGGCCAGCACGTCCTCGGCCTGCCGCGCTCCTTCTAGGTGGGCTCCCCGTTCGGGTGGATCACGGTGCGCAGCCCCGCGCCCGCCCGCATGCGGTCGAAGGCGGCGTTGACGCCGTCGAGGTCCGTGCGGTGGCTGATCAGCGGGCCGAGGTCCAGCGCGCCTGCGCGGACGAGCCCGGCGAGCACCGGGATGTCGCGCTGGGGATCGCT
>JBIOVQ010000108.1:0-6134 GCA_044867805.1 Burkholderiales bacterium | reverse complement strand
AGGGCACGGAGATGATCATGCCGGGGGACAACGTGTCGATCACGGTGGCGCTGATCCAGCCCATCGCGATGGAGGAGGGTCTGCGCTTCGCCATCCGCGAGGGCGGCAAGACGGTCGGCGCCGGGGTCGTTGCAAAGATAATTGAGTAAGGGTCGAAACGCGAGCCGCATGACGAGTCACGGACGGAAGGCCAGTAGCTCAATTGGCAGAGCGTCGGTCTCCAAAACCGAAGGTTGGGGGTTCGAGACCCTCCTGGCCTGCCAACCGCTGGCGCGGAATGATGAGTGTTGAGTGTTTAGTTCTGAGTTGAGGTGTTATTCAACACTCAAAACTCATAACTCAACACTCCGAAGAAATGATGTTGGACAAGATCAAGATTGCCGTGGCCGCGCTGATGGTCGTGGCGGGAGTAGCGGGCTTCTACCTGCTGGACCAGAGTCCGATGATCGTGCGGGTCGCAGCGGTGCTGGCGGGTCTCGCCGCAGGCGCGGTGGCGTTCTGGCTGTCGGGGCCGGGCAAGGAATTTCACGTGTTTGCCCAGGAATCGGTCGTCGAAACGAAGAAGGTGGTGTGGCCGACGCGCAAGGAAACGCTGCAGACCACCGGCGTCGTGTTCGCTTTCATGGTGGTGATGGCGTTATTTCTGTGGGTGGTGGACGCGGGGCTGCTATGGGTCGTCAAGAAACTGCTGGGTCAGAGCTGATGAGCAAGAAGTGGTATGTCGTGCACGCCTACTCGGGGTTCGAGAAGAGCGTGCAGCGCGCGCTGCAGGATCGCATCCGCCGCGCCGGCATGGAGGAGAAATTCGGGCAGATCCTGGTGCCGGTGGAGGAAGTGGTCGAGATGAAGGGCGGCCAGAAGGCGATCAGCGAGCGCAAGTTCTTCCCCGGCTACGTGCTGGTGGAAATGGAAATGACCGACGACACCTGGCATCTGGTGAAGAACACGGCCAAGGTGACGGGGTTCGTGGGCGGCACCGCGACCAAGCCGACGCCGATCTCCGAGAAGGAAGTGCAGAACATCCTGCACCAGATCCAGGAGGGCGTGGAGAAGCCCCGGCCCAAGGTCCTGTTCGAGGTCGGCGAGGCGGTGCGGGTCAAGGAAGGCCCATTCGCCGACTTCCACGGCAACGTCGAGGACGTCAACTACGACAAGAGCAAGCTGCGCGTTTCGGTGACGATCTTCGGGCGCTCCACTCCGGTGGAGCTCGAGTTCGGGCAGGTAGAAAAGGCTTGAGTTTCGCGCGGTCGATTCACGACTCACGGATCACGATTCACGGGTTTTTGACGGGGAGGGCGCCGCAGGCGTCCGCTAGCACCCGAAGGAGAGCAAGGTGGCAAAGAAAGTAGTCGGCATCATCAAGCTGCAAGTGCCGGCGGGCAAGGCCAATCCCAGCCCGCCGATCGGACCGGCGCTCGGTCAGCGTGGATTGAACATCATGGAATTCTGCAAGGCGTTCAACGCGCAGACGCAGAAGATGGAGCCAGGGCTGCCGGTGCCGGTGGTCATCACCGCGTATCAGGACAAGAGCTTCACCTTCGTGATGAAGACGCCGCCGGCGAGCGTGCTTATCGGGAAGGCGGCCAAGATCGAGAAAGGCAGCGCCCGGCCCAATACCGAAAAGGTCGGGAAGATCACGCGCGCGCAAGCAGAGGAAATCGCCAAGGCGAAGATGCCCGACCTGACGGCCGCGGACCTGGAAGCAGCGGTGCGCACCATTGCCGGCAGCGCCCGCAGCATGGGCGTGGACGTGGAGGGCCTCTAAATGGCTTCCAAGCGCTACAACGTGATGCGCGCCAAGGTCAACCGGGACAAGAATTACCCGGCGCTGGAGGCGCTCAAGATGGTGAAGGAAGGCGCCACCGCGAAATTCAACGAGTCGGTGGACGTTTCCATCAATCTCGGCATAGACGCCAAGAAATCGGACCAGACCGTGCGCGGCTCGGTCGTGCTGCCCCAGGGCACTGGCAAGAGCGTGCGGGTCGCCGTGTTCGCGCAGGGCGACAAGGCGCAGCAGGCTAAGGACGCCGGTGCCGACATCGTGGGATTCGAGGACCTCGCCAACGACATCAAGGGCGGGAAGATGGAATTCGACGTGGTGATCGCCTCTCCGGACGCGATGCGCGTGGTGGGGCAGCTGGGCCAGATCCTGGGCCCCCGCGGACTCATGCCCAACCCCAAGGTGGGGACCGTCACGCAGGACCTTGCGGGCGCGATCAAGAACGCCAAGGCGGGGCAAGTCCAGTATCGCGCCGACAAGACGGGCATCGTCCAGTGCACGATCGGCCGCGCCTCGTTCACCGTCGACGCGCTCGTGGAGAATCTGCGGGCGCTGGTGGACGCGGTGAACAAGTCGAAGCCCTCCGGCGTGAAGGGGATCTTCTTCAAGAAGATCTCGGTGTCGAGCACGATGGGCGTGGGCGTGCGCGTGGATCACGCGAGCCTGCAACAGCAGCAGTAGGACGGAACGAGGTACCCGGGGCCGTAGATGCCCCGGGCAGAGACTTTGGGCCGCCGGAGGCGCATCGCCGGCGGGTTGTCAAAGACCGTAGGAACCGAAAGGTTTAATTGTTGGGGAACGGAATACCGGAAACAGAGTCAGAAACTGCCTCCAAAACAGTTCTCTGGCCTTGCCGGCGCTCCCAGTACCGAAGATCCTACGCAGACGGCGCACCCGAAACAGGTTTTGTGCCTGACTCCTGGAGCAAAGGTCGCCGTGGCAGTGAAAGGAGATAGACCTTGGGTCTGAATCTGGAGCAGAAGCAGGCGGTGGTGGCCGAAGTGAGCAAGCAGCTCGCCAAGGCGCAGGCCGTGATACTGGCCGAGTACCGCAGCATCCCGGTGAAGGACATGACCGAACTGCGCAAGAAGGCGCGCGGCTCGGGCGTGTACTTGCGGGTGCTGAAAAACACCCTGGCGCGCCGCGCGGTCGCGGATACGCCGTTCAAGGGCCTGTCCGACAAGATGGTCGGACCCCTTGCCTACGGCATTTCAAGTGATCCGGTGGCGGCAGCCAAGGTGCTGCACGCGTTTGCCAAGGACAACGAGAAGTTCGTGATCAAGGCCGGGGCCATGCCCAACGTGGTGATGTCGGCCCGGGAAGTGGCGGATCTGGCGAGGCTGCCCAGCCGCAACGAACTGCTGACGAAGCTCGTGGCGACGATGCAGGCGCCGATCGCGAAGTTCGTGCGCACCTTGAACGAGGTGCCGGGGAAATTCGCGCGGACGGTGGCGGCGGTCAGGGACCAGAAAGCGCAGCAGGCGGCCTAGTTTCATAGAGCCTGCAGCCGGACCAGGATTTCGAACGCATAACTCAGAACTGACAGGAGCAAGCAACAATGGCTATTGCCAAAGCAGAAATACTCGATGCCATCGCCAACATGACGGTGCTCGAGCTCTCCCAGCTCATCAAGGATATGGAAGACAAGTTTGGCGTTTCGGCCGCCGCGGCGACGGTGGCGGTGGCAGCGCCGGCCGGCGGCGGCGCGGCGGCAGCCGCGGCCGAGGAAAAAACCGAATTCACGGTCATGCTCAACGCTGCCGGCGCCAACAAGGTCAACGTGATCAAGGTCGTGCGGGCTGTGACCGGGCTCGGCCTCAAGGAAGCCAAGGACCTCGTGGACGGCGCTCCGAAGCCGGTCAAGGAAGGAATTGCCAAGGCCGACGCGGAGGCGTTGCTCAAGCAGCTGACGGAAGCCGGCGCCACCGGCGAGATCAAGTAGGCGTGATGTGGAGTCCGGGCTGGCGCGGCGCCGCCGGCCCCGAACTCATTTGAACCGGCTGCAATTGATTCTGCACCCCCAGCGGCGCGCCGCGGGGTGCATTGCGGCCTTTTTCGTTTTTGGTCGTGCGAGTTGCTCCTGGAGCTGACATGACGTATTCCTTCACCGAGAAAAAGCGCATCCGCAAGAGCTTCGCCAAGCGCGAGGTCGTGTTGCCGGTGCCCTTCCTGCTGGCCACCCAGCTCGATTCCTACGCGGCATTTCTGCAGGCGAAGACCGCCCCCGACGGCCGCAAGACCGAGGGGCTGCAGGCGGCTTTCAAGAGCATTTTCCCGATCGAGAGCCATTCCAAGAGCGCGCGCCTCGAGTTCGTGAGCTTTGCGCTCGGCGAGCCGCCGTTCGACGTCAAGGAGTGCCAGCAGCGGGGGCTGACCTACGCGGCGCCGCTGCGCGCGAAGGTGCGCCTGGTGATCATGGAGAAGGAGGCGCCCAAGCCGACGGCCAAGGAAGTCAAGGAGCAGGAGGTGTACATGGGCGAGATTCCGCTCATGACCACCACCGGGTCCTTCGTCATCAACGGCACCGAGAGGGTGATCGTGTCGCAGCTCCACCGGTCGCCCGGCGTGTTCTTCGAGCACGATCGCGGCAAGACGCACTCCTCGGGCAAGCTGCTGTTCTCCGCGCGGGTGATCCCCTACCGCGGCTCGTGGCTCGATTTCGAGTACGACCCCAAGGACTACCTCTATTTCCGGGTGGACCGCCGCCGCAAGATGCCGGTGACGATCCTGCTGAAGGCCCTGGGCTACACGCCGGAGAAGATCCTCGCCGAGTTCTTCGCGTTCGACACGTTCCATGTCTCCAAGGACGGCGTCGAGTTCGAGCTCGTGCCCGAGCGCATGCGCGGCGAGATCGCGCGCTTCGACATCACGACCAAGGGCGGCAAAGCCATCGTCGCCAAGGACAAGCGCATCACCGTCAAGCACGTGCGCGAGATGGAGCAGGCTGGGCTGCACCGCATCGACGTGCCCGAGGAATTCGTCATCGGCCGGGTGCTGGCGCACAACGTGGTGGACAAGGGCACGGGCGAGCTGCTCGCCAGCGCCAACGACGAGATCACCGAGCAGCTCCTGGTCAAGCTCAGGGCTGCGGGCGTGGCCAAGATCCAGACCATCTACACCAACGATCTCGACCAGGGGCCGTACATTTCCCAGACGCTGCGCGTCGACGAGACCGCGGACCAGTTGGCCGCGCAAGTGGCGATCTACCGCATGATGCGGCCGGGCGAGCCGCCCACGGAAGAGGCGGTGAAGACGCTGTTCCACCGCCTGTTCTTCGCCGAGGAGACCTACGACCTGTCGAAGGTCGGCCGGATGAAGTTCAACCGGCGCGTCGGGCGGGAGGAGCTGCTGGGCGCCGCAAAGCTGTCGGCCGACGACATCGTCGCCGTCATCAAGATCCTGGTAGACCTGCGCAATGGCAGGGGCGAAATCGACGACATCGACCATCTCGGCAATCGCCGCGTGCGGTCGGTGGGCGAGCTCGCGGAGAACCAGTTCCGTGCCGGGCTGGTGCGGGTCGAGCGCGCCGTGAAGGAGCGGCTGTCCCAGGCGGAATCCGAGAACCTGATGCCGCACGACCTGATCAACGCCAAGCCGGTGTCGGCGGCGATCCGGGAATTCTTCGGCTCGTCGCAGCTCTCGCAGTTCATGGACCAGACCAATCCGCTGTCCGAGATCACCCACAAGCGCCGGGTTTCGGCGCTGGGTCCGGGCGGGCTTACGCGCGAGCGCGCCGGCTTCGAGGTGCGCGACGTGCATCCCACGCATTACGGCCGGGTGTGCCCGATCGAGACGCCGGAAGGCCCGAACATCGGCCTCATCAACTCGCTCGCGCTCTACGCCCGCACCAACGAGTACGGCTTCCTCGAGACGCCCTATCGCAAGGTCAAGGACGGACGCGTCACGGACGAGATCCATTTCCTGTCGGCGATCGAGGAGGGGCAGTACATGATCGCGCAGGCGAACGCCACGCTCGACAAGCACAACCGGTTCGCCGACGAGCTGGTGTCCTGCCGCCATCACAACGAGTTCACGATGTCCACCCCGGACCGCATCGAGTACATGGACGTCGCGCCCTCGCAGGCGGTATCGGTCGCGGCCTCCCTCATTCCGTTCCTCGAGCACGACGACGCCAATCGCGCGCTGATGGGCTCGAACATGCAGCGCCAGGCGGTGCCGTGCCTGCGGCCGGAGAAGCCCCTGGTCGGAACGGGACTGGAGCGCACGGTGGCGGTGGACTCGGGCACGGCGGTGCAGGCGCATCGCGGCGGCATCGTGGACTACGTCGATGCCTCCCGCATCGTGGTGCGGGTCAACGACGAGGAGACCGCGCCGGGCGAGGTGGGCGTGGACA
>JBIOVQ010000107.1:0-23793 GCA_044867805.1 Burkholderiales bacterium | reverse complement strand
CGGTAGGAGTTCACAAAGGCGTGATTAGTGATTGGTGAATAGTGATTGGACCACTCCCGTCCCGATACGGCGATTTTCACATCTAATCACCAATCACCAATCACGCATTTTGCGCTGCTGGCACAAGAAAAAAGCGGGCCATAGGGCCCGCTTTTCTTGCCGCCTGGGCAGCGCTCAGTTCCGGTAGGAAGTATCGACCTTGTCGAGCTTGCGCAGCAGTGTCGGCCACTCGAGCAGGCCGTAGCGGCGGCGATTGCCGCTGCGCATCTGCTCGTTGGAATATCTGACCACTTCCTCGGGCGGGAACTGGAGCTCGCTGTTGCAGGACAGCGCCGTGACCTGCACCTGGCAGGCCCGCTCGAGCCGGTACATGTTGTTGAAGCACTCGGGAATGCTGGGCGCCACCGTCAGCAGCCCGTGGTTGCGCAGCACCATCGCCTCGCGGTTGCCGAGGCTCCGGACCAGCCGCTCGCGCTCTTCCAGCCGCAGCGCGACGCCCTCGTAGTCGTGATAGGCGATGTCGGAAAAGCGCATCGACGACTGGGCGATCGGCAGGATGCCGCACTTCATGGCCGATACCGCCATGCCGGCGAGGGTATGGGTGTGGATGATGCAATCCACGTCATGGCGCGCGGCGTGGATGGCGCTGTGGATGACGTAGCCCGCCTGGTTGACGTCGTACTCGGTGGGGTTGAACAGCACCTTGCCGTCGATGTCGATGCGGATCATGCAGGAGGCCGACATTTCCTCGTAGAGCATGCCGTAGGGGTTGATAAGGAACTCGTTCTCCGTTCCCGGCACGCGCGCGGAAATGTGATTGGCGATCATCTCGACCATGCCGAACTCGGCCATCAGCCGGTAGCACGCGGCGAGATTGACCCGCGTATCCCACTCCTCCTTGCTGACCTGCTCGCGCACCGATTTCCTGGACTTGAGGGCTGTGGCGGTCATAGGCGCCTCCAGATGAGATTCGGGAATTCTACGCCTCGATTCCCGCGCCTGGACTGGTGTCCATATGTTGAACGGAGCGCCAAACTCCAAATCTCAAACTCCAAATCCCAAACAATACCCAACTCCCAAACCACAACCTCCAAACGTTTGGAATTTGGTGCTTGGAGCCTGGAATTTGTTTGTGATTTGGTGCTTCCGCTTACGCCTGCTTTTTGGCGTAAGCGGCGGCGCTGGTGCCCGACAGCTTGCCGAAGACCGAGCCCGAGGTCAGGCCGGTGCCGCCGGGATAGTTGTGGTAGAAGATGCCGCCGACCAGCTCGCCTGCCGCGTAGAGGCCGGGAATGGGCTTGCCGCCGGTGTCCTGGACCTCGCCGTCGTTCGTGATCTTGAGCCCGCCGAAGCTGAAGGTGACTCCGCAGGTCACGCCGTAGGCCTCGAACGGCGGGTCCTCGATGGTGTTCGCCCAGTTGGACTTGTTGATGCGCAGGCCGGTGGTGCAGCGCCCGTCCTTGACCGCCATGTTGAAGGGCGCGTCCTTGCGCACCGCCTTGTTGTACTCGCGGATCTCGCGCAGCGCGGCCTCGGCATTGACTCCCTCCATCTTCTTCACCAGCTCCTCGAGCGTGTCCGCCCGCACCTTGGTGACCTGCTTGATGCGGTACTCGTCGCGCAGCAGGGGGATGATCTTGGCGTCGAACACCTGCCAGGCGAACATGCCCGGCTGCTCGAGGATCACGCGCCCGTACTTGGCATAGGTGTAGTTGCGGAAGTCCGCTCCTTCGTCCACGAAGCGCTCGCCGTTGGCGTTGATCATGATGCCCCACGGGTAGCTGTGCTTCTGGAACTGGTCGCCGACGTTGACGTCGCCGAACGGGGGCGCATTGAGGTCCCAGCCCACCGCGTGGCAGCCGGACCAGTGGCCGTAGGCCATGGCGCCCGCGTCGAGCGCCATCTTGATGCCCATGCCGGTGTTGTAGCGGGTGCCGCGCACCTTGGCGAGGTCCCAGCCCGGGCCGAGGTAGCGCGCGCGCATCTCCGAGCTCGACTCGAACCCGCCGCACGCCAGCACTACCGCCCTGGAGCGGATCTCGACGATCCTGCCCATGTGCCTGGCGCGCACGCCCAGCACGACGCCGTCGTCGCTGGTGATCAGGCTCAATGCCGGCGTCTCGTAGACGATCTTGATGCCCTCGCGCGTGCACGCCTTGTGCTCGTTCTCGACCATGCCCGCGCCACCGCCCCAGGATTCCGCCGCCAGGCCGCCCCAGAACTTGTAGCGCTTGCCGCCGTCCACCTTGTACGACTGGCGCCCGTAGCTGGCCTGGAACTTGACGCCTTTCTTGCGCATCCACACGATGGTCTCGAAGCTGCGCGAGATGAGGATCTCGCACAGGTCGGGATCGGTGCGGTACTGCGTGATCCGCCCCATGTCGTCGTAGTAGTGCTCGGCGGTGTAGGAGCCGTAGTCGTGGGTCTTCTTCTCGTCCTCCGTGAGATCGGGAATGATCTGCGCCAGGTCCTCCACGCCGTTGTAGACCACGCGCATGAGGCCGCCGGTATAGCGGCTGTTGCCGCCGCTTTCCTCGATCGGCGCGGCCTCGAGGATGACGACCGACGCGCCGTTCTCGCGCGCGGCCAGCGCCGCGCAGCACGCGGCGTTGCCGGCGCCGACGACGATCACGTCGGGCTTGCCGAAATCCGTGCTGCTCATCAGCTTCTCCGTGTTAAATCAAATTCTCGACGCAAAGTCGCAAAGCCGCAAAGGGAAAGCGAAACAATATTGTTTCCGGGCATTATTCTGCATTTCTTTGCGCCTTCGCGGCTTTGCGTCAAGTGTTTTGACGGGCGCGATCAGCGCGCCCTAGTGCAGGGTTTTCGACACCGCGCGCCGGGGCTCGGGCTCGGCGGCGGCCGTCACCGGCGCCGGGGAGGCATGATGCGCCACCATGCGCCACCCGCGCTCGGTGCGCAGGTATATGTTGGTCGCGATCATCGGGCCGCGCGCCCGCGGCTCGCCCGCGACGGTGATGTGCTCGTAGACGCTGTGCACTGAGAGCATCATGCCCTGCACGTACTGCTGCTCGCGCAGCTGGAAGCGCAGCGTCTGGCCGCCGGAAAAAATCTGGCGCCACGACTCGCGCACGCTCTCGACGCCGGTGATGCGCGCGCCGTTGGGATGCACGCAGTAGATATCGTCATCGTCGGCCCATACCGACATCATCGCGTCCAGGTCGCCCCGGGTGAGCGCGTCGTAGAAGGCCGCTTCGGCGTCCTGCGGGTTGGCGAACAGCGCCTTTTTCATGCGCGAGAAACCCTGGAACCGCCGATGAACGCCGATACACGCCGGAAAATCTCGACGCAAAGACGCGAAGGCGCAAAGAAAGACAGAAATGAAATAATCTCAACCATTGATCTCGTATTGTTTTCCCTTTGCGTCTTTGCGCCTTTGCGTCCAGATTCTGTGCAGGGTCTTCTCTGTATTCATCTGCGTTTATCTGCGGTTTCGAATGGGGGGTCGTCAAGCGGCTCACGAAATTCTATCAAAATCGACCGCCGCCAATACCCGGTCCGGGGTGAGCTGCACCATGCAGTTGAAGTGGCCGAGCGGGCACGTGCGCTGGAAGCACGGGCTGCACGGCAGGTCGAGCTTGATGACCTGCGCGCCGGGCGAGAGCGGCGGCGTGAAATCCGGGCTGCTCGATCCGTAGAGCGCGATGAGCGGCTTGCCCAGCGCGGCCGCCACGTGCATCAGCCCGGAATCGTTGCTCACCACGAGCGACGCCGATGCCATCAGGTCGATCGCCTCCGCCAGCGTGGTTTCGCCGCACAGGTTGCGGCAGACGCCGCCCGCGGACCGCTCGATCTCGGCAGCGACCTCGCGGTCCTTTTGCGAGCCGATCAGCCACACCGCGCAGCCGCGCGCCGCGAGCCCCTGCGCGAGCTCGGCGAAATGATACGCGGGCCAGCGCTTGGCCGGCCCGTATTCCGCCCCGGGACAGAGCGCCGCCGCGGGCCGGACACGGTCGAGGCCGAGACGGTCGAGCAGGGCGCGCCGCTTGCTTTCGTCCACGCGCAGCTTGAGGGCGGGCAGCGGCAGCCGCAGCGCCTCGCCGCGCGGCTGGGCGAGCGCCGCATACTGCTGCGCCATCTGCGGCAGGCGCGTCCGGTCCAGCTTGCGCGCATCGTTGAGTATCCAGTGCCGCAGCTCCCCGATGTAGCCGGTGCGGAGCGGAATGCGCGCGAAGAGCGGGACGAGCGCTGACTTGAAGGTCTTCGGCAGCACGATCGCCTGGTCGTAGCCTTCCGCGGCGAGACCGCGGCCCAGGCGCCGCCGCTCGCCCAATTTGAGATCGCCGTGCTCGAACGGGCTTTCGATCGCCCGGCGCACTTCGGGCATGCGCTCCAGGAGCGCGAACGTCCAGCGGGGAGCGAGCACGTCGAGCGCGAGACCGGCATGGCGCGCGTGCAGCTGCTTGAACAGGATCTGCGCCATCACCATGTCGCCGACCCACGACGGGCCTATGACAAGAATTTTTGTCATATGGCGTGCGCTCGGCCCGTAAAATTTTGAATGTTGAATTTTGAGTGTTGAATTGAGGACTACACAGGCTCCTGATTCAACATTGATAACTCAACATTCAACATTCAACATTCGGCGCGCGAACTCAATGTCCGCGCACCGTGGCGCCGCCCTTGAGGGTGTACTTCGTGCCGCAGTAGGGGCACAGCGACTCGCCGGTCTTCTCGATCGGCAGGAAAACGCGCGGGTGCGCGTTCCACAGCACCATCGAAGGCATCGGGCAGTGCAGCGGGAGGTCGGCGGCCGTCACCTCGACGTGCCGCGCGCGATTTTCAGTTCTTTCCGTCACGGCTGGCTCCAGCTGTCGAGTTTCGGGCAAGTTTGCAGTGTGCAGTGTGCAGTTTGCAGTTACTGCCAACTGATAACTGCCAACTGTAAACTTGGCCGCGCCTCCGTCAAGCGGCCACCGGCGCGAGCCAGTCGCGGTACTTGGCGGACTTGCCCGTTACGCACTCGAAGAACGCCTTTTGCAGCCGCTCAGTGAGCGGTCCGCGCTTGCCGCTGCCGATGGTGCGGCTGTCCAGCTCGCGAATCGGGGTCACTTCGGCCGCGGTGCCGGTGAAGAACGCCTCGTCCGCGCAGTAGACCTCGTCGCGGGTGATGCGCTTGGCGACGAGCGGGATGCCGAAGTCCTGCGCGATGCGGATCACCGAGTCGCGGGTGATGCCCTCGAGCGCCGAGGTGAGCTCGGGCTCGTAGAGCGTCCCGTTGCGCACGATGAAGATGTTCTCGCCGGCGCCCTCGGCCACGAACCCGTCCACGTCGAGCAGCAGCGCCTCGTCGTAGCCGTCCTGCGCCACCTCGTGGTGCGCCAGGATCGAGTTCATGTAGGTGCCCACCGACTTTGCGCGGCACATCGTCACGTTGACGTGATGCCGCGCATAGGAGGAAGTCTTGACGCGGATGCCGCGCTCGAGCGCCTCGGCGCCGAGATAGGCGCCCCACGGCCACGCGGCGATCGCCACGTGCACCGTCACCCCCTTCGCGGATATGCCCATGGCTTCCGAGCCGTAGAACGCGATCGGGCGGATGTAGCAGGACTCCAGCTTGTTCGCCCGCACCACTTCCTTCTGGGCGGCGATCAGCGTCGGCCTGTCGTAGGGGATCTTCATGCCGTTGATATGGGCCGAGCGGAGCAGGCGGTCGGTGTGCTCGTTCAGCCGGAAGATCGCGGTCCCGTTGGTCGTCTTGTAAGCCCGGACGCCCTCGAACACGCCCATGCCGTAATGGAGCGTATGCGTGAGGACGTGGGTGGTCGCGGACCGCCACGGCACGAGCTTGCCGTCGTACCAGATGTGGCCGTCGCGATCGGACATGGACGACATGAGAGGCCCCGTGAAAAGCCGCTATTTTAGGGCCGATCCAACTATTTGTGCCAATCCAGCGGCCCGACCGAAGGTGATCGTCGCCGGCAGGCAGCCGCCGGATGTTCATTACACAAAGTTGGAACGGCATTAGCGGGTCTGGAGTTGCGCGCTCAAAGTCCATGGACCGGCGCTCGCCAATAGTGCTCGGAGCCCGGTCGAATTCCGCAGAATGGACCGGCGCCGGCGGCCGTGTCTGGTGGCAGAAGCAGTACGCAAGTAGAATCGCATACTCGATCGCGGTTTCCGGATCGACTGCCAGGCCGGGGCGAATCACAGGGGAGACTGCATGGCGCGCGACTTAAGCAACTGGCTGGGAAACCTCCGCCAGCGCGTCATTTCCGACAAGGACAACGAGCGCGACCGGCTCAACAAGACGCTGGCGATCTTCGCCTGCGGGCTGATGAGCTTCGGCGCGATGCTCTGGCTCGCCATCTACTGGGCGATGGGAATCAGGTTCTCCGCGACCGTGCCGCTGTGCTACCTGGCGCTGTCGGGAGGATCGCTGGCGCTGTACCTGTGGAACCGCAACTTCGGGCTGTTCCGTTTCATCCAGGTGAGCCTGTTCCTGTTCGTGCCGTTCATCATGCAGTGGAGCATCGGCAGCTACGTCAGCTCCTCGGGCGTGATGCTGTGGGCGCTGCTCGCGCCGGTCGGCGTCATGATCTTCCAGGGGCCGCGCGAGTCGCTGCCGTGGTTCTTCGCCTACATCGTGATGACCGCGACTTCGGGCTTCTTCGATTACTACCTCGGCGAGGGCGCGCAGCAGGGCGTGACCATGCAGTCGATCGCGGTGTTCTTCTCGCTCAACTTCGCGGCGATGTCCACCATCGTCTACCTCCTCATCAGCTACTTCATCCGGCAGCGCGACAAGCTGCAGGCCAACCTCGACACCCAGCACCGGCTGCTCCAGCTCGAGCAGGAGAAGTCGGAGCGGCTGCTGCTCAATATCCTGCCCGGGCCGATCGCCGACCGGCTGAAGGAGCAGCAGATGACCATCGCGGACGGCTTCGCCGACGTCACCGTGATGTTCGCCGACATCATCAACTTCACCCAGCTGTCGGAGGAGATGCCGCCCAAGTTCATGGTGACCATGCTGAACGAGGTGTTCTCCCACTACGACCGCCTCGCCGAGCAGCACGGGCTGGAGAAGATCAAGACCATCGGCGACGCCTACATGGTGGCGGGCGGGCTCGACCTGCACCATCGCTACGACGCCGAGCACACGCCTCCCGCCGACTACACCACCGCGATCTGCGAGCTCGCGCTCGACATGCGCGATTACATGAATTCCCAGGCCGGGGTGAAGCGCGCGCGGCTCCAGATCCATGTGGGCATCGGCACCGGCCCGGTGGTGGCGGGCGTGATCGGCATGAAGAAGTTCATCTACGACCTATGGGGCGACACCGTCAACATCGCCAGCCGGGTCACCGCCGAGGCGACCGCCGGCATGATCCTGGTGGACCATACGACCTACCGGCGCGTGCGCCACTCGTTCGAGTTCGAGGGGCCGCACACCATCAGCGTCAAGGGCAAGGGCGAGGTGACCGTCTATCGCCTCACTTCGCGCAAGGCGCCGGGCGCGGAGCAGTCGTAGACTGCTCCGGGCGTCAAGCCGCGAGGTCCAGGCTACAAGCGACAACCCGCAAGCAAGCTAAGGCTTGAAGCCCGCAGCTTGAAGCTTGTAGCTTGAAGCTCGCAGCTCAGTCGGCGGGCTCAGCCCGCGCCGATTACCGCTTCCCACAGCTCGCGCACGGCGCGCGCCTCCCGCTCGACCTGCTGCTGCGCGATGCGCGCGTATTTTTCCCCCTTCAGGCGCAGGCCGTGCTGGAGCTGGCGCAGGCGCCGGTAGGCGTCGTGCGCCGCTTGCGCGCGCTCTTCCGCGACCAGGCCGAGGCGCGCCGCGAGCTTGAGCAGCGCGAGGTTGCCGATGTTCCCGGTAAGCCCGGCATGCGCGTGGGCATGGCCCAGCACGAGGTACTGGACGGCGAACTCGACGTCGATGAGGCCGCCGCGGTCGTGCTTGATGTCGAAGAGAGCGCTGCGGTTGGGGTGAGATTCATGCATCTTCTGCCGCATGGCGACGACCTCGCGTCGCAGCGCGGCGAGGTCGCGCTGCTTGCGCAGGACGCCGGCCCGCAGCGACTCGAACTCGGCGCCGATGCCGCCGTCTCCCGCGACAAAGCGCGCGCGGGAGAGCGCCTGGTGCTCCCACAGCCAGGCTTTTTCCATCTGGTAGTCGCGGTAGCCCGCGAATGGGCTGACGAGCAGCCCGGCGGCGCCGTCGGGGCGCAGCCGCAGGTCGATGTCGTAGAGCACGCCGGCGGCGGTAAGGCTGGTGAGCCAGGTGACGATGCGCTGGGCGAACCGCGCATAGGCTACCGGCGCCTCGGGAGCGGGGTCATCGTAGAGAAACACCAGGTCGAGGTCGGAAGCGTAGCCGAGCTCCTTGCCCCCGAGCTTGCCGTAGGCGATCACGGCGAAGCGGGGTGATGGCAGGTGCGCCTGGCGCGCGGGCCATGTCGCGCGCAGGGTCTCCTCCAATACCACGCACGCGAGGTCGCTCAAATGATCGCTCAGCGTTTCGAGGGGCAGCAGGCCGGCGAGATCCTGCGCCAGCAGGCGTATCGTCTGCGCGTGCTTGAAGTGCCGCAGGATGTCCATCTGCCGCTCGGTGTCGCCGGCAGCGTCATCCATCTGCGAGCGCAGCTGGCGCGCGGCGCCGGGCCAATGCGGCGTCTCGTACAAGGCGCGCGCGTCGAGCAGCTCGTCGAGCAGGATCGGCTGGGCGGTGAGGTACTGGGCAGCCCACGGGCTGGCGCTCATCATCTCCGCCAGCCGCGACAGGACGTGCGGGTACTCGAGCAGCAGCGCCAGGTAGGCGCCGCGCCGGCTCACCGCCTCGAGCAGGTCGAGCAGGCGCTCGAGGGCCGCGTCCGGGTCCTCGCCGGATGCGGCGGCCGCGATCGCGAGCGGCACCAGCCGGTCGAGCTGCGATTGGCTCGCCGCCGGCATCTCGCGATACCGGCCCCCGGCGCGCAGGCTCCTCAACCGCTGCTCCACGGCGTCAGGCCGGCGGAAGCCGAGCGCGGCGAGCGCGCCGATCGTCTTCTGCGTGTCCGCCCCGTCGGCCCAGAGATGCGCAAGCGCATGCCCGCCTTCGGGCGCGGCGGCGAAAATGTCCTGGAAATGGCGCGTGACGGCGGCGCGCTGCGCCGCGAGCGCGTCCGCGAACGCGGCGTGGCCCCGGCATTCCATGGCCTCGGCGATGAGCGCCCGGTCGGCGTCCGACCGCGGCAGATCGTGAGTCTGCTGATCGTCGAGATACTGCAGGCGGTGCTCGAGCGCGCGCAGGAAGCCGTAGGCGCGCGTGAGCTCCGCCACCGCCGCGGCGGGCAGGAGATTCTTCTGCGCCAGGACCGGCAGCACCGCCAGTGTCGGCTGCGCGCGCAGCTCGGGCTCGCGCCCGCCCCGGATCAGCTGGAAGACCTGGACGATGAACTCGATCTCGCGGATGCCGCCCGGTCCGAGCTTGATGTTGTCCGCGATGTCGCGGCGCTCGACCTCGGCGCGGATCTGGCGGTGCAGGTCGCGCAGCGCCGCGATCGCGGTGTAGTCGAGGTGGCGGCGATAGACGAACGGACGCACCAGCTCCATGAGCTCCGCGCCGCGGTCGCCGGTCAGCACGCGCGCCTTGATCCAGGCATAGCGCTCCCACTCGCGTCCCTGCGTGATGAAGTACGCCTGCAGGGCGTCGAAGCTCGACACCAGCGGTCCGCCGTCCCCGTAAGGGCGCAGCCGCATGTCCACCCGGAACACGTGGCCGTCCGCGGTAATCTCGGACAGCGCCGCGATCAGCCGGCGGCCGAGGCGGGTGAAGTACTCCTGGTTGCTGATGGGGCGCGCGCCCCGCGTCTCGCCATCCTCCGCATACGCAAACACGAGATCGATGTCGGAGGACGCGTTGAGCTCCGCGCCGCCCAGCTTGCCCATCGCCACGACGTGCAGCTGCAGCTCCCGCCCGCTGTCCGCGCCGGCGGGACGGCCGTGCTGGGCCGCGAGCTGCTCGTCGAGCCGCGCCAGCGCCCGCGCCAGCGTGATCTCGGCGAGCGCGGTGACGGTCGCCATGACCTCCGCCAGCGAGGCGAGGCCGGAGAGATCGCGCGCGATCGTCCGCAGCATGACCCGCCGCCGCAGCGTGCGCAGCGCGCGCTTGAGGGCGTCGTCGGTGTCCGCGGGGAGGGCGGCGAGCGCGGCGCGCATCTCGTCGGCCGCGAACGGCCGCTCGATACCCGCGTCCAATCCCAGTGAGGGGTCGGCTTCGAGGAGCCTCAGCGCGTAGCGGCTGAGGCGCGCGGCGCGCTCGATCCGCGCGTCGGCGCGCGCCTCCCGACGCGCGTTATGGGATTCCATGGCGGGTTCCAGCTAGTGCCGATCCAACCTGCGGAAAAACGGGAATTCCGGATGCGCCATACCTGTTTGCTTTCAACATTGTTGGGGACACCAGGTTGGAACGGCACTAGAATACGTAAAGCCTTGACTCAATATCGCATTTTTTCCAGGCCCAGGCAAAGATGACGCTCCCGGAAAGGCTCCGGTGGCTGCGCTTCAGCTCGCTTTGGGCGTACCGGGTGCTCACCGCGTTAGTGCTGGCGATCGGGCTCACGTTCGCCGGGATGGTGCTGGGGCTGCGCTACTGGGTCCTGCCCAACGTCGAGTCCTACCGCGAGGACATCGCCCTCATCCTCACCGAGCGCGCGCGCCAGAAGGTCACGATCGGCGGCATCTCCGCCAGCTGGGACGGGTTGCGCCCGCAGCTCGTGCTGGAGCAGGTGACGGTCTACGACACGGCGGGCCGGCCGGCGCTCGAGCTCGCGCGCGTCGACAATACCCTGTCGTGGATGTCGGTGCCGGCGCGCGAGCTGCGCTTCCACGCGCTGGATATCTACCGCCCTACGCTCAGCATCCGGCGCGATGAGCGTGGGACCGTAGCGATCGGCGGCATCGAGGTGGCGGCCGGCGAAGGCGGAGGCGGCTTCGCCGAATGGCTGCTGCGCCAGCGCGACGTCGAGATCCATGAAGCCACCATCGTCTGGAACGACGAGCAGCGCAAGACGCCGCGGCTCGAGCTGAAAAACGTCTCCCTTCAGCTGTTCAATCGGAGCGGGCGGCACCGGTTCGGGGTGCGCGCGACGCCGCCCCGCGAGCTGGCGGCGCCGCTCGACCTGCGCGGCGATATCACGGGCGCATCGCTCAAGTCGCTCAACGACTGGAATGGCGGGCTGTTCCTGCAGCTCGACTACGTGGACATCGCGGCGTGGCGCACGTGGTTCCCGTTTCCCGTCCATTTCCCGCGCGGCGCCGGCGCGCTGCGCGCCTGGCTCACGTTCAGCCGCGACCAGCTCGTGGACGTCGTCGCCGACGTGCGGCTTGCCAACGTCCTGACCCGGCTCGCGGAGGACTTGCCGCAGCTCGACCTGACGGAGCTGGGCGGACGGGTGGGCTGGAAGCACGTGGACGGGGGCTTCGAAGTCTCCACCTCGCATCTGCGCCTGACCACCAGCGACGGGATCAGGGTTCCCCCGACCGATTTCCTGCTGCGTGTCGCCTCCGGCGACAAGGACCGGCCCGGTCGCGGCGAGCTGCGCGCCAGCATCGTCCAGCTCGGGCCGCTCGCCACGCTGGCCGATCACCTGCCGCTGGGGAAGCGGACGCGGTCGCTGCTGGCCGAGTACTCGCCGAAGGGCGTTCTCAACGACGTGGTCCTGCACTGGACCGGGGAGTGGCACGAGCCGAAGGAGTACAACATCCGGGGACGCTTCCGGGGCGTGGCGCTCAATCAGGTGGGCAGAATCCCCGGGTTCAAGGGCGTGACGGGGACGATCGAGGCAAGCGAGCGCGGCGGCAACCTCTCGCTCAACTCGCGCAAGGCCGTGGTCGAGATGCCGCTCGTCTTCCGGGACGCGCACCAGTTCGACACGCTGGCGGCGCGGGTGGACTGGGGGCGCAGCGGCGGGGAGACGGAGCTGAGGCTGAACAGCATCGCGTTTTCCAACTCGCACCTTGCCGGGAGCGTCGTGGGGATCTATCGCACGGCGGGAACGACGGCCGGCAGCATCGACCTCACGGGCAATTTCACGCGAGCCGATGCGCGCTACGTCGGCCGCTATATCCCGCTGGCGGTGGCGAAGAGGGCGCGCGACTGGCTCGACGCCGCTTTCATCGCCGGCGAGTCGAACAACGTGACGCTGCGCCTCAAGGGCGCGCTCGACCAGTTCCCGTTCCCCGACAGCCGGACCGGCTTTTTCCAGGTCGCCGCGCGCGTCACGGGGGGCGTGCTCCACTACGCCGACGGCTGGCCGCGCATCAGCAATATCGCGGGCGACCTCATCTTCCGCGGCGAGCGCATGGACGTGTACGCGCGGCAGGGCTCGATATCGGGAACGCGCCTGGCGCGAGTGCACGTGGACATCCCGGACCTGCTGGGCGAAGGCAGGGTCCTGAACGTGGCCGGGGAAGCGGAGGGGCAGACCGCCGATTTCTTCCGCTTCATCGAAACCAGCCCGATCGCGGGGATGATCGACCACTTCACCGATGGCTGGCAGGCGCAGGGCTCGGGCCGGCTGGCGTTGAAGCTCTCGATCCCATTCGCGGAGACTGCGAAGAGCAAGGTCGCGGGCAGCTACCAGTTCACGGGCAATACGGTGACGCTCACCGCCGTGCTGCCCCCCGTCGAGCAGGCGGCCGGGCGCGTCGATTTCAGCGAGTCCGGCGTGCGCGTGCAAGGCGCGAGGGGCGTCTTTCTCGGGGGACCGGTCTCGATTACGGCGGGCAGCGCGCGTGATGCCGGGGTGAGGATCAACGTCCAGGGCCGCATCAATGCCGATGCCGCCCGCCGCGGCGGCGCCGGGCCGGCGTGGGTGCAGCGGCTGCGCGGCGCGACCGACTGGCGCGCGCAGTTCGTCACGCGCAAGCGGGCCGCTGACGTGGTAATCGAGTCGAGCCTGAAGGGGCTCGCGGCCGATCTGCCGGCGCCATTCGTGAAAACCGCGTCCGAGAGCCTGCCGGTGCGCTTCGAGCGCCGCCTGCTGGGAGCGCAGGAAGATCGGATCAGCTTCTCGGCCGGCAACATCGTCAGCATGATCCTGCTGCGACGAATCGACGGCGAAAACGCGACGGTCGCCCGCGGCACGGTCCGCTTCGGCGGCGCGGCCGCCGAGCCCGCCCGCAACGGGCTCTGGGTGACGGGCGCCGTGAAGGCGCTCGACCTCGATCGCTGGCTGGCGGTTCTCCGGCACGCGGACGGTGGAGCGCCCCTCGAGGCGGGAGGCGTCGAGCTCAAGCTCGGCACGGTGGACATGCTGGGACGGCGGTTCAACGAGCTGGCGGTCAACGCCGGTGTCCAGCGCGGGCAGTGGCGCGTTGCCCTCAAGGGCAGGGAGCTCGACGGCGCCGTGACGTGGCTGCCGCAGGGCGCGGGCCGGCTCACCGCTCGCATGAGCACGCTTGCCATACCCGCGGCGTCGCCGGCGGCCGCCGAGCCCGCGAGCGACGATGCGCAGGCGGGCAAGGAGCAGAGAAAGCTGCCGGAGCTCGACGTCGTCGCCGAGCAGTTCATCAACAAGGGCAAGCCGCTCGGCCGGCTCGAAGTGGCGGCCGTACCCGAGGAGAACGCCTGGCGCATCGACCGGCTGCGCCTTTCCAGCCCCGAAAGCACGTTCACGGTCGACGGCTCGTGGCAGTTCGGCGCGGTCCGGCCGCGCACCCACGTCAACGTGCACCTCGAGGCGAGCGATATTGGCGGGCTGCTGGCGCGATTCGGGTATCCCGAGGGCGTGAAGGGCGGCACCGCGAAGCTGGAGGGCTCGCTGGCATGGGCCGGCGCCCCGTACGATCTCGACGTTCCTTCGCTGACCGGCAACCTCGCGATGGAGGCCGCCAAGGGACAGTTCGTCAAGCTCGATCCGGGCATCGGCAAGCTGCTGGGCGTCATGAGCCTGCAGGCGCTGCCGCGCCGGATGTCGCTCGATTTCAAGGACGTGTTCAGCGAGGGCTTTGCCTTCGACGAAATCAAGGGCACGGTTCATTTCAACCGGGGCACTGCCACCACGGACAATCTGCGGATCCGGGGACCGGCGGCCCACATCCTCATGCGGGGCGACGTGGACCTGGGCCGGGAGACGCAGAACATACGGGTGAGAATCACGCCCCAGGTAATGGAGACCGTGTCCGTCGCCGGGGCGCTGGTCGGCGGCCCGATCGCCGGCGTGGCAGCCTACCTGGCCCAGCAGGTCCTGCGCGACCCGTTCGGAAAGCTGGTGGCCTTCGAATACGGCGTGACCGGGAGTTGGTCCGACCCGGTGGTGAAGCGCTTGTCGCGGCCGGCGCAGGCGCCCGAAGCCGAGGGGAAATTCGAATGATAAGATTATTGTGCGGTGCGGGATGGTGGGCGGCAGCGGTGGCTGCCGCGGCGCAGACTTTCATGGTGCCCCCCGAGTTGTGGGACCGGCCGCGTAGCGGCGGGACGATCCTCGCGCAGCCGGCAATCAAGCAGGCGGTAAACGCCTGCCTCGCGCACCCTGGCTCGCGCCTCGTCGTGCACCACGCGGCAAGCCAGGAAGGGCTTCTCGCCGCCGAGGAACTGCGCTCGTGGCTGATCGCGCTCGCGATCGATGCCGGGCGCGTCTCCCTGCGGAGCGGGCTGAAGCCGGCGGAACCGATACGACTCGAAGTCGTCGGAAATGGGAAATAGGAAATGGGAAATGGACTAGGTCGTGAGAGGCGGCATTGCATGCCGCTTTTCCCATTCCCGATTCCCGATTCCCCATTCCCCGGGTCATGAACGCGACGCGCTCCTCATTCGGCAAGGCCAGGCCCCATGTCGTGAAAGACGAGGCGCAGGCGGGGATCACGCGCATCGCCGCGGTGCAGCTCGCCTCGGGCCCCAACGTCAAGGGCAACCTAGACGAGGCCGGGCGGCTGATAGAAATGGCGGTGGCGCAGGGGGCGCGGCTGGTCGCGCTGCCGGAGTATTTCGCCATCATGGGCATGCGCGACGACGACAAGGTCAAGGTGCGCGAGAAGCCCGGCGCGGGACCAATCCAGGAATTCCTTTCCTCCACCGCGCGGCGGCACGGCATCTGGCTCGCCGGCGGCTCGGTTCCGCTCGAGGCCTCCAGCCCGGCCAAGGTGCGCAACACCTGCCTCGTGTATGACGACCGCGGCAGCCTGGCCGCGCGCTACGACAAGATCCACCTGTTCGGCTTCTCGATGGGCCAGGAGCGCTACGAGGAGGAGCGCACCATCGAGCCCGGCAGCGAGGTGGTGACGCTGGACACGCCGTTCGCCCGCCTGGGGCTGTCCATCTGCTACGACCTGCGCTTCCCGGAGCTCTACCGCGCGATGAAGCCGGTGGACATCATCCTCGTGCCTTCGGCATTCACCGAAACCACGGGCAAGGCCCACTGGGAGACGCTCATCCGCGCGCGCGCCATCGAGAACCTCGCCTACGTGCTGGCGCCGGCGCAGGGCGGCTACCACTTGAGCGGGCGCGAAACGCACGGCGACAGCATGATCGTGGATCCGTGGGGCGTGGTCCTCGACCGCCTGCCGCGCGGCTCGGGCGTCGTGGTAGCGGCGGTGAATCTCCAGCACCTGCGCAACCTGCGGCAGAGCCTGCCGTCGTTGACGCACCGGACGCTGCATCGCTGCTGAAATGGCAGAAGCGTGATTCGTGATTCGTGATTGGTGATTGGTGATTGGTGATTCGACTATAGGCTCCAGGGAGTTGATCCTGTTGATTCACGGCTCACGGTTCACGCCTTTGGGTAGCGGCCGGAACTTGTTATGCAGACCTTCAGTCTCCATCTATACTGAATATCATGAAGCCTGAAGACCGCCAGGAAACCCGCGTCCTCGAGCGCGAAACCTCGTTCGCGACCGCGCACGACATCCTGCTCGCCCCCTATTCACTCGACTCGAAGCGGCTGCAGACGGTGTTCGGGGAAATCCTGGCGCACAGGGTGGACTACGCCGACCTCTATTTCCAGTACACGCGCAGCGAGTCGTGGAGCCTGGAGGAAGGCATCGTCAAGTCGGGCAGCTTCAACATAGACCAGGGCGTGGGTGTGCGCGCGGTGAGCGGCGAGAAGACCGCATTCGCCTACTCGGACGACATCGGCCTCGCCGCGCTCGAATCGGCCGCGCGCGCGACGCGCGCCATCGCCCGCCAGGGCCAGTCGGGCCGCGCCAGGGTGGTGAAGCGCGCGGCGGGCCACAACCTCTACACGCCGCACGACCCCATATCCGGATTGCAGGACCCCGCGAAGGTGGCGCTGCTCGAGCGCATCGAGCGCCGCGCCCGGGCGCTCGACCCGCGCGTCACGCAGGTCATGGCGTACCTCGCCGGGGAGTACGAAGTGGTGCTGGTCGCGCGCTCGGACGGCAGGCTGGCCGCTGACGTGCGCCCGCTGGTGCGTCTCTCTCTCCAGGTGATCGTGGAGCAGGACGGCCGGCGCGAGCAGGGCAGCTCCGGCGGCGGCGGGCGCTTCGACTATGCCTACTTCACGGAGGACGTGATCGACGACTATGCTAGGAAGGCGGTGGACCAGGCGCTCGTCAACCTCGCGGCGCGGCCGGCGCCGGCCGGCACCATGACGGTGGTGCTCGGCCCCGGCTGGCCCGGCGTGCTGCTGCACGAGGCCATCGGCCACGGGCTGGAGGGCGATTTCAACCGCAAGGGCACTTCCGCGTTCAGCGGGCGCATCGGCGAGCGGGTGGCGGCCCCGGGCGTCACCGTCGTGGACGACGGCACCATCGCGCGCCGCCGCGGCTCGCTCAATATCGACGACGAGGGCCAGCCCACGCAGCGCAATGTCCTGATCGAGAACGGGGTGCTGAAGACCTACATGCAGGACAGCCTCAACGCGCGGCTCATGGGCGTCAAGCCGACCGGCAACGGCAGGCGCGAGTCGTACGCGCACATCCCGATGCCGCGCATGACCAACACCTACATGCTCAACGGCGACAAGTCGCGCGAGGAGATCATCGCCTCGGTGAAAAACGGCCTCTACGCGGTCAATTTCGGCGGAGGCCAGGTGGACATCACGAGCGGCAAGTTCGTCTTCTCCGCGTCCGAAGCCTACGTCATCGAGAACGGCAAGCTGGCTTACCCGGTGAAAGGCGCGACGCTCATCGGCAACGGGCCCGATGCGTTGACGCGCGTCGCCATGATTGGCGACGACATGGCGCTCGATCCGGGCGTTGGCACTTGCGGCAAGGAAGGCCAGAGCGTGCCGGTCGGCGTCGGGCAGCCCACGCTGCGCATAGACGGTCTCACCGTCGGCGGTACCGCCTAGAAATCCGTGATTCGTGAATCGTGATTCGTGATTCGTGAGAGCGAATCACCCTTCGGCGCGGGTCGAATCACAAATCACCAATCACAAATCACGCTGTTCAGTTGAGGTGCCACCTGCACCTCTGCCCTGATATAATGCCTTGATTTCTATGGCAGAAGCGAAAACACAATTCCGCACCGACGACCTCCGGATCAAGGAGATCAAGGAGCTCGTGCCGCCGTCGCACGTGCTGCGCGAGTTTCCCGTTTCGGAGAAGGCGGGGAAGACCGTCTACGAAACGCGGCAGGCGATCCACCGCGTCCTGCACGGCGCCGACGACCGGCTGCTCGTGGTCGTGGGGCCGTGCTCGATCCATGACGTCAAGGCGGCCAAGGAGTACGCCGGCAGGCTGAAGCGCGAGAAGGACCGGCTCGCCGGCGAGCTGCTCGTGGTGATGCGCGTGTACTTCGAGAAGCCGCGCACCACCGTGGGCTGGAAGGGCCTGATCAACGACCCGCGCCTCGACGGCAGCTTCCGCATCAACGAGGGGCTGCGCATCGCGCGCGAGCTGCTGCTCGACCTCGACGAGATGGGCGTGCCGGTCGGCTGCGAGTTCCTCGACATGATCACGCCGCAGTACATCGCGGACCTGGTGGCCTGGGGCGCCATCGGCGCGCGCACCACCGAGTCGCAGATCCACCGCGAGCTGGCGTCGGGGCTGTCCTGCCCGGTCGGCTTCAAGAACGGCACCGACGGCAACGTCAGGATCGCCGTGGATGCGATCCGCGCGGCGCAGGTCCCGCACCATTTCCTGTCGGTCACCAAGGGCGGACACAGCGCGATCGTCGCCACCGCCGGCAACGAGGATTGCCACCTGATCCTGCGCGGCGGCGACAAGCCGAACTACGATGCGGCGAGCGTGGACGCCGCCGCGAAGACTTCGACGGCGGCCGGCGTTCCCGCGCGGCTCATGATCGACTTCAGCCACGGCAACTCGAGCAAGAACCCGCAGAAGCAGGTGGACGTGGCGGGGGACGTGGCGGGCCAGATCGGGGCGGGCGATGGGCGCATCATGGGCGTGATGTTCGAAAGCCATCTCAAGGCAGGCAGGCAGGACCTCGTTCCCGGCCGGGAGCTCACCTACGGCATGAGCATCACCGACGGCTGCATCGGCTGGGACGACAGCCGCAAGGTGCTCGGCATCCTGGCGGACGCGGTGCGTCAACGGCGGCTGAAGGCGCAGCGGGCCGAGTGACCCCAGTGGACAGTTGGCAGTATTCAGTTGGCAGTAACTGCAAACTGCCCACTGCAAACTGCAAACTCGGCGGAGACGATTCGGGAATTAGCAGGATCGCCGCCGCTGTAATATAGTGGCGCGAAGCCGTATCTGAGGGGAGGCGGGGCGGCGGCATGGCGCAGTCGGAAGTCGAGAACAATCCCGGTCGGGCATTGCTGAAGCATCTGGAGCGCGCCGGCAAAGGCACCGACTTTGCCGGCGAGATCTTCGGGCTGGTGGGCAAGTCGCCGTTCTTCGCCGAATTCTCGCGCGAGGACGTCTCCATCCTCGCGGGCTACATGGACGCCTACCGCGCGCGCGGCGGCGAATCCATCATCAAGGAAAACGACGGCGGCGACTTCATGCTGCTCGTGATCCAGGGCGCGGTGGACATCTTCAAGAAAAACATGCGCGGCCAGGAGCAGCACATGACCAGCGTCGGGCCGGGCATGACGCTGGGCGAGATGTCGATGATCGACGGCGAGCCGCGGTTCGCGAGCTGCGTCGCCAGCGAGGCCACGGTGTTCGCGGTCCTGCACCGCGACGACATGGCCAAGATCATCCTGGATCACCCCAGCCTCGGCTCGAAGATCCTGGTCAAGCTCGTCTCCATGCTGTCGGCGCGCCTGCGCCAGACCAGCGCGCGGCTGCTGCAGTACATGGAGCGCAGCAGTCTCGTCTAGCCGGGTTTGCAGTTGGCAGCGGACAGTGGACAGTAACTGCAAACTGCACACTGCAAACTGCACACTGACCGCCGCGCTGATCTGCGGCGCCCTGGCCTTTTCAGCCGCGGCGCAGCCGGTCTCGGTCAAGGATGACCGGGGCAGGGTGGTCACGGTCGTGCGGCCGGTGCAGCGCATTGTCACTCTCGCGCCGCATCTCACCGAGCTGGCGTACGCCGCCGGCGCCGGCGAGAAGCTGGTCGGCGTCGCGCGCCACAGCGATTACCCGCCCGCGGCTGCCCGCATCCCGCAGGTGGGCGACGCCATCCGCGTGGACGCGGAGGCGGTGCTCGCGCTCAAGCCCGACCTCGTCCTGGCCTGGAAGAGCGGCAATCCTCCCGCCGAAGTCGGCCGCCTCGAGCAGATCGGCCTGCCCGTGCTCGCAACCGAGCCTGCGCGGCTGTCGGATATTCCGCGCCTGCTGCGCGCGATCGGCACGCTGGCGGGTAGCGGCGGTCAGGCCCAGATGGCGGCGACGGACTTCGAGGGGGAAATCCAGGCGCTGCGCGAGCGCTACTCGAAGGCGCGGCGGATACGCGTGTTCTACGTGATCTGGCACAAGCCGCTGCTCACGGTGAACGGCGCGCACCTGATCAGCGAAATCCTCTCGCTGTGCCGCGGGGAGAACGTCTTCGCCGATCTTGGGCAGCTGACGCCGAATGTCACGCTGGAGGCCCTGATCGCCGCCAAGCCCGAGGCGGTGCTGGGCGGGGCGTCAGCGGGCGGAGAAAAGGGTTTTGCGAACCAGTGGCGCGCCGCGGCCGTGCCGCCCCTGAGCGAGTTGCCGGCGCACTACATCAATCCCGACCTCATCCAGCGCCCGACGCCGCGCATCGTGGCGGGGGTGAAGGCGGTTTGCTCGGCGCTGGAGGAAGTCAGAAGCAACCGCCGATGAACTGTGATGTTGCATAAAAATTGACCTTGGAACTCGCGGAGGGATTCCCGTCACCGCGTCACTTCGTTACCGCATCACCGATCCTGATACTCCCCCCGCCCCTTGGGGTACTGCTTCTCCCATTCGCGCCCGTTGAACGGGTCGACCGTCATCTCCTCGACCGTGCCCGGATCGAGGCAGCGCGCGTTGACGCTGAAGCCGTCGGGGTGCGAGCGCGGCACGTAGAAGGACTTGATGCCGCACACCGAGCAGAACAGGTGCTTGGCGGTGCCGGTGTTAAAGGTGTAGGTAGTGAGCACGTCCTTGCCGCTGACAAGCGTGAAACGCTCCGCGGGAACGACCAGGTGCAGGTAGCCGGATTTGCCGCAGATCGAGCAGTTGCACTCCGACACGCGGATGCGCGCCGGCGCCAGCACCTCGAAACGCACCTTGCCGCAGTGACAGCCGCCGGTATGTTTGATCATTCGCCGCGGCTAACGATTCGTTCCGGTCCTTCGTGGCTCAAGATTATTGTTGGCCTCCCTCCGCGTCCTCTGCGTCCTCCGCGGTGAGAGGTTGAAGCTGGGCCCCGGTCAGGCCGCGGAGCGGCGCGCCGGCTCGCCGTGCGCCGGCTTGCGCCAGTGAAACAGCCGCATGGGAGGCACGTTGAGCAGGGCGACGTCGGTTTCCGGCGTCCCCAGCAAGTCACGGCCCAGGTGCGCCACGCGCCCGCTCACCTGATACGCGACAAAGCGCCCGCCGGGCCTGAGGCACGACCAGACCGCGCCGAGGATGCTCCGGCCCAGCGTTGTCGGCATGGTGGAGAAGGGAATGCCCGAGATCACGACGTCCGGCCGCGCGAGGCCGTACTGGTCGAGCGTCTCGCGTATCCGTTCGGCGCAGCCGGAATGCACAATGAGCCGTGGATCGGTCTCGGTGCGCAGCCGCGGAATGAAGTCGGGGTTGATTTCGATGGCGAGGAGGCGGGATTGCTCGGGCAGCGCGTCGAGCAGGGCGCGGGTCGTGCCGCCGATGCCGGGGCCGAGCTCCACTACCACTTGCGCCTTGCTGGAGGTAACGAACTCGGCGAGCCGCCGGGTCAGGAACCTGGAGCTGGGCACGATGGATGCCACCAGGCGCGGATGTCGCACGAAGCCCAGAAAAAAAGCGAGGCCATCATCCCACCGGAAGCCGTTGCGTCTAGAGTTGGCGTGGTCGTTCATCTTGACCTTTCTTTCTGCTTACTGCCGTATTCGCGGCCACCGGGCATCCTGCCCGTGGCGCGGACAGGCTGCTTCAATACGCATTATCACGGCGGGATTCGGGGTAAGCAATCCCGTCCTTCACCGCCAGCGCGGATCCCGCGCGGCGCCATGTCACTTCTTGAATTGCGAACGGGCCTTCTCGACCGCCTCGCGCATCCTGGCCCACGCGTCGTCGGTGCCGCGCACCAGATCCTGCCAGGCCTCGCCCGAGGCTGCCTGAATCTGCCGCATCTGATCGAGGGCCTGGTCGCGCTGGCGGCGGAACGCCGCGAGCTGCTTCTCGTAGTCCGCGCGCATGCCGGCCTGCGCGGCCTTCGCCTTGGCCTCCCACTTGGCGGCCTCCGCGTTCCAGTCATCGAGTTGTTTCTTGAGCTTGTCGACGTACTCGTCGCGCTTCGTCATGAGACTGTCTCCATGTCCGGGTTGAGATCGCCGCCGGCGTACCGCATTCAGCGCCGCGTCCCCCTCCATTGGACTCGTATGCCGGGCGCAACGTTCGCCCGTGCCTGCCAATGGGCGTACGCCCTTATCCGAGGAAACGAGGGGATACTCCCCTCATGCTCCCCTAATTCAGACGGGAATCCATAATATACAGCCATTTGCGGAGCGGCACCGTGCGCCGCGCGGCGCATGCCGGCGTGAAATGCCGCTGGCAAGCGCTAGTTGAACTTGAGCGCTGCGGGGGATATCAGCACCCCGAACTGCTCGCACCAGATGACGACGCTCTGGTAGCGGGCGAGGTCGACGCCCGCCGGTATGGGGTAGTTCTGGCTGCCCTTGAACGCCTTGAGGCGCCCGAGGTCGACGTACATCAGCCGGGCGACGTTGGTTGACGGAACGACGTTCTGCTCCGGGACGAGATAGACGTGGAACTTGGGCCCGGGCCCCACCTCGAAATCGTTTTCCAGGTGCAGCAGGTCCTGGAAGACGCTCACCTTGCCGCGGCCGTAGTGAATCGGATCGCCGGGACTCGCATGGATGAACGTGCCGGACGCGACCATTTTTCTCGCGGAACGATCCTCCACTTTGTCGGAGCCAACAATGTCCGCGAGAAAAATGTAGGGGTACAGAAATATACCGAGAGCAAATCCGCCCGCGACGCCCAGCACGCCACCGATGACGAAAATCGCGATGAATTTCCGCATGTTTTTCAGTTAAGGATATTGTGAGGCCAGTGAAGTACCGGCCTCACAATATCCTTACGCACTGCCCCTTGAATATCACCGGCCCCGTCGGCGCGCCGGTCGGCGAGCCGCCGGCGGGCTCGACGCTCATGGCGACGCCCCAGGCCTCTCCCGCCCCCATGCGCTTCGCGAGATCGGATTTGACCTTCATTACCTGGTTCCCGTCCGTGGTGATGAGGCCCATGGATACCGGCGCGGCCCCGCCGTGCGGCAGCATCCACAGCTCCCAGGCCGTGCCGGCCGCCATGGTCGGGTGCTCCTGCAGCACCTTGATGCGGACGTGCGGGTCGCGCGCGTCCTTCATGGACGGCCACGATACCACCATGGACGGCTGGCCCCTGTCGTCGGCCATGACCGCGACCGACGCCATCGGCAGCTCGGGCGCCGGCTTCATCCCGATGAAGGTCGCAAGCACCAGGGCGAAGGCCGTGCTCGTGACCGCCAGGCCGCGCCAGAACGCGAGCCTCGCCTGCGGGCTCCTGCCGCCGATGCGCCGCGCGATCGCCTGCCACACGCGCGCGGGCGGCGGGATCTCGCCTGCCGCGGCCGCGAGCGGCGTGATCCGCTCCTCCCATTCCGCGACGATGCGCCGCAGCCCGGCGTCGTAGCGCAGGAGCGACTGGAAACGCGCGCGCGCGCGGCCCCGCAGCGTGCCGATCACGTACTCGGCCGCCAGCCGGTCTCTCAGCTCCGGGTTGCGATAGGAAGCCATATCAAGAAGTTGACAGTTGGCAGTTGACAGTTGGCAGTAACTGCAAACTGCACACTGCAAACTGCAAACTCCTCATCCCTCCGCCCTCATCCATCAGGCAGCGCCTGAAAGGCACCCTTTCAGGCGCTCCAGGCCGCGCCGCACCCAGGTCTTCACCGTGCCCAGCGGCTGTTTCATGTGGCCCGCCAGCTCCGTATGGCTCATGCCGTGAAAGAACGCCAGCATGATGCTCTGGCGCTGCTTGCCTTCCAGTTGCCGGAGACAGCGCGCCAGCGCCTGCGCGTCCCCCGCGGCCATCAGCTGCTCCACCGGCCCGGGCGAGTCGTCCTGCCAGGCTTCCACCGCAACGTCGTATTCCGCGCCCGTCGCCTCGGTCTGTGGCCGCCGCAGCCAGTCGAGGCAGCGGTTGCGGACGATGCTGGTCATCCAGGTGAGCGGCGCGCTCTTCTGGACGGCGTAATTTCCCGCGTGGTTCCATATGTTGACGTAGCATTCCTGGAGCACGTCCTCGGCCCAGTCCTGTCTCCGC
>JBIOVQ010000106.1:0-8227 GCA_044867805.1 Burkholderiales bacterium | reverse complement strand
TGAGCAGCTCCACGATCAGCACCAGCAGCACCGCCGCGATCATCAGCGCCTTGCCCATGCCGCCCGCAGGCAGGAAGAACGCCGCCGGGATGAGCAGCGCCGCAGCCAATACCTCCTGCCGGAACGCATCCTCGTGGCGGAACGCGGCGCGCAGTCCGTCGAGCGAGTAGAGGAACGCGTTCCAGATGCGCTGGAGCCCGGTCTTGCCCTTGTGCGGGCTTTCCATCGATTCCGCGATCGGTGGGACGTGGCTCGTGGCTCGTGGCTCGTTGGGCATGGTGAGCGCCGCAGTATGCCCCGCGCGTTGACGAGGTGCAAGCCGGCGCCGCGCGTTGCTCTCGTCACTCGTCACTTGTCACTCGTCACGGTCTTCTTGTAAGACGCCGCGTCGAGCAACTCGCGCTTTTCCGACGCCTCTGCGGGCCGGATGCGAAACAGCCAGGCGCCGTACGGGTCCCGGTTCAACTGTTCGGGCGCGTCCGCAACCGCCGGGTTGATCGCCACGATCTCGCCGGACAGCGGAGCGGGAATGTCGGAGGCGGCCTTGACCGACTCGACCAGCGCGCAGGCCTCGCCGCGGACCACGCGGCGCCCGATCGCCGGCTGCTGCACGTAGACCACGTCGCCCAGCTGCTCCTGCGCGTGGAAGGTGATGCCGACGCTGGCGGTGCCGTCGGCTTCGTCCCGCACCCATTGATGGCTGCCGGTGTACTTCAGGTCGTCGGGAATCGTCACTGGCGTCGCCGAATGCGTGATTGGTGATTAGTGATTTGTGATTGGGAAAGGCAAGAAACACAGGTAGCCCGCATCCATTCACCAATCACTAATCACGCTTTTTGCCATTCAGGGCGGTGGTGCCGGCAGCAGATCGAGCCGGAAACCGGCCGGATTGAGGTCGCCGGTATCGAGGACCAGCCGGACGGTGACCTCGGCGCTGGCCGGAATGCCGGCCGCCACGTCCCTGCCGCGCTCGAGGTACTCCTGCGGCAGAAAGATCCGGCGCGCCAGCGTGTGCTCCTTGGTGTTGGTGAGGACCAGGTCGACCGCGGGATACGCGATGTCATGCCCGGCGTGATTGCGCAGCGTCGCGGTAAGCTGGATGAGCCCCGGCCGCGCCGGGTCCTCCACCTGCAGATCGGAAGCCTCGATCGCGATCTGCTTCGGGCGCTGCGGCAGCAGCACCTTGCAGCGAAGCGCTTCGCACAACCGGACGAGGTGGGGCTTGAGCCCGGGGTACTGCGTCGCCAGGTCGGAGCGGTAGAAATAAGCCGCCTGCGCCGCGAGCAAGAACGCCATCAGCACGGCCGCGACCGCCCACCAGCGGCTGGCCGACGGGCGCGGCTCCTCGGGCGGGTACAGGTCGTCGAGCGCAAGCTGCCGCGGCGCGGGGCCGAAGTCCTTGTCCTCGTACAGAGGCTCGGTGGCGCGCGCCGGCGGCGGCGCGGCCGGCGCGGGCCCCGCCGGCTCGAGCGCAAGGGCAGCCTGTTCCTGCGCTCCTTTCGCCACCGTCGCCGCCGCCTTGGCGCCGTCGAACACGGTCATGCAGCGACCGCACCGGACCTTGCCTGCTCGCGCCTGCAATTGCTCCGGCGTGACCCGGAACACGGTGTCGCATGCCGGGCATTTCGTGACCATGCTGCCAGTCGTCATCATTCCGTCCGGCGAACCCCGCTCAACAGCGTCCAGCCCTCCTCCTCTTCGGGCGCGGCGAAATCGAACCACGGCTCGTACGCGCCGCGCACCTCGCCCGCCTGCTGGGCGAGCAGGCCGGCGAGCGCCAGGCGGCCGCGCGGCGCCGTGAGCCGCGCGAACAGCGGCGCGAGCACCACCAGGGGATGGGCGAGGATGTTGGCGACCACGATCCGGGCCGGCCGCCGGACGACTTCGGCGGCGCTGTGAAAAGTTGCCTGCACCTGATTGTGCATAGCATTGCGGCGCGCTGCAAGCAGCGCCTGCTCGTCGATATCGACGCCCACTGCGCTCGCCGCGCCGAGCTTCATCGCGGCGACGGCGAGCACGCCCGAGCCGCAGCCATAGTCGAGCACCGCCTCGCCGCCCCGGATCACGCGTTCGAGCCAGAGCAGGCACAAGCGCGTGGACGGATGGCTGCCGCTGCCGAAGGCGACGCCCGGATCGAGCCGGATATTGACGGCATGCGGATCGGGCGCAGTGTGCCAGCTTGGAACGATCCACAGTCGCGGCGAAATGCGTATCGGCGCGAACTGATCCCGGGAAGCCTGGACCCAGTCGCGCTCGGCGACCGGCCGGACCTCGTAGCGCGGCAGGGGAACGCCTGCGCGCGCACACGCACCGGCGAGCAGCATGGCGATATCGGCGCCTGCGTCGAACAGCGCGCTGACCCGGCTGCGGCGCCAGGGGCGGGCGGAATCCGCGCCGGCCTCGGCATATATCGCCTGCTCGGTCGCGGAGCCCGCGCCGGCGTCGGCCACGTCGACGCTGGCCGCCCCGGCTTCGAGCAGCGCATCAGCCATCGCCTCGACGTCGGCAGCCGCCACTTCGAAGGAGACGGAGCGCCAGGCCATACGGGAGTGACTGGGTGATTGAGTGATTAGGTGACTGAGTATCCCACCGCTGGAGCTATTGCCTCCTGATCACTCCTCCCGGGCCAGCTTGGCGAGCTTCTCCTCGAGGTAGTGGATGCTGGTGCCGCCGCTCAGGAAGGCGGCGTCCTGCAGCAGCTCCTGGTGCAGCGGGATGCTGGTCTTGATGCCCTCGATCACCGTCTCGGACAACGCGATGCTCAGCCGCGCCACCGCCTGCTCGCGCGTGTCGCCGTAGGCGATGATCTTGCCCAGCAGCGAATCGTAATGGGGCGGCATGAAATAGCCGTTGTAGGCGTGCGAGTCGACCCGGATCCCGGGGCCGCCGGGCATGTGATAGGAAGTGATGCGCCCCGGCGACGGCGTGAAGCGGTAGGGATCCTCGGCGTTGATGCGGCATTCGATGGCGTGGCCGTGGAACTCGACGTCGCGCTGCCGGATGCCGAGCTTCTCGCCGGCGGCGATGCGGATCTGCTGCTGCACGATATCGATGCCGGTGATGAGCTCGGTGACCGGGTGCTCCACCTGCAGGCGGGTGTTGATCTCGATGAAATAGAACTCCCCGCCCTCGTAGAGAAACTCGAAGGTGGCCGCCCCCTCGTAGCCGAGCTTGCGCGCGGCGTCAGCGCAGCGCTCCGCGATGCGAAAACGGCTGCGCGAATTGAGGTGCAGCGCGGGCGCCTCTTCCAGCACCTTCTGGTGCCGCCGCTGCATCGAGCAGTCGCGCTCGCCCAGGTGGACGGCGTTGCGGAACCGGTCGGCGAGCACCTGGAACTCGATATGGCGGGGATTTTCGAGGTACTTCTCGACGTACACGGTGGAATTGCCGAACGCCGCCTGCGCCTCCGCGCGCGTCGTCTGCACCGCTGTGAGCAGCGCCGCCTCGGTGTGCACCACCCGCATGCCGCGCCCGCCGCCGCCGCCGGCGGCCTTGATGATCACCGGGTAGCCGATGGAGCGCGAGATCCGCACCACTTCGTTCGGCTCCTGCGGCAGCGGATCGTCCACGCCCGGCACCACCGGCAGCCCGGCCTTCTTCATCGCGATCTTGGCGTTCACCTTGTCGCCCAGCAGGCGGATGGTCTCGGCCTTGGGGCCGATGAAGACGAAGCCGCTCTGCTCCACGCGCTCGGCGAAATCGGCGTTTTCCGCCAGGAAGCCCCAGCCCGGGTGGATCGCCTCGGCGTCGGTCACCTCCGCGGCGCTGATGATGGCCGGGATGTTGAGGTAGCTGTTCGCGGACGGCGGCGGCCCGATGCACACCGATTCGTCCGCGAGCTTCACGTACTTCGCCTCGCGGTCGGCTTCCGAGTGCACCACCACCGTCTTGATGCCGAGCTCGCGGCAGGCGCGCTGGACGCGCAGCGCCACCTCGCCGCGGTTGGCTATGAGGATCTTCTCGAACACTTCCCGAACTGCGTGAATAGTGATTAGTGATTGGTGATTGGGCCCGAGCGTGAGCCGGTTCTCCCCCGCGGGCGGCCCCTATTCACTAATCACTAATCACCAATCACGCCTCTCCCGGCGTTAGCCGAGGATGAACAGCGGTTCACCGTATTCAACAGGTTGCCCGTTTTCGACGAGTATCGCCTTGACCACGCCATCGCGGTCGGCTTCGATCTCGTTCAGCAGCTTCATGGCTTCGATGACGCACAGCGTGTCCCCCGCCTTGACCGCCTGCCCCACCTCGACGAAGACCTTGGCGCCCGGTGCGGGCGAGCGATAGAACGTGCCGACCATGGGCGAGCGGATGACATGGCCCTCGGGCGCGGCCGCGGCGTCGCCTTCCGGCCCCGCCGGTGCTCCGGCCGCCGCTGATGGCGCCGGCCCCGCCACCTGCGCTTGCGGCAGGTTCACCACCTGGGCCACCGGCACCGCCTGCGGCGCCGCCGTCACGCCGCCGCGGCTGATCCGGACCTTTTCCTCGCCCTCGGTGATCTCCAGCTCGGCGATGCCCGATTGCTGGACCAGGTCGATCAGCGACTTCAGCTTGCGCAGGTCCATGAGTAGAAGCTACCTTTTCCTGGAGTACTGGAGGGCGAATTCCAGGGCCAGCTCGTAGCCCTTGGCGCCGAGGCCGCTCACGATGCCCACGGCGAGATCGGTGAAATACGATTCGCGGCGGAAGGACTCCCGCGCGAATACGTTGGAAAGGTGGACCTCGACGAAGGGAATGCCCACCGCCGCCAGCGCATCGCGCATCGCCACGCTGGTATGGGTATAGGCGGCCGGATTGATGATGATGAAGTCCACCCCCTCGCCGCGCGCCTGCTGGATGCGCTCCACGAGGGCCGATTCGGAATTGCTCTGGTAGGTGGCGAGCCGCGCTTTGGCGTCTCTCGCCCGCCGCCCGAGGCGGGCCAGGATGGTCTTGAGGGTGTCCTTCCCGTAGTGCTCGGTTTCGCGCGCGCCGAGCAGGTTCAGGTTCGGGCCGTTGATGACCAGTATGTTGCGGGCGCCTGCCATGATCGTTGGTTTTGGATGGCGGACCGCACCGGCCAAGGTCCGCTGGCTACCCTAGGTGGGCGGCAGTTTGCCCACTTTCCGTGAAATTGTCCAGCAATTAACCGAAGTTAGCGTCAGATTGCCGGAAATATCAGGAACCCCTGAGGGGCTGGCCTCTTGAGCCCCCGGCCTCAGCCTAAATGCTTTCGAATCAAAGCATTAGACAAAAAACTGCCTCGCTCCACGCGGTAGCAGAGGCCAAGTCTCAAAGTAGCGGCTGGACCAGGTTCTCCAGCCTGGATTCCTTGAGTCCTCCGGGCTCGCGGCTGACCACTTTACCCTGCCGGTCGATGACCAGAGTATAGGGCAGCACCCCCGCCCGGTTGCCGGCCTCCCGCAGCAGGTCCATCGTATCGAGACCCCCGAGCAACAGGGGGTAGTTGACGCGGAATTCACGGGCAAATTCCGCCACCTTGTCCGGCTGGTCGAAGGCGATGCCCACGAACTGGAGGCCGCGGGGGCCATGGCGCTCCTGCAGCCTGACGAACACCGGGATCTCCTCCCGGCACGGCGCGCACCAGGTGGCCCAGAAATTGACCACCAGGACTCGCCCGCGCCATTGCTCGAGCGTCGGCGCCTCGCCCTGCGGGTTGATGAGCCGCGCCGCAAACACACGGTCGGCTACCGCGCGCGAAGCCGCTTCCCGCTGGGCGGCTGCTCTGAATGACCACCCATGGTAGCCGGCGGCCGCGGCCATGATGGCCACGGCCGCGATCAACGCGATGGCGTGCGGCTTCCTCACCGGAAATTGAGCGCCTGGTCGAGGGCGACCACGAAGCGGTCCGCGCTCTGGTAGCCGATCACCCGCAGTCCGCGGATCTCGCGCCCTTCGCGGTCGAAGAAGACGATGCCGGGCGGCCCGAAAAGGCGGAAGCGCTTGAGCAGCGCGAGGTGGTCCGCGTTGTTGGCGGTGACATCGGCCTGCAGCAGCACCATGTCGCGAAAGCGCGTCCGCACGCGCTCATCGCTGAAGGTGAAGCGCTCCATCTCCTTGCACGAGACGCACCAGTCGGCGTAGAAATCCAGCATGACCGGCCGGCCGGCCGCCTCCCGGATGCGGGCGTCGAGCTCGGCCGCGTTGTTGACCCGCACGAACGGCGTTTCCGCATGCCCGCTTTCCCCGGCGGCGACCCGCAGCCCCGAGAGCGGCTGCAGCAGGTCGCGCGCGCCCGAGAACGCGCCGACCAGGTAGGCGACGCCCGCCACGAGCGCGATGATGCCGAGGCCTTTCGCAAACCGCAGGAAGCCGTGCGCGTCCGGCGGCAGGGGATCGATCGCGCGCAGAAAGATCGCCGTCACGATCAGGAGCGCAGCCCACAGGAACATCTGCACCGGGAGCGGGAGGAAGGGGGAGACGAGGTAGATCGCCACCGCGAGCAGCAGCGAGCCGAGGAAGCGGTTCACGGTCCCCATCCACGGCCCCGCCCTGGGCAGCAGCGCGCCGGCCGAGGCACCCACGGCGAGAAGCGGCACCCCCATGCCGAGCGCCATGGCGAACAATGCGCTCCCCCCGAGAACGACATCACGGCTCTGGCCGATGTAGAGCAGCGCCCCGGCCAGCGGCGCCGCCACGCACGGCCCGATGATCAGCGCGGCCAGCACGCCCATCGAAAAAACCCCCGCGAGGTGCCCGCCGTGCAGCCGGCTGCTCGCCGCGGCGATGCGGCTTTGCAGCACGACGGGCAGCTGCAGCTCGTAGAGGCCGAACATGGCGCCGGCGAGCGCGACGAACACCGCCGCGAACGCTCCCAGCACCCAAGGGCTTTGCAGCGTGGCGGAGAGCATCGCCCCGGACAGACCCGCCGCCACGCCCGCGACGGCATAGGTGATCGCCATACCGAGTACATAGACCGCCGCAAGCAGGAAACCCCTGGTGCGGGTCACGGTACCTCCCGCGCCGGCGATCACTCCCGAGAGGATAGGCACCATCGGCAGCACGCACGGCGTGAACGAGAGCAGCAGGCCGCAACCGAAGAAGAACGCGACCACCAGCCAGAAGCCGCCTTCGAACACGCGGGCGATGCGCGCGTCATCCGCTCCGGCCGGCCCCTGCTGCAGCCCGAAGAGCTGGCCGAACGAGACGTCGCCCGGCGCGCTCCCGGCGGCGGCCAGCCGCAGCTCCGCCTTCTGCTCGTGCGGCACGTAGCACACGCCGACGTCCGCGCAGCCCTGCGACAGCGCGGTCAGGCTGAGCGCCGGGGGGAAGGCGCCGTCGAGCTCGAACGGCAGCACGATGCGCAGGTCGCCACGGTAGGTCTCGACCTCGCCAAAGAACTCGTCGCGATGCTTGCGACCTTCGGGAAGCTGCGCCGCTCCGAGCTTCGCGTCCGCGGGCACGATGGCGAAGCGAAACTTGTCACGGTAGAGGTAGTAGCCGGGGGCGATGCGGTAGTTGACCTCGATCGAGCGCGCATCCCTGATCTGCGCCGAAAAGCGAAACGCCTTGTCGGGCTCGAGCAGCTCCGGCTCCGCTCCGTGCGCGAGGCCCGCGAACATCAGCAGGAGGATCAGCGCGAATCGCATGGGGTGGCGGAACTGCGGAATCACGGGGTTATGGCGATGCTGGTCTCATCGGACACCCACTGCAGGTAATCTCCGAGGCCGCGCACCGCTGGGACCGCGATGATTTCCGGAAGTTCATAGGGATGCAGCGTGCGTATCGCCGCTTCCACCTCGGCGTAGCGCTCCGCCCTCGTCTTGATCAGCACCGGGACTTCCACCGCCGTCTCCGTCTCGCCCTTCCAGCGGTACACCGATGTGCACGACGCGAGCACGTTGACGCAGGCGGCCAGCCGGCGCGTGATCAGGTCCTGCGCAAGCTTCAGCGCCGCGTCCCGGTCGGGCAGATTCGTCAGGACGACGATGACTTCATCCATCCCGACTTCATCCCTGCGCATATCGGGGCCAGGCGCCGTGCTAAACTGCCGCCCCGTTTGAGTTTCATGAGAAGATTCTAGCCTAAAGAAGCAGGCCGCCCGCGGCGTCTGCTCCCACCATGCCTCATCAAGTCACCATCCAATCGAGCGGGCACAACTTCACCGTCAACGACGGCGAAACCGTGCTGGCGGCGGCGCTGCGCGAGGGCATCGTCATCGCCTACGGCTGCCGCAGCGGCGTCTGCGGCACCTGCAAGGGCAGCCTGATCGAGGGCAGCATCGACT
>JBIOVQ010000105.1:0-5080 GCA_044867805.1 Burkholderiales bacterium | reverse complement strand
CGACGAAGCCGGCGAGCTCGTCGGCATAAACCCGGTCCGGCTCGCCCAGCTGGTAATAGCCGCCGGTGGCGTAGGTGAAGATCGGCCGCTTCTCCGCCCCCAGTAGCCGGTAAACCGGCATGCCGGCCGCCTTGCCACGGATGTCCCACAGCGCGATATCGATCCCCGCGATCGCGGCCATGATCTGGGAACGCGCGCTGCGCGGCAGCGGCGGCGGCAGGCCGTCCCGCCCGCCCATGCCGCCGGGCCGCGGCGTGGTGAGGGAGAAGAGCTTCTCCCACACCGCCACGTTGGCCGTGGCCTCCATGCCGCGGGCGACTTCGCCCAGGCGCGCGACCCACTCGCAGATGCCTTTCTGAGGCGAGCCGTGGATCTGCCCATAGCCCGCGATCCCGTCGTCGGTGCGCACCTCCACCAGGATCAGGCTCGAGTCCTTGAGCTCTTCGTGCGCTGTCCACAGCGTCTTCTTCAGCGGCACCGAGATGGGAAACGTCCTGATTTCCGCTATCTTGCTCATCCGTGCTCAGCCCGGTCAGGCGCGGCGCCAGGTCGTTCCGTTCGGACCATCTTCGAGGACAATGCCGGCGTCCAGCAATTCCTTGCGGATCCGGTCGGCCTCCGCGAAGCTTTTCGCCGTGCGCGCGGCATTGCGGGCGGCGATGAGCTCCTCGATTCTCCGCGGCGTGAGCCCCTCGCCCGCCGGCAGCGCCTGCAGGAACTCGTGGGGCTCCCGCTGCAGCAAGCCGAGCGTCGCAGCGAGCGACTTCAACAGCCGCGCGTCCTTTCCCGAGCCACCCCTATTGATCTCGTTCGCGAGGTCGAACAGCACGGCGACAGCTTCGGGGGTGTTGAAATCGTCGTTCATCGCCTCGCGGAAGCGTTGCGCGCGGGGATCGCTCCAATCCACCTCGCCCGCCTCGCCCGGTTGGTTCTTGAGCGCCGTGTAGAGCCGCGTGAGCGCATGCTTCGCGTCCTCCAGGTGCTGGTCGGAGTAGCTGACGGGGCTGCGGTAGTGCGCCCGGATGATGAAAAAGCGGATCACCTCGGCGTCATAGTGCGCGAGCACCTCGCGCACGGTGAAGAAATTGCCGAGCGACTTCGACATCTTTTCGCTCATTTCCCCTTTCTGCACCCGCACGAAGCCGTTGTGCATCCAGTAGTTCACGAACGGCGACTGGTTCGCGCCTTCCGACTGCGCGATCTCGTTCTCGTGATGGGGAAATTGGAGGTCCTGGCCGCCGCCGTGAATGTCGAAGTGCGTCCCCAGCAGCGCGCTCGACATCACCGAGCACTCGATGTGCCAGCCGGGGCGCCCCCTGCCCCAGGGCGAATCCCACGATGGCTCCCCCTCCTTGGCGCGCTTCCACAGGACGAAATCGAAAGGGTCCTGCTTGGTGATGTCGACTTCCACGCGCTCGCCGGCGTGCAGCTCGTCGAGCGACTTGCCGGAGAGCTTGCCGTAGCCGGGGAATTTCCGCACCGAGTAGTTGACGTCGCCGTTCGCCGCCGGGTAGGCGAGCCCGCGGCGCTCGAGCGCCTCGATCATCTTCACCATGCCTGGAACGTGCTCGGTGGCGCGCGGCTCGAAGTCCGGCTTCTCCACCCCGAGCGCCGCGTTGTCCTCGTTCATGGCCTGGATGAAGCGCGCGGTCAGGGCGTCGATCTTCTCGTTGTTTTCCTGCGCGCGCTTGATGATCTTGTCGTCGATGTCGGTGATGTTGCGCACGTAGGTGACGGCGTAGCCCGCGGACCGCAGCCAGCGCCGCACGATGTCGAACACCAGCATCACGCGCGCGTGCCCGAGGTGGCAGTAGTCGTACACGGTCATGCCGCAGACGTACATGCGCACACGGCCCGGCTCAATCGGAACAAAGTCTTGCTTCTCGCGCGCCAGTGAGTTGTAGATTTTCAGCACGACCGATTATCGCCGGGCCTTGCGCCCCGGGCGGCCTCCGATAGCAAGTTCGAAAATATCATCGTCGGAGTGTCGGCCGCTCGCGCCCCGTCCCGCACCACGCTCCGCGAGACCGAGGCCGGTGCGCATCGGGACAAACTCTTGTTTCTCACGCATTAGCGAGTTGTGGATCTTCAGCACGATGTCTTCACGCGTCCCGCACCAACGCCCTCCGAACGCGCATTGCGAGTTGCCAGCGTCTCCTTGGCGGGCGCTGCGCCTTGCTCCGCACCACGCTGCGCGAGACCGAGAGCAAGGCGCGTCGCTCGACCGAGGCCGGGGCGCATGGGAACAAAGTCCTGCTTGTCGCGGGAAAGCGGGTTATGGATTCTCAGCATGGCCCGGAACCGGCCGCCGGCATCCCGGCCGGCCTCCCCGGGCCGGCCGACGCCGGTCTGGCAGGCGGGACTACGCCGGGGGTGCTGCGGGAATCCCAGTTTTAATTGCCCGGTGTTCTTGGTAAAATTTCTAGGATTTAGCGACTAAACCACTGAGCCCTCGGAAAATTGTAGCACAATGCTCTCGCCCTCTTTGCGCTGGTACCACATCGCATGCGCGCTGCTGATAGCAGGGCTCAGCACCGTCGCGCCGGGCGCCCAGACCGACGAGCTTCAGGAGGCCCATCAGGCGTTCAAGCAGGGGCAGCTGGACCGTGCGTCCGAGCGCGTCGACGCCTATCTCAAGACCCGCCCCAAGGACGCGCGCGGGCGCTTCCTGAAAGGGATCATACTGGCGGAGCAGAAAAAGCCGAACGACGCGATCGCGGTCTTCACCGGCCTTACCCAGGATTTCCCGGAGCTTCCCGAGCCCTACAACAACCTGGCCGTGCTCTATGCCTCGCAGGGCCAGTACGACAAGGCGCGCTCCGCGCTCGAGATGGCTATCCGCACCCATCCGAGCTATGCCACCGCGCACGAGAACCTCGGCGACATCTACGCCAAGATGGCGAGCCAGGCCTACGACAAGGCGCTGCAGCTGGACAAAGGCAATACCGCGGCACAAACCAAGCTCAACCTGATCAAGGACCTGTTCTCCGCGAGTCCCCTCGCGCCCAAACCCGCCGTCACCGGCAAGGCCGAGCCCCAGGCGAAAGTGGCAGTCGCAACGCCGAAGGCAGCGGAGAAAATTGCCGCCGTGACGCCGAAGCCGGCGGAGAAAGTTGCCGTCGCGCCGCCGGCATCGAAGGCTTCGGACAAGGCGGTGCCCGCGGCCGCAAAGCCCGCACCCAAGGAGGCCGCCCAACCTGCGCGCAATCCGGACGAAGTCCTCAAGGCGGTCAATGAATGGGCCCAAGCCTGGTCCGGCAACGACGTCGAGGGCTACCTCGCTCTCTATGCGTCCGATTTCCAGACGCCCAATGGCGAACCCCGCAAGGCGTGGGAGTCCCAGCGCAAGGCGCGCATCGCCAAGCCGCGCAAGATCCAGGTCCTCATCGAGTCACCCAAGGTCGTATTCACCGAGAATAATCGGGTCAGGGTGACGTTCCGCCAGAACTACCGCTCGGACACACTCAACTCCTCCAGCACCAAGACGCTGGTCATGGTCAAGGCGGGAGACAAGTGGCTCATACAGCAGGAAAAGGTGGGCGGCTGATGCCACCCGCGCTGCTGCGCTCGCGCCCGGTGCGCTATGCCGCCGCGACGCTCGCAGTGGCGGCCGGCGCGGTTGCCCTCGTCATGAGCGGCCGCACGGCACAAGTTGTGTCGGCACCCTCGGCCAGTGCCGCGCCGGTCGCGGCGATCAACGGGGCCCTTGCATCGAACGGGCCTGATGCCCAGCTCGCGAGAACGCTGCACGAAGTGAGCAACAAGCGGCTCGACGCGGCCGCGTCCGAGATCGACAAGGTCATCGGCGCCTACCCCAATTTCCGGCTCGCTCACCTCATCAAGGGCGACCTCCTCCTGGCGCGCGCGCGGCCGCTCGCCACCGTGGGCAACGCGCCCGGGGCGGCGCGCGGCGATCTCGACGATCTGCGTGAAGAGGCCCGCGCCCGGCTCGCACGCATGCAGCAGCCGCGCCCCGCGGACCGTGTCCCAGTCTACATGGTGCAGATGCAGCCCGACCAGCGCCACGCGCTGGTCGTGGATACCGCCCGCTCCACGCTCTACGTGTTCGAGAACCGCGGCGGAGAGGCGAGCTACGTCACCGACTACTATGTCAGCATCGGCAAGAGCGGCACGGACAAGTACAGGGTGGGCGACAACAAGACTCCGCTCGGGGTCTATCACGTCACCGGCACCCTCACCCGCCAGAAGCTGAACCGGATATACGGCAAGCTCGCCGAGCAATACGGGGCGGGGGCGCTGCCGATCAGCTACCCCAACGAATGGGACCGCCGGGAGGGACGCAACGGCTACGGCATCTGGCTGCACGGAGTGCCCTTCGACACCTACAGCCGGCCGCCGCGGGCAAGCAACGGCTGCGTGGCGCTCACCAACGAGGACTTCGCGGCCCTCTCCCGCAGCGTGCAGATCGGCCTGACGCCCGTCATCATCGCCGACGGCGTGGACTGGATCGCGCCCGGCGCCCTGCGCCCGCTGCGCCAGGAGCTAGCGCAGCGCGTCGAAGACTGGCGGCGCGACTGGGAGAGCCGCGACACCGGCAAGTACCTCGCCTACTATTCGAAAAACTTCGCCTCCGGCAAGACGCGCTACGCGCAGTGGGCGGAGCAAAAGCACAAGGTGAACGCGGGCAAGACCTGGATCAAGATCAAGCTCGACCGCACCAGCATCTTCCTCTACCCCGGGCGGAGCGATCTCGCCGTGGTCAGCTTCGACCAGGATTACTCGAGCAGCAACCTCGCGAGCCAGATGCGCAAGCGCCAGTACTGGATCAGGGAAAACGGCGCGTGGCGCATCCTGCACGAGGGCGCTGCTTGAGACCGATCCAGTGGTCTCAAGCAGCGCCTAATTGTTCTCCATTTATTCGCCGCTTTCCCCCTGCCTATGCTTAGAACTCTCGTGACCTTATTTGTCCTGCTCGCGTCCACCCACCTGGGAGCGGCGAATCCGCAGGTCGAAATGAAGACCAGCATGGGCGCGATCCTCATCGAGCTTTATCCCGACAAAGCGCCGGCCACGGTCGAGAATTTCCTGCGCTACGTGAAGGACGGCCATTACGCGGGAA
>JBIOVQ010000104.1:0-13197 GCA_044867805.1 Burkholderiales bacterium | reverse complement strand
TTTCGAGCTTGAGGCCGTGCTCGCGCATGGCTGCCAGATGCGCGCCGCGCGCGACGAAAGAAACGTCGCAACCAACATGTGCAAGGCGGGCGCCGATCAGGCCGCCGACCCCGCCGGAACCCATCATGGCTATTTTCATGAGGTGTGATTCGTGATTCGTGATTCGAAAATACCAAAAACAACATTAGCCGCCGATCAACGCCGATGGACGCCGATAATTCAAAAAACATATTGGCCACCGACGAACGATAAATCAGTTTTGGAGTGTATCAGGCGTGTGTCTTTGACTTTATCCGCGTTTATCTGCGTTTATCTGCGGTTGCGTTTCCTCGCCTGCGAGGACCTCGGCGACGTGCAGCACCTTGGTCTTCGTATCCCCGCGGCGGCGCAGGCGCCCCTCGATGTTGAGCATGCAGCCGAGGTCTCCGAGGACGACGGCATCCGCCCCGCTCGCCGCGATATTCGCGCACTTCCTCTCGGCGATGTGGCTGGAAATCTCGCCGAATTTCACGGCGAAGGTGCCGCCGAAGCCGCAGCAGGTTTCGGCCTCGTTCATCTCCCGCAGGGCGAGTCCCGGCACCTTCGCAAGCAGCGCGCGCGGCTGCGCCTTGATCCCCAGCTCGCGCAGCCCCGAGCAGGAATCGTGATAGGTCACGGTGCCGCGGAACGACCCCGGCACGCTTTGCGCCTTCAGGACATTGACCAGGAAATCGGAGAGCTCGTGGGTTCGGGCACACAAACTCTCGCAGCGCTGCCGGTCGGCGGGGTCGTTCCTCAAGAGATCGGGAAAGTGGGTCCGGATCATGCCGGCGCACGAGCCGGACGGCACGACGACGTATTCGAGGCCCTCGAACTCGTCCAGCAACTTGCGCGCCAGCGCGAGAGCCGAGGCGCGGTCGCCGGAGTTGTACGCAGGCTGCCCGCAGCACGTCTGGGATCCCGGGACGACGACCTCGCATCCAGCGGCCTCGAGCAGCCGGATCGCGGCGAAGCCGATGCGCGGCCGCATCAGGTCCACGAGACAGGTGACGAAGAGGCCGACGCGCATTTCCGGTTCAAAAGCGTGATTGGTGATTCGTGATTGGTGAGCAGTGCGCGTTGTTAGTCCATTCACTACTCACTATTCACCATTCACCATTCACGCCCTTCGCCGGCGACCCGTCGCCGGCTCAGGCGCGCCAGGGCCGCAAAAATGCCATGCGGTCCATGGAGTGGACGGTAAGCTGCCGGACGGCCTTGTTATGCAGGACGTGCAGCACGACCGCCGCCCCGGCGTCGCCGCTGGACCAGAGCCGCTGGTAGAACTCGCTCTGCTTTCCCACCGCCTGGCCGCCCACGCCGAGAATGATGTCGCCGCGCGCGAGGCCCGCCTGGTGCGCAGGCGATTCGGGAAGGACCCGGGTCACCACGACGTGTCCCTGGATCTCTTCCGAGTACACGCCGAGCCAGGGCCGCGGCGCCTCGCGCCGCCGGCCGGTCGCGAGCAGGTCGCCGAGCAGCGGCTTCAGGAGATCCACGGGAACGAACATGTTGCCGGGAAACGCCGCGCCGACTTCAAGCGCGTCGCTCACCCACAGCGAGCCGATGCCCACCAGTCTGCCCTCGGCGTTCAGGAGGCCCGCCCCGCTGTGCTCGAAGCGCGGCGGGGCGGTGAAGATGCCGCCCTCGATCATGTACTCCCACCAGCCGGTGAAACGGCGCCGGGAAACGACGCAGGCGCGTGACGCGCCGCCGGCGGCGCCGTGGGCCGAAACGACCATGGTGGCCAGTTCCCGCACGTCGGCCGAGCTGCCCAGCTCGAGCGGACGGCAGTCGATGCCTGCCCGCAGCACGCCGAATCCGGTGGCGTGGTCGTAGCCGATCACGTTCGCCGGGTAGACCCGGCCGTCGCCCGCCACCACGAGAATGGAGCCCGCCTCGAGGATCAGGTAGCCGATAGTGAGGATCAGGCCCTTCTCGCCGAACACCACCCCGGTGCCCTCGCGTTCGGCGCCCAGGTTCTCCGCGGTACGCGCGTCGGGTACCGCCTTGATGCTGAGCTTGACCATCGAGTCGAGCGGCATGTCGTCCGCGTGCAGGTCCGGGACGGCGACATGGGCGGCGCGCCAGGCGGAAAGGGCTGCGGTGAAGAACGAGACGGTCACGGGAATGGCGGTCGTTCGCCGGCGGCGCGGGCGCGAGCCGACGTGATCAAATGGTAACACCGGCCGGACGAACCGCCGCCTCGAGAAACTGACGGGAAAAGAAAGGCCGCCTCACGGCGGCCTCGTCTGGAGTGGGGGATGACAAGGGGGCGTGCCCCTTGTTCCTACAATCCCTGACTTAAAACTGGGGTGGGGGATGACAAGGGGGCGTGCCCCCTTGTTCCACTCCTCTGTTCGCTGGAGTGGGGGATCACAAGGGGGCCGTGCCCCCTTGTTCCTATCCTCCGCCGTACTTGACGCCGATGATCTCGATCTCGGCCTCGCCGGCCGGGGTGGCCAGCGTGACGACATCGCCGGAGCGCTTCTTGAGCAGCGCCCGGGCGATCGGGGAAAGCCAGCTCACCTGGCCGCGCTTCACGTCCACCTCGTCCACGCCGACGATGGTGATCGTGCGTTCCTCGCGACCGCCCCTCACATACGCGTAAGTGACCGTCGCGCCGAAGAAGATCTGGACGGAATCGCCGCGCCGCACCGGGTCCACGACTTCTGCGCTGTCGAGGCGCTTGTTCAGGTAGTGGATGCGGCGGTCGATCTCGCGCAGGCGCTTCTTGCCGTAGATGTAGTCGCCGTTCTCGGAGCGGTCGCCGTTGGAGGCCGCCCAGGCTATGGTCTTGACCAGCTCGGGCCGCTCGACATCGTGCAGCTTGGTGAGCTCGGCCTTGAGCCGCGCGTAACCATGCGGCGTGATGTAGTTTTTTACTTCGGGCGCGGCCGCGATCGCGGATGCCGCGCCACGTCCGTTGCCATTGCGGCCGTTGCCGATCCGGCCGCCGGCGGCACGGCCATTGCCGTTCCGGCCGTTGCCGTTGCGGGTGCGAGAAAGAGTTGCTGACTTGCTCATGGACGTGCGTGCAGTACGAATCGGGCAGGGGAGCCTCATATTATAGCAAAAACAATGTATTACCGGCTATACCTATGACAGGGCCGCGAATACGGCCCCAACGCGCCGTTTTTGTTGTTGCCGGCGATTTCATATTGTAAAATCGGCCGCCGAAATCCAGAGCAACCCCCTGCCGTGGCACAACAAAAAGAAACGAAGTCCTCGATCCAGGTCATCCAGCGCATGATGAGCCTGCTCGCGGCGCTTTCCCGCCATGTGACACCGGTCAATCTCAAGCAACTGGCTGCGGAGACCCGGCTGCACCCATCCACGGCCCACCGGATCCTCGCGGTCATGGTGGAAAACCGGCTGGTGGACCGCATCGAGCCGGGCACTTACCGGCTCGGCATCCGGCTGCTCGAGCTGGGGAATCTCGTGAAGTCCCGCATCAATGTGCGCCAGGAAGCACTGGCCCACATGCATCGCCTGCACGAGGAGCTGGGGGAGACAGTCAACCTGTCAGTGCGCCACGACGACGAAGTGGTGTATATCGAGCGCACGGCGGACACCCATTCCATGATGCGGGTGGTGCAGATCATCGGCGCGCGCGCGCCGCTGCACATCACCGCGGTAGGCAAGCTCTTTCTCGCCGAGGACGGCCCCGACAAGTGCGCCGACTACGCGCGCCGCACCGGCCTCCCGCGGTTCACCGAGAACACGCTGACCGACACCGACGCCTTCATGAAGGAAATCGAGAAGATCCGGCGCCAGGGCTATGCCTTCGACAACGAGGAAGCGGAGAAAGGCGTCTCCTGCATAGGCGCCGGCATCTTCAATGACGACGGCCGGCTGGTCGCCGGGCTGTCCGTTTCCGCCCCTTCCGACCGCCTCAACCGGGCGTGGGCGCCGCAGGTGCGCCAGACCGCCGAAAGAATCTCCCGCGCCATGGGTCATCAGGGAAAGTGATCGCCAGGCGGGCGCATAAGCTGGCGGCTCGTGCCTCGCGGATCGTGACTGGACCATGAAACCCGAAAAGCCGGAGCTCGAAGCGCGCCTTGATCTCGCGGCGGCGCTGCGGGGGGCCAACCGCCTCGGCTTCGGCGAGGGTATCTGCAACCATTTCAGCATGGAGATTCCCGGGCGGGCGGGCCACTTCCTGATCAACCCCCTGGGACTGCACTGGTCCGAGGTCACGCCCGGCGACCTGGTCGTCGTGGACGCCGCCGGCCGCAGGGTCACCGGCCGCCACGCCGTGGAACCCACCGCGTTCTTCATCCACGGCGCCATGCACCGCTCCAAGCGTACCGCGAAATGCGTGCTGCACACCCACATGCCGTACGCCACCACGCTCACCGTCGTGCACGGCGGGCGCCTCGAGTGGGCCAGCCAGAACTCGCTCAAGTTTCATGGGCGGGTCGCGTACGACGACAACTACAACGGCCTGGCGCTGGACGAGGCGGAGGGCAACCGCATGTGCGCTCTGGCGAAGGACGCCGACGTGCTGTTCCTAGCCAACCACGGCGTGATCGTCTGCGGTCCGACCATGGCGGCGGCCTTCGACGATCTCTACTACCTGGAGCGCGCCTGCATGCTCCAGGTGCTGGCGACAGGAACCGGCAAGCCGCTGCGCGTGGTCCCCGAGCGGATCGCCGGGCTGACCGCTGCCCAGATGGCGCAGGATTCCGCGCAGGCGGAACTGCACTTCGCGGCCATCAAGCGCATGCTCGATCGCGACGAGCCCGGCTGGTCACGTTTTTGAGGAAGCGTGACACGATACGGCGTGACGCGATGAGGCGTGACGCGGTAGTTCGTGACGCGATGAGGCGTGAGCGGTAATTCCGCTCACTACTTACTACTCACGCTATTCTGGCGGCGCGGACGCGCCGGCTAGTGGACGACCAGCGGCTGGTTGAGCAGGACGTCGAAGCTGTCGAGGAACTCGTCCACGCGCTCGATGGAGGCATCTTCGGCGACGGCGGCCTGCAGCGACTGCCCGAAACGGTCCGCGACATCGCCCTGGAAGAACGTCCCGCGCCGGCCGTGCTTGTCCACCAGCTCGTAGCCGTGCTGCGCGGGGTATTCCACCACGTAGTAATTGTCGCTGCTGTAGATGATGTTCATCATGGCTGCCTCTTGTCCTGGAACAACGTCAGCCCCGCCTGTCTGGTTGACATTGTCAGGACATCCCGGTTCACGCGCTGTGACCGATCTCACGTGTAGGGAAATGGGGGCGCGAACGGTCGTTTTCAAGCTACAGGCGGCAGCGCCGGAGATACGTAACAAGATGTGACAGTCGAGTAGTCCACACGTCAGTGTGGGCTACTCGTCACCCGGAACTCACTGCACCCTGGAGCGGCGCAGCTGGCTGAGCGCGATGCCGGCCAGGATCAGGGCGAGCCCGGTATAGGCGTTGGCGCCGGGCTCCTCGCCCATCAGCGTTATGCCGATGAACAGGGCCACCACGGGGATACAGTAGTTGATGAGGGACATGAACGTCGGGCCGGCCGACGCGATGAGCTTGAGATGGACCAGCGTCGCGATCGCGGTGGGTCCGATTCCGATCCAGGTGAGGATGCCGATCGCGGCCGCGTCGGGCGCGAGCCGCCACGGCTGGTCCACGACCAGCGCGATCGGCACGCTCGCCAGCGCGGCCAGCGCGATGATGGCCGCGGACGCGACCATCACTTCGCCCTTGAGGGCGACGCGGATGATCACGCCGTTGACCGCGTAGCACAGCGCCCCCGCCAGCACCGAAAGCTGCGCCAGGATTTCGATCGGCGAGCCGCCGAGGCCCGCCAGCGCGGCCGGGCCCATCAGGACGACGATGCCCACGAAACCGAGCAGGAAGCCGGCGAGCCGGTTGCGGGTCATGCCCTCGCCCGCGACGAAAAAATGCGCGAGCAACAGCGTCGTGAGCGGCATGATGGCCATCAGGATCCCGGCCAGGGCGCTGTCGATCGACTTCTGGCCCCAGGTGATGAACCAGAACGGCATGCAATTGCCCACGATCCCGAGCACGAGGTACGGCGCCCACGCCCGCCCGATCGGCGGGAAGGTATAGCCCAGGGCGCGGACCACCGCCACCAGGATGATCGCGCCGATCACGAGCCGCGTGGCGACGAGCGTCGCGGGGGGCACTGCCGCAACGCCGAGCTTGATGAACATGAAATTCGAGCCCCACAGCGCGACCAGGGCCGCCAGCAGGCCCCAGTCCTTCAGCGTATGCGAAGGCATTCTCGATCAGCTCGCGAAGCGGGCGCGGAAACCCGGAGACGCTACCGGCTGTCCTGGCGGCAGCGCGGCGGGAGATAGCGTGGCTGGACGTCGTCGCTGCGGCAGATCCAGATGACGCGGTTGTTGTCGTCCCGCTGCGGCACGAACAGGATGGATTTGCCCTCGAGCGGCGATATCGCCAGCACGACCTGGACCGTGCCGTTGCCCGGGTTCACGTTCACCTGGCGCACCTCCCTGGAACCGGGATCCGCCATGCCCGCCTCCTTGAGGTCGCGGGGCAAGGCATTGTTGCGGGCATAGAACGTTTCGACCGCCTGCGTCGCCTGGTTCCCGACCTGGACGGCGGTGACCATGCGGGCGCGCACGGTGTAGTCCTGGTACGCCGGCAACGCGATCGCCGCCAGGATTCCCACCGGCAGCACCATCGCCGCCAGGATGATCACCACGATCGCCCACGCCGGCATGCCCGTCGCGGAAACGCCCGGCTGCATCTGCTGCCCCGTCGCCCCGCGATTGACGACCAGGCATCCTGCCACGATGTCGTGCAGCGCCTGCTTCTGCGAGGTAAATCCCGCCATCAGATAGCCGATCATCAGGATCATCCCGGACAGGAACTTGGCCAGATTTCGCCCCGTGGCACGCCCGAACGAAACGGCATTGCCCTGCCGGTCCACCACTCTGATGCCCAGCGCCATCTTGCCCAGCGTGGCCTGCGTGGACGAGCTTTCCATGAGCGCGTAGTAGAGCCACCAGACCAGAAACCCCGCGACCGCGCCGAGACCCGACGCCGCATCATCGGTGGGCGCGCCGACTCCCACGCCATAGATGAGGCCGATGACCGCTCCCGCCATCATCGCCAGCACCACGACGATGATGTAGTCGAGGATGAATGCGGCGAAGCGCTTCCAGAAGCCGGCGTAGACGCCGGCCGCAGCAGCCGCTGGCGCCGTGGCCGGCGGCGCGCCGGGGGTGACCGGCAATTGCGCGCCACAGCTCGAGCAGAACCGGCCGCTGGTAAGGTTCTGCTTTCCGCATTTTGGACAAAGCATGCTCGCCCCCTGCCCCGCTTGTGCGACGGGTGATTTCCTATCATGCTGAATCGGGTGAATCCTGTCCATTTGGTGATTCTCGCCTGGGCGCTGCTGCCTGCGCCGGTACGAGCGCAGCAGTTCCAGCCCGTGCCGGTGCCCGCTCCGGGGCGCAGCGCATTGCCGGCCAAGCCGTTACCCGGTCAGGAGTTGCTGTCCGAACTGCGCAAGGGCGGATACGTCATCTATTTCCGCCATACCTCGACTGATTTCTCGCGTGACGACGCGCGCTCGAAGAGCGACGAGGACTGCGAGAACCAGCGCCCGCTCACCGACAAGGGCCGCGATGAAGCCCGGCGGATCGGCGCGGCATTTCGCGAGCTGAAGATTCCGGTGGAAAAGGTACTGGCGAGTCCGCGCTGCAGGACGATGGAGACGGCGATGCTCGCATTCGGCCGGGCGGAGAAAGCGCCGGAGGCGCGGGGCGGACCGGCGGCGCCGGATAGCCCCGACCGCTACGCGCCGCTGCGCAAGCTCTTATCCACGCCGCCGGGAGCGGGCGTGAACCTCGTGATCTCCAGCCACGGCAATCCGTTCTACGCCACCGCCGGCGCGCCGTACCTGGCGGAAGGCGAAGCGGCGGTCGTCAGGCCGCTCGGGACGGATTTCGAGATCGTCGCGCGCGTGCGCCACAACGAGTGGCGAGCACTGCTAAAACACTAATGGAACCGCAGATAAACGCAGATACACACAGACAAAAGAACTACAGGAGAACCTATGTCTTCCTGGCACCTTGGCGGTTCAATTCTCGATCTTATCGGCGTTCATCGGCGGTTGCATTTCGCCTTAGCTCAGAACCGCAGCCCGAGCTTGAGGCTGTAGGCCCTGACGTCCCCGGTCTTGTCCGCTTCGAGGTTGATATTGAGCACCACGAGGTTGAATCCTACGCCCGCAAACACCTTGTTGAGACTGAAGTCCTCGCGCTGAAGCAGCGGGATGCCTCGCGGAGTGCTCTCGACCCATACCTTGCCCAGCCCGGCGTAGGGAGTGATGAAGCCGAAGCCCTTGGAGATCGAGAGATCCAGCCCGCGGGTATCGAGGTCGAGCTGATCGACTCCATCCATCTTCGTAAAGCTGCCGCGCAGGCCGATGGCGGGCGTCACCGCGTCGCCGCGGACAATGGCAAAACGGATCTCGCCGCCGTAGTAGCGGATGTCGGTATCGGGGACTTCTGCATAGAGGGCCCCGACATCGAAACCAAGCGGCAGGCCTATGCTCGCCCGCAGCGTCGGGACGAGGTAAGTCGAATCCACTGTTTCCGAGCTCGCCTGTTGGAAGATGGCCGTGTTCTTGAGCTTGACGCTGGTAACGCCAATACCCAGGTCGAAACCGGGGAAGCCGAGCGGCTCCGTAGGAGTCTGGGGACGATAGCTCAAAGCCCCGCCGAGGTCCTCGGACAGCAAGCGGAATTGCTGCTGCGAGAGGGTTTGGAGGTTGTCGAAGTTCTGGCCCCAGGCGGAGCCAGCCACCAACAGGCCAGCGAGTAGCGCAACCTTGAGATGTCGCATCATGGCCTCCCTTCGTCCTGTGAACCCGTATCCCGGTGGAGTCGGAGTGAATACGGGAAGTTCCAGCGGAATCCGCCGCTGGAACCATGCGGGAAGCGTCTCTTGTGGAATAAATTGCGGCCCGTGGTTGTTTCGGGCGGGCCTACCCTGTCACAGCTGGCGAGCTAATGAAACCGCCGATGAATCCCGTTCCAATGTCTACCTTCCAGGCATGTCGCGGACGATTGATCATGAGGAAAAAGCAAAAAGTATCAAAGAAGACAGCTTAACGTCCCGGTTCAGGTGCGCGCCGCTTGCGGCGCGTCTCTCTGGAACCGGCGGTTAGATTGCCACGGTCCAAGATCTGAAGCTGCCGCGCAAGCGCACTGTTGGTCCTTGTTACTCCACCCGAATATGGTTGTCGCGGATGACCTTCGCCAGCTTGTCCGACTCGGCGCGCATTAACGCGAGAAACTCCGCCGGTGTGCTACCCCCTACGTCGAAGCTCCGGCCGGCCAGCTTTCCGCGCACGTCCGGATCTTTGAGCGCCTTCATCAGTTCACCATGCAGCCGCGCGATGCGCTCCTTCGGCGTACCCGCCGGGACCAGAATACCGAGTGCGGAAGCCGCCGTGAAGCCAGGCACTGATTCGGCGATGGTCGGCGTATTCGGAAGCTGGGATATGCGAAGCGCACTGCCGACTGCGAGCGCTCTGATGCGGCCCTCCTTCACCTGCGGTAGGCCTTGCGGCGCAGATACGAACGCGACGTTCACGTGCCCGCTGATAAGGTCGGTCATTGTCGGTGCGCTTCCTTTGTACGGCAACGACAAAGTGGTCAGATATGTGGGCACGCCGATGCGTACATGCACCACGGCGATACCGGTGCGGCTCGCCAGCAACACAGCGTTCAGATCGCCCGAGATGCCGGTGCCGACCGAACCGTAGGCCACCTTTCCCGGATTGGCTTTCGCAAAAGCCACCAGTTCCGTCACCGTGGACGGAGCGAAGTTCGTCGCGGCGGCAAGTATTTGCGGCGAGCTCCCCAGCAAGCTCACGGGCTCGAAGGACTTGAACGGGTCGTAACTGAGATCCTTGTACAGCAGTTGACGGGCAACGAGCGTGCCAAGGCCGATCAGCAGCAGCGTGTGGCCATCCGCGGACGCTTTCGCCACCTCGGTCGCGCCGAGCGATCCTTCGGCCCCGGCCTTGTTTTGCACTACCACCGATTGACCGAATCCCTCGGCCAGCTTCGGGCCGATCAACCGCGCCACGCCGTCAGCCAGACTGCCCGGCAGAAAAGGCACCACCACGCGGAGTGGCTTGCTCGGGTACGCCTGGCCGAAAACGGCTGCAGTGAACAAAGTGGCGGTAAGTGCCGCCAGCCCCGCGAGCACTTTTCTCATTTGCGCTCCTGAATCAATGCGTGGCTGTCTCGTAGTACGGCAATCTAACTTTGAAATGGACGACCGAAAAGCCGTCATATAAGGCGGCATTGTGCGCCGCGCGATGCACACCTTCAAGCGGATCAATAGCTTGTGACTAAAAAATGTCAGCGACTGTCCTTCGAATAACAAAATGAGCCGTGAATCATGATTCGATTCTTTTTTCCTCTGTGATCTCTGTGTTCTCTGTGTTCTCTGTGGCTGATTTGCTTTTTATTTTATCGGCGTTCATCGGCGGCGCTTTGCCTACAACGCGAAGTCGAGCTTGCTGAAATCCTTCAGCTTCTCCATCTCCGCGAGCTGCTCGAACAGCCGTTGCGCTTTCTTCCGGTCCTTGTGCGAGGTCAGCTTCAGGAACTTGTCGCGCAGCTCGTCGCGCGTGAGGGGCATGGTCGGCGTGCCCTTGAAATCGTGTCCCTCCGCGGTCAGCTCCTTGCCGTTCTTGAGCTTCAACGTCACCCGGCACGCCTGGGACAGGTAGCCCGACGACGTTTTCAACAGCTCGACCTGCGCGCTCTTGCACAGCGCGCGGATCCTGGGGTCGTTGAGAGTCGCCTCGGAAAATACCCGCGGGTCGAGCGGATCCCGGTAGAGCGCCGTCGCCACGCAAAACGGCACGCTGTATTGCGCCATCGTGAGGTCGTGCGGCTCGTTGATGGCGTGCTGGCTGACGGTCTTCTCGTTGGCAGCGATCGAAATTCTCGTCACGTCGTCGCCCGAAATGCCGTGCTTGCTCTTCAGGTCGAGCGCCAGCGTCACCGGGACCTGGGCGGTGGAGTGGCAGGCATAGCGCTTGATCTTGTTCTTCATGACGTGCCAGTCGGACCCCAGATTCTTGGTCAGTCGGCCCGCGTCGCCATCGGTGCAGAACGTGTTAAGGAAGCCGAACTTGCCCTCGAGCACGCCTTCCGGGCCGGTGTAGCCGTCGCGCGCCAGCACCGCGGCCATGAAGCCGCCTTCGGCGGCGCGCCCCAGGTGGAGGCGCTTCACCATGCCGCCCGTCTTGGAAAACTCCATGAGGCCCGAGCTCGTCGAGCCGGCGATGCCGAAGGCGTTCGCCATCTTCCCGGCGTCGATCTCGAACATCCTGCCCACCACGACGGCGGTCCCGAACGGCCCGACGATGCCCGGCGAGTGGAAGCCGTTCTTCTCGATCGAGTGCCGGGCCGCGTCACCGATGCGGTAGAGCACCTCGTAGCCCGCCACCACCGCCGCGATGAGCTCCCTGCCGCTCTTCTTGCGGCCCTGGGACACCGCCATCGCCGGCACGGCGAGCGCGGCGCTGGGATGGATGCCGACGCTGGGCTCGCACAGGCAGTCGAGCTCGAACGCGTGGGCCGTGGCGCCGTTCGACAGGCAGGCGAACGGTGCGCGCACCTTGGTGGTCGTGCCCAGCACGCTGCAGTCGCCGGCGGCGCTGTTGCGCTTCGCGAACTCGATGACGGTCTTGCTCCACGGCAGCTCCGCCCCGAAGATGCACGCCGCGGCGGTATCGATCACGCAGTCCTTGGCCCGGTCGACGACCTCCCGCGGGATTCCGTCATAGGTGAGGCCGACGGCAAATTCGGCCAGTGCTCTCGATGCGCTCGTCATGGATTCGGCTTCCGGTGGGGCGCGGGGACCGCCCCCGTTTGATAAAATAGCGTCCGGATGGCGCTATCACCCCTTACCGCATTATCCCCCCTCGACGGGCGCTATCACAACAAAACCGCCGCGCTGCGCGACACCTTCAGCGAGCTGGCGCTGATGCGGCTCCGGGTGCGCATCGAGATCGAGTGGCTGAAGACGCTCGCCGCCGAGCCCTCGATCAGGGAAGTGCCGCCGTTCTCGCCGCCCACGGTGGCCCAGCTCGACGAGGTCGTGACGAGGTTCTCCGAGGCCGACGGCACGGCGGTCAAGGCCGCAGAAGTGCGGACCAATCACGACGTGAAGGCGATCGAGCACTTCCTGCGCGACAAGCTCGCGGGCAACCGGGAAGTGATGAAGGTCGCCGAGTTCATCCACTTCGGCTGCACTTCCGAGGACATCAACAACCTGGCCCACGCGCTGATGCTCAAGCACGCGCGCGACGCGGTGCTGCTGCCGGCGCTGGACCACATCATCGAGAAGCTGGGAGGAATGGCCCACGAGCTGGCCGACGCCGCCATGCTGTCGCGCACCCACGGCCAGCCGGCGACTCCCACCACCATGGGCAAGGAGCTGGTCAACGTCGCGCAGCGCCTGGTGCGCGGGCGCGAGCGCCTGGCGGCGGTGCGACTCACCGGCAAGTTCAACGGCGCTGTCGGCAATTACAACGCGCACATCGCCGCCTATCCCGACGTGGACTGGGAAAGGCTCGCGCGCGGAGTGGTCGAGCGGCTGGGGCTGGAGTTCAATCCCTACACGACTCAGATCGAGCCGCACGATTCCATCGCCGAATTGTTCGACGCCTGCGCCCGGCTGAACACGGTGCTGATCGATCTCGACCGCGACGCCTGGGGCTATATCTCGCTCGGCTATTTCCGGCAGCGGACGAAGGCCGAGGAAGTCGGGTCCTCCACCATGCCGCACAAGGTGAACCCGATCGATTTCGAGAATTCCGAGGGCAACCTCGGCGTCGCCAACGCGCTGCTGCGGCACATGAGTGAGAAGCTGCCCATATCGCGCTGGCAGCGCGATCTCACCGATTCGACGGTGCTGCGGAACATGGGCGTGGCCCTCGGCCACGCGCTGCTGGGTTACGACTCCTGCCTGCGCGGACTCAATCTCCTCGAGGCCGATCGCGCGCGCATGAACGAAGACCTCGACGCCAGCTGGGAAGTGCTCGCCGAGCCGATCCAGACCGTGATGCGGCGCTACGGCATCACGGGCGGCTATGAGAAGCTCAAGGAGATGACGCGCGGCAAGGAAGGCATCACGCGCAATACCCTGCACGAGCTCAT
>JBIOVQ010000103.1:0-4098 GCA_044867805.1 Burkholderiales bacterium | reverse complement strand
ATCGGCGATCAGCCGCAGGATCTCGGCGAACAGCATCCTCGGCACGGCGACCTCGGCCATCTGGAAGGCCACATAGCGGCTGTGGCTGACGACCTTGGCGCCGATCTTGATCAGCTTCTCCTTCAGGCTGCAGATTCCGACGCAAGCCGGCCACCTATTCCGAGCTGATGTCGGCCATCGTTCCGATTTGATGCCGGCCAGGGTTCCGAGATGAATCCGGCCACCCTGTAGCCGATTCAACGACGTCGTTCTCCGCGGGTCAGCAACCGCGGCATTCCGGTCCTCGACAGCCACGAGGAGGACGGGATGCCGGCCAGGAGGGAGCTGACCATGCGCCAACTGCGACAGATGCTGCGGCTTGCCCGCGAGGGGGTGAGCGCGCGCACCATCGGGCGAACGCTCGGCGTCGCGCGAAGCACCGTCCAGGACAACCTCAGGCGCGCCGAAGCCGCAGGCCTGGTCTGGCCGCTCGTTGCCGAGATCACCGACGCCGTTCTCGAGCAGCGCCTGTTTCCGCGGGCTGGCGTGCGGCCCGGCGTTCGCCGGCGGGTCGAACCGGACTGGAGCTCGCTGGCACGCGAGGCCAAGCGACCAGGCGTCAATCTGATGGTGCTCTGGGAGGAATACCGGGAGGCTCATCCCGAGGGCTACGGCTACTCGCGTTTCTGCGATCTGTTCCGCGAGTTCGAGCGCCGCCTCTCGCCGGTGATGCGCCAGCATCATGCGGCGGGCGACAAGCTGTTCGTCGACTATTCGGGCAAGAAGGTGCCGATCGTCGACCCCGACACCGGCGTGGTGCGCGAGGCCGAGATCTTCGTCGCCGTGCTCGGCGCCTCGAGCCTGACCTACGCCGAGGCGACCTGGAGCCAGGCGCTGCCCGACTGGATCGGGGCGCACGTGCGCCTGTTCCGCTTCCTCGGCGGCGTGCCGCGCCTGATCGTGCCCGACAACCTGAAGAGCGGGGTCCACAAGGCCTCGTTCTACGACCCCGAGATCAACCGCAGCTATGGCATGATGGCGGCCCACTACGGCGTCGCCGTGCTGCCGGCGAGACCGCGCAAGCCGCGCGACAAGATCCTATGAGGGTGGACGGCGGCCAGCTCTGACAGGCTGAGAGTCCAAACCACCCCCTCAGGAGGCTTGCGAGATGCCCACGAACGACCGTCCGATCCAGAGCAATGCCGCCATCGGTTCAGAAACTGCCACGGTTTTCGTCTCGTTGGAGCTGAGCCGATCGCGATGGCTCATGACCTCGCTGTCGCCCGGCAGCGAGAAGATGTCGAAGCACTGGGTCGCCGGCGGCGACGGAGATGGGCTGCTCGACCTCTTGGAGCGCTCGAGGGACAAGGCCGAGCAGCGAACTGGGACGCCAGTCGAGATCGTCGTCATTCAGGAAGCGGGTCTGGACGGCTTCTGGGTTCATCGTCTGTTGGTTGCGAACGGCATCGAGAGCCACGTGGTCGAATCCGCGTCGATCGCGGTGCCCAGGCGCCACCGGCGCGTCAAGACCGACACAATCGACGGCACGACGCTCCTGCGCACACTCATGGCCTTCAAGCGAGGCGAGCCACGCGTTTGCTCGATGGTCGTGCCGCCAAGTCCGGAGGAGGAAGACCGCAGGCGGATTGCACGTGAGCGGCGGACACTGATCAAGGAACGGATCGAGCACATCAATCGCATCAAGGGACTTCTCGCATCCCAAGGGATCACCGGCTACCAACCGATGCGCCGTGACTGCCGCGAGCGTCTCGAGGAACTGCACACCGGGGACGGAAGGCCTCTTCCACTCCGACTGAAGGCCGAACTCAGCCGCGAGCTCGATCGGATCGAGCTCGTCAGGCGTCAGATTGCCGTCGTTGAAGCCGAGCGCGACGCGCTGGTCCAGTCCGACGACGCTAGAGCGAGGTCGCCTGCGGCACTCCTGATGCAACTCAGGGGCATCGGGCCCGAGTTCGCCACCGTCCTCTGGATGGAGGGGCTGTTCCGCAACTTCACCAACCGCCGCCAATTGGCAGCCTACGCTGGCTTGGCTCCCAGTCCGTGGCAGAGCGGTGGCATCAACCGGGAACAGGGCATCTCGAAGTCGGGCAACCCAAGGCTGCGCACCACTGTGATCGAGCTCGCCTGGCTCTGGCTCAGGCATCAACCGGACTCGGCTCTGAGCCATTGGTTCCGCGCACGCGTGCAATCCGAGCGCGGCCGGATTCGGCGGATCTCGATCGTCGCGCTGGCGCGCAAGCTTCTGATCGCGCTCTGGCGTTACACCACACAAGGCGAGGTGCCGGCCGGGGCGACGCTGAAGGCCGCGTGAAACAACCGCACGGCATTGCTTGTCGACGAGTCCACGAGGCCCGATCAGCCTCGTTGGATCCGGGTAGGGTGGACCGCGACCTTGGCTGGCTGAGACACGCCGTTGATAAGGATGGTCCCGCCTTCCCGAGCCCAGAGCCCCGAGCATGGGGGATTGTGGTGCAGCCGCCGGCGCGGCAACCGGATGTGAGGTGACGCGGCTCTTGGCGTCGCGTGCGAAGAACGGGCTCGAACCACGGATCCATGAACCGGGAGAATGCTCCGTGAAAAATCGTTGATCGGTGCTTGACGCGAACTCCCTCATGTGAAGCCAAGGTCGAGGCAGGGGTCCGCTTCGCTCAGACCTACATCCTTGGCCGGCTGCGACGGCAGACGTTCTTCTCGCTCGCCGAGGCCAACGCCGCGATCGCCAGCGCGATCCAGCGCATCAATGCCCACGTGATGCGCCGTCTCGGGGTCAGCCGGCGCGCGCTCTTCGAGAGCATCGAGCGGTCAGCCCTGCGACCGCTGCCGAGCGACGACTACGAGTATGCCGAGTGGCGGCTCGCCCGGGTCAATCTCGACTACCACGTCGAGGCCGCCGGCTTCCTCTACTCCGTGCCGCACACCCTGATCCGCCAGCAGGTCGACGTCCGCCTGACCAGCCGCACCGTCGAGATCTTCCACCGCGGCCAGCGGGTCGCGGCTCACCAGCGCCGCCATGGCGGGCGTCGGCATGGCACCGATCCCGAGCACATGCCCAGTGCCCATCGACGCTACGCCGAATGGACGCCCGAACGCTTCCAGCGCTGGGCCCGCTCGCTCGGGCCGAACACCGAGGGGCTGGTCATCGCGGTGCTCAGCGCTCGACCCCATCCCGAGCAGGGCTTCCGCACCTGCCTCGGGATCCTGCGGCTGTTCCGCGGGCTCGATCCCGCCCGGGCGGAAGCCGTCTCGGCCCGGGCCGTCGCGATCGGCGCGCTCACCTACAAGAGCCTGGCCTCGATCCTCGCCCACAATCTCGACCGCGCCCGGCGTCAGCCCGAGAGCGTGGCGGTGATCGACCATCCCAACGTCCGCGGCCCCCGCTACTTCCACTGACGGAGATCCCCATGCTCGCCCATCCGACGCTCGACCTCCTCCACACCCTCGGCTTGCACGGCATGGCCAAGGGCTATCAGGAGATCGCTGCCAACCCCGAGGCCCGCGCGCTCGAACACGTCGAGTGGCTCGGCCTGCTGCTCGAGCACGAGGTGACGCTGCGCCGCCAGAAGCGCTTCGAGACCCGCGCCCGCGCGGCGCGCCTGCGTCATCCCGCCAGCATCGAGGACGTCGACTACCATGCGCAGCGCGGGCTCGACCGCGCCTCATTCCTGAAGCTCGCGGCCTGCAACTGGATCCGGACCCGGCGCAACCTGTTGATCACCGGGCCATGCGGGGTCGGCAAAAGCTGGCTCTCCTGCGCGCTCGGCCACAAGGCCTGCCGGGAGGATCTGTCCGTCCTCTACTACCGCGTGCCGCGGCTGTTCGCCGCCCTGGCGCTCGCCCGCGGCGACGGCCGCTATGCCAAGCTCCTGCGCCAACTCGCCCGGGTCAACCTGCTCGTGCTCGACGACTGGGGTCCGGAGCCGCTGCTCCCAGAGCAGGCGCGCGATCTCCTGGAGATCGTCGAGGACCGCTACGACGCCGGCTCCCTGCTGATCACCAGCCAGCTGCCGGTCGATCGCTGGTACGACATCATCGCCATCCCGACGCTTGCCGACGCCGTGCTCGATCGGGTCGTGCATAACGCCTATCGGATCGAGCTCT
>JBIOVQ010000102.1:0-5987 GCA_044867805.1 Burkholderiales bacterium | reverse complement strand
AATCAGCGGATCACGGCGGACAGCGTGGGCTTCCCGCCCACCGCCGTCAGAAAGGCGTGATTCGACCGAAAAGTTGGCAGTTGGCAGCGGTCAGTTGGCAGTAACCGCAAACTGCCCACTGCAAACTTGTTAGCCGTCGGCGTCGTAGCCCGGCAGCACCCGCGCGTCCACCACGCAGACGCCGCCGTTCATCGCCGTCTCGATGCCCTTGTCGATGGCGGACTGGAGATCGCCCGGCCGCGCGACAGGGCCGATGCCGACGGCCCCCATCGATTTGCCCATGGCGGCGAGATCGATGTCGGGGTCGCCGATGCGCATGCCGATCCAGCGGTTCTCGACCGGGCGCCCGCGCTCCTTGGCGACGCGCTCCTGGTGCAGCTCGTCATTGAAGAACGAGCGGTTGTTGCACACCACGAACAGGCTCGGGATCTTGTAGTGCGCCGCGGTCCACACCGCGGTGTTGGCCATGAGAAAGTCGCCGTCGCCGAGTATGCCGACGCACAGCCGGCCCGAGCCCTTGAGGGCGAGGCCCGCGCCGACCACGATGCCGGGGCCCGAGCCGACGCCCGCGCCGCCTTCCGCGCCCAGGTAGTCGAGCGGGTGCTTGAAGTGGCAGTTGGCGCCGCTCCAGCCGATCGGCAGGTGGGCCAGGCAGACATCGATCCCGCGCGTCGCCTTGTTCATGGCGTCCGCGACACCGGTCAGTGAAACAGCCTCAGCCGAGGCGGCCGGCTTCTTATGCGCCAGCGGCTCGTGCACGCCTGCCGTGCGCGCCTTCGTTGCCTCCAGCAGCATCGGCACCGCGGCTTCCGGCTCGCACAGGAGATACACATCCATCGGGGGCAGTCCCTGGTGATCCATGCTCCAGCCGCGGTGGCTGTGCTGGTCGCAGGAGACCTGGATGATCTTCGCCGTGACCGGCTTGGAACCGTAGGCGCTCTTCAGCAGCCCCGCGAGATCGAGCCAGTCGAGCGACAGGATCACGTCCGCCTCGGTGATCATCTTGTGCGTTTCCGGCCCGAAGCGGTTGGCCGCAGGCGCGGCATGCAGCCGGTGATCGGTCGGGAACGAGGCGGCGACCTTGAGGTTGGTCAACGCGCGCATGTTGAGCTTTTCCGCCAGCGCCACGCGCGCTTTCCAGGCGTCGACATCGCGCGAGCAGCGTCCCGCGAGGAGCAGCGGGTTCTTCGCCTCGGACAGCAGCTTCGCTGCCTTGGCTACCTCCTCGCGCGCCGGCAGGATCATCGCGGGCGCGGCGTAGCGCTTGACGTCGGGGATGTTGGGCATCGCGCCGAGCTTGCCCATCTGCAGCGAGATATCGAGGTTGATGTAGACCGGGCCGCGCGGCGCGGTCTGCGCGATCTGCGCGCCGCGCAGCATCGCCTCCATGGCCGCCTCCACCGAGCCCGGCTGGTTGTCCCACTTGGTGAAGTCGCGGATCAGCGCGCCCTGGTCGGAAGCGGTATGGACCCAATCGATCCAGGGGCGGCGCTTGGCGGCGTCCCACGGGCCGGTCGCGCCCAGGATCAGCACAGGAGCGCGATCGCACCAGGCGTCGAAGATCGACATCGTCGCGTGCATCAGCCCGACGTTGGAGTGCAGCGCGGCCGCCATCATGCGGTCCGTCGCCTTGGCGTAGCCGTGGGCGATGGTCACCGCGTTCTCGTCGTGGATCGAGAGCAGCATCTGCGGCGTGCGGTTGCCGAGGTAATTGACGATGCTGTCGTGCAGCCCGCGATAGCTCGCGCCCGGATTGAGCGAGATGTAGGGGATGTCGAGCTCGCGCATGACGGCGGCAAACACGTCGCTGCCCCAGCATTCGGCGCTCTCGCGCGAGCGCACCGGCGCGTCGTGGAGGATCGCGGTGGAGAGGTTTTCCTTGACGTTCATCGCTATTTCCTGGTGGTCGATTCGGGAGCGGGTAGCTTACCTGAAAATGCGTGAATCGTGAGTCGTGATTCGTGATTCGATCTCCTCTACGACGCCGTTCCTGGCCAGGGGGCGTAGCGCAGACCCCGACCAAAGTCGAATCACGATTCACGAATCACAAATCACGCTTTTGCTCGACGGGAGAGACAAATCCCGATGCTATGATAGCGGCCGGCAAATCGCGGAGTTTATGATGAAGCGCTTCGATATCGCGGTGATTCCGGGGGATGGAATCGGCCGCGAGGTGGTGCCGGCGGGCTGCAAGGTGCTGGACGCCGTCGCGCAAGCGCACGGCGGGTTCCGCCTGCGCTACCAGTCCTATCCGTGGAGCTGCGCCTGGTACCTGAAGCACGGCAAGATGATGCCCGATGACGGGCTCAAGCGCCTCGGCGATTCGGACTCGATCTTTCTCGGCGCGGTAGGATTTCCGGGCGTCGCCGACCACGTCTCCCTGTGGGGCCTCCTGATCCCGATCCGGCGCGGCTTCCAGCAGTATGCCTGCGTGCGGCCGGTGAAGCTCCTGCCCGGTGTGCGCTCGCCTCTTGCCGGCCGCAATCCCGCCGACATCGACTTCATCGTGGTGCGCGAGAACAACGAGGGCGAGTACTCGAGCATGGGCGGGCGCATCTACAGCGAGACGCCGCACGAGGTCGTGACGCAGCTCAATCTGTTCACCCGCCGCGGCACGGAGCGCATCGTCCGCTACGCGTTCGGGCTCGCGCGCCGGAAGAAGAAGAAAAAAGTCACCTCCGCTACCAAGTCGAACGGCATCATCTTCAGCATGCCGTTCTGGGACGAGGTGTTCTGGCAGGTCGCGAAGGAGTATCCCGGCATCGCGGCGGAGCAGATGCACATCGACGCGCTCTCGGCGCGTTTCGTCACGCATCCGCAAAACTTCGGCGTGGTGGTCGGCAGCAATCTTTTCGGCGACATCCTCACGGACCTAGGCGCGGCCATCGCCGGCTCGATCGGCATCGGCGCCTCGGCCAACCTCAACCCGGAGAAGAAATTCCCCTCGATGTTCGAGCCGGTGCACGGGTCCGCGCCGGACATCGTGGGCAAGGGCGTCGCCAACCCGCTCGGCACGATCTGGAGCGGCGCGCTCATGCTGGAGCATCTCGGTGTCCCGGCGGCGCACGACCTGGTGATGAAGGCCATGAGCGCCGTGCTTGAGTCTGGCATAAAGACGGCGGACATCGGCGGTCGCGCGAAGACCGCGCAGGTCACGCAGGCGGTGGTGAAGGAGATACACCGCCTCGCGCGGTAGATGCTTCAAGCGCCGCCGATGAACGCCGATAAACGCCGATAAGATCAACCTCAAAACACTTGACGCAAAGGAAGAAGAAAGCCGCAAAGATTCTCTTCCAGTATTCAATGAGGGTTTTCTTTGCGTCTTTGCGGCTTTGCGTCGAGGGGGTTCGTTCCTTGATCTGCGTACATCTGCGTTTATCTGCGGTTGCATTAGTTCTTTGCCTCTTCGCGGGCGCGCCGGCCGCGCAGGGCGCGGAGCAGCCACAGGCGGCGATCGCTTCCGCGCATCCACTGGCAACCGCCGCGGGGCACGAAATCCTCAAGCGCGGCGGCAACGCATTCGACGCTGCCGTTGCCGTCGCGGCCGCCCTTGCCGTGGTGGAGCCGTACGCATCGGGGCTCGGAGGCGGTGGATTGTGGCTGCTGCACCGCGCCGCCGACGGGCACCAGGTGATGGTGGACGCGCGCGAGACGGCGCCCGGCAAGGCCACGCCGGAGCTTTATCTCGATGCCGCGGGGAAGCCGGTGCGCGGCGCAACGACTCAGGGCGGCACGGCGGCGGCGATACCCGGAGCTCCTGCCGCGCTGGCGCACGTCGCTGCGCGTTATGGCGCGTTGCCGCTCGCGCAATCGCTCGCCCCGGCGGCGCGGCTTGCGCGCGACGGTTTCGACGTGGATGCACGTTACGCGCGGGCCGCGGCCCAGCGCGAGCGGCTGTTGCAGGCCCGGCCGGATGCGGCACGCCTGTTTCTCGACGACAACCGCGCGCCACGCGCGGGGTGGCGGCTGCGGCAGCCCGCGCTGGCGCGGACCCTCGAGCGCCTCGGGAAGGAGGGGAGCAGCGGCTTCTACGCAGGGCCCGTCGCCGCGGCGCTGGTGGAGGCCGTGAACCGGGCCGGTGGCGTGTGGCAACTATCCGATCTCACCGCCTATCGTGTCGTCGAGCGGCCACCCCTGCGCTTCCAGTACCGCGGAGCAACGGTGACGGCCGCCGCGCTTCCCTCCGCCGGCGGCGTCGCACTTACCCAATGCCTGCAGATGCTGGAGCGCTTCGAAACATCCGATGCGCGATCGCCGCGCGACGCGCACCTGGTAGTCGAGGCGCTGCGGCGCGCCTTCCGCGACCGCGCGGCGTATCTGGGGGACGCCGACTTCACCGAGGTGCCGCTCGAGCGGCTCGTGAGCAGGGCCTACGCGGCGCAGCAGTCGGCGTCGATCGAACCGGCCAAGGCAACGCACAGTGAACCGCCGGCCGGCGGTGCGCCTGCGGCCGGGAGCAGCAATACGACGCACCTGTCGGTGATCGATGCCGCCGGCAACCGCGTTGCGGCCACACTCACCATCAACCTGACTTTCGGCTCGGGCGTGGTCGCGGGCGAGACGGGCGTGCTGCTCAACAACGAGATGGACGACTTCACGGTCCTGGCCGGCGCGCCGAATGCTTTCCGCCTGCGCGGCGGGGCCGCCAACACAGTCGCGCCCGGCAAGCGCCCGCTGTCGAGCATGACGCCCGCATTCGTGGAGGACGCCAAGGGAGTGCTCGTGCTCGGCGCGCCGGGGGGCTCGCGCATCGTCAGCCAGCTGCTGCTGGCGGTGCTGGACTACGTTCACGCGCCTTCGGTCGACCTCGCCGCGATCGTGCGCGCTCCCCGCTATCACCACCAATGGTGGCCCGACCAGGTCGAGGTGGAGCCGCAAGGGTTTCCCGCGCAGTGGCGCGCCGCCCTGGAGGCAAAGGGCCATCGCGTGGAAATTTCCCGGCGCCAGTGGGGCAACATGCAGGCGGTGTTCAAGTCGAAGGCGGGCGGTATCGCGCAGGCGGCGAGCGATCCGCGCGGCGCAGAGTGAAGGGCAAAGCAACCGCAGATAAACGCAGATAAACGCGGATGGAACCAAAGCCCCTAGCCACAGAGAACACAGAGATCACAGAGGAAGAACACCAAGAGCAAAAACAATTTAGCCGCCGATGGACGCCGATGGACGCCGAGAGAAACAAGAACAATAATTGAACCGCCAGGACGCCACGACGCCAGAAAAAACTGCAATCAGCCGCCGATGCATGCCCTGAGCTTGTCGAAAGGGACGCCGAGAGACGCCGATCATTGGCCTGACAACGGTGTGTCCTGGTGGAGTATCATTGATCGTCAACCGGCGATCTGGAGGTTTCTCATGTCGAGCCAGCTTGAAGCCGTGCAAGCCCAGGCACTCATGCTCTCCGCTGAGGAGCGTGCCCTGCTGGCTGACCGCCTGATCGCGAGCCTTTTCAAGAGCACTGAAGTTGAGGAGGCTTGGGCTGTCGAGGTCGAACGGCGCATCGCGGAAATTGAAGGCGGTCGCGTCCAGCTCATCCCTGCGGCTGACGCCATTGCCCGGGCTCGGGCCGCGATCAGGTGACTCCCTCGGTCGGTCCCGAGGCTGATCGGGAGCTGACCGATAGCGCCCTCTACTACGCCCGGGAAGCCGACGCCGAACTCGGGCTAGCCTTCATCGCCACGTTCGAGCGGGCGCTCGACCTTCTTTGTTCCAATCCACAACTGGGCGCGCCGTGGCGGAACGAAAGACGCCGCTTTCCGCTGCCCCGCTTTCCCTACAGCATCATCTATTACATCAAGGGCGAAGAGCTCCGCGTCATCGCCATTGCCCACCACGCACGCAAGCCGGGGTATTGGGGCAAACGAAAGTAAGGAATGGCGCGTCGATTTGCGCGGACTAAACTAAACCTTGAGCCACAGAGAACACAGAGGAAAACGTCAAGAGCAAAAACATTCAGCCGCGATGAACGCCGATGAACGCCGAGAGAAACAAGA
>JBIOVQ010000101.1:0-3690 GCA_044867805.1 Burkholderiales bacterium | reverse complement strand
GCGCCCACGATGTGCTGGGTCGTCATGATCAGGCCGATCTCCGTGTAGGAGAGGCCGAGCTCCTTGCCGATCAGCGGCAGCAGCAGGTAGAAGGTGGCGGTGTACCAGTGCGTGAACGCGTGGCCGGCGGAGATCAGCCAGACGTCCTTGAATGAGCGGGGCGCGGCGGCAGCTGCGGCGGTGTTCACAATGCGGGCTTCACGATTTTATCGAGAAGCTCGAATGATATCACCCGCAGATCGGCCTCTCCACCGCGCGGCATGGCGCGTTCCGTTCCACGATGAGAACTTGGTCACGACTGGGGCAGCGCGCGAGCAGGCCCCTGCTATGATTGCGGCTTTTCCGCGCGCGCCGTCGGCCCGCGGCGGTGGAATCCTGGCACCACGCAATGCGCACCGATCTCGAACGCTTCTTCAATCCGCGCGCCATCGCCATCATCGGCGCCTCGCAGGACCTCAACACCATCAGCGGCCAGCCGCTGAAGTTCCTCAAGAGCCACGGCTACGCGGGCACCCTTTATCCGGTGAACCCGCGCTACCCAGAGATCGCGGGGGTCAAGTGCTACCCGTCGGTCGTGGAAGTGCCGGAGACGCCGGATCTCGCGCTGATCCTGGTGAACGCCGCGCGCGTGCCCGAGGTGCTGCGCCAGTGCGGAGTGAAAGGCGTACCCTACGTCATTATCTTCACGTCCGGCTTCTCCGAGATCGGCGGCAAGGGTGTGACGCTGCAGCAGGAGCTCATGGCCATCGCCGCCGAGCACGACATCGGCATCATCGGCCCGAACTGCCAGGGCATGATGAACATCGCGGACAAGGTGTTCGCCGGCTTCGGCTCGGTGTTCAACGCGGACTACGACCCCGGCGCGGTCAGCATGGTGTCGCAGAGCGGCGGTTTCGGCTTCTCGGTGCTGAACCTATCCTCCAAGGAGGGCGGCCTGCCCTTTCGCCAGATGGTGACGACCGGCAACGAGATCGGCATTTCCACCCTCGATTTCATCGACTACTTCGTCCGCGATCCAAAGACCGAGGTCATTGCCGGCTACATCGAGGGGCTCAAGGATGCGAAGCGCCTGGTCCAAGTCGGAGACCGGGCGCTCGCGGCGGGCAAGCCGATCTTCATGTGGAAGGTGGGCAACAGCGAGCAGGCCCAGCGCGCGGCACGCTCCCACACCGCCAACCTGGGCGGCGCGATGGCGCTCTATAAGGCCGCGTTCCGCCAGACCGGCATCATCCAGGTCGAGGACATCCAGGACGTGGTGGACTACGGAAGGGCTTTCCGCTGCGGCAGACTGCCCGCCGGCAACCGCGTCGCCATCATTACCATCTCGGGCGGCGCCGGCATCGTGATGACGGACGAGAGCATCGCGCACGGAATGCGCATGTCCCGGCTCGCGCCGGAGACGGTGGAGAAGCTGCGGGGCGTCGTGCCGGAGTTCGGCTCGCTGCTCAACCCGGTGGACGTCACGGCCGCGATCTTCAACGACACGAGCCTGGTCAAGCGCGCGCTCCAGGCGGTGGTCGACGACCCGGAAGTGGACTGCGTGGCGATGATGAATGCGTCGCTCCAGGGCGAGCTGGCGGAGAAGATTGCCCGCGAAATCGCCGCCGTCGCCGGTAGCGTATCGAAGCCGATCTTCGTCGCGTGGAGCGCGCGCGAAGCCGTGGCACCGGAAGCCTACGCGCTGCTCGACGGCGCGCGCATCCCGCACTATCGCTCTCCGGTGCGCTGCGCTCGCGCGCTGGCGGTGCTTTCCGGCTACGCGGAAGCGAAACGCCGGTGCGCGCAGAGGGCCGGGGAAAAGGCGCTCACTCTGACGAGTGCGGGCGCGCGAAAATCCCTTGCGGGGATGTCGGCCGACCTGACGGAACATGACGCCAAGCGGGTTCTCGCCGACTACGGAATACCGGTGACACGGGAGGAGGTGGCGAGAAGCAAGGACCGCGCGCTTTCGATCGCGCGCACGCTGGGCTACCCGGTGGCGATGAAGGTGCAGTCGCCCGATATCCCGCACAAGACCGAAGCGCGCGCGATACGACTCAATATCACATCAGACGCAGAGCTAGTGTCGGCATATGAGGAAGTTTTTTCGAACGCGCGCGCTTACAGCAAGAGCGCAAGAATCGAAGGTGTTTTGATTCAGGAAATGGTAAAGGATGGCCTGGAGGCCATCCTTGGCGTGACCAACGATCCGCTGTTCGGACCGGCGGTCATGTTCGGGCTGGGCGGGATCTTCGCCGAGGTGCTCAAGGACGCGTCGTTCCGGCTGGCGCCGGTAACGCCGGCGGTGGCGCGTGAGATGGTCGAGGAGATCGCCGGCTACCCGGTGCTCGCCGGCGCGCGGGGCCGGCCGCGCGCGGACGTGGCTGCCCTGGTGGATGCCATCATGCGCCTGTCGGCTCTCGCCGTGGACCTGAAGGACCATGTTGCCGAGCTCGACATCAATCCATTGTTCGTCTTTGCCGAGGGCAAGGGCGTGAAGGCGGCGGATGCCCTGATCCGCCCGAAGACCGGAAATTAGCCGCCAAGACGCCAAGGCCGCCAAGAAAAACGATAATAGGATCCAAAGTCATCCGAAACGAGCCCATGCAACTCTCGCCCGACGTCCAGCGCCTCTGCCAGGAAGTGCGCCGCTTCGTCCAGAAGGAAGTGGACCCGCGCGCGCGCTGGATCGAGGAGCATGACGCGATCCCGGAGGAGCTCGTCGGCATGGCGCGCGAGATGGGGCTCTTCGGCATCACCATTCCCGAGCAGTACGGCGGCGTTGGGCTCGACCTCGCGGGGAAGTGCGCAATCGAGGAGGAGATGGGGCGGACCAGCTACGCCTTCGCCACCTTCCTCGGCAACCACACCGGCATCGGCACCGCCGGCATCGTCGCGCTCGGCAGCGAGGCGCAGAAGAAGAAGTACCTGCCGCGCATGGCGAGCGGGGAGTGGATCGGCTGCTTCGCGCTGACCGAGCCGCAGGCGGGGTCCGACCCCGCGGCCATGCGCGCGAGCGCAGCGCGCAAGGGCGACCGCTATGTCCTGAACGGCGAAAAGATCTTCATCACCAACGGCGGCGTCGCCCAGTTGTTCACGGTGATGGCGATCACCGACCGGGCGAAAGGCATCAAGGGCATCTCCGCCTTCATCTTGGAGCGCGGTTTCAAGGGTTTCGTCATCGGCAAGAGCGAGCAGAAGATGGGCATGCACGGGGTGACGACCGTGCCCCTGGCATTCAACGACTGCGAGGTGCCGGCGGACAACCTGCTCGGACCGGAGGGCATGGGCTACGTGCAGGCCTTAAAGACGCTGACCATGGGCCGCGTGACGATTGCCGCGCGCTGCTGCGGAATGATGGACCGGCTGATCGAGCGCTGCGTCGAGTACATGAAGACGCGCGTGCAGGGGGGCAAGAAGCTCGCCGAGCACCAGGGGCTCCAGTGGATGCTGGCCGACATGGGCGTGCAGCGCGACGCCGCGCGCCTGCTGACCTGGCGCGCGATCGAGATCATGATGCGGGGCGAGCGCGGTACCCTTGAGGCGTCGGCCGCGAAGCTCTACGCGACCGAGGCGCTCGGCAAGGTGGTGGACAGCGCGGTGCAGCTCCACGGCGGCATGGGCTACATGCGCGAAGCGGGGATAGAGACCGTCTACCGCGACGCGCGCATTACCCGCATCTATGAGGGTTCGTCGGAAATCCAGAGGAAC
>JBIOVQ010000100.1:0-13709 GCA_044867805.1 Burkholderiales bacterium | reverse complement strand
CGCCTGCGCATCGTTGTAGGCAAGATAGTGGGGCAGGTCGGAGCTCACGACGATCAGCGTTTCGGGCCCGCCCCACAAGGCATCGATCACATCCGCGACTTCCTGCGCGCTCGCCTGCCCGACCGCGAGCGGCACCAGCGTGAACCGCTCGATCACCGTCTGCAGGAACGGCACGTGGACCTCCAGCGAGTGCTCGAGCGCATGCGCCTGCGCGCTGACCACGACCTGCGGCAGGCCGCGCAGCACATCGATCGCCGGCTTGTCGATCTCGACCGTGCCGATGGGCGTGGCGAACGCGCGGCATCCGGGCAGCGCCAGTCCGCGCACCGCCACGCGATGCGTCGGCCCGAGCAGCACGACGCGCGTGATGCGCCTGCGCGCCGGCGCGAGCAGCGCGTAGACGCTGGCGGCGACGGGCCCGGAGTAGATGTAGCCCGCGTGCGGCGCGATGATCGCCTTGGGCACCGTGCGCTCCGGCGCGTCGTGCGCGGCGGTGCCGAGCATCTGCGCGAGATTCTGCGCAAGCTCGCGGCTCTCGCCGGGATAGAACATGCCGGCTACGGCCGGCATGCGTATGAACGGTGCGGGCTGCTGCATGAGACGGGCCATTATGCGCCCGGCGGACAGTTTTTCAAATGCGCGGGCCGCAACAGCCGTTGCTGATAAAATCCCTGAAAGAACAGCAGGCTTCTTCCTTGAACCGAGCCCATGCCCTGATCCCGGCCGCCGGTTCCGGCGCCCGCCTGGGCGCGGGGCTTCCCAAGCAATATCTGGAGATCGCCAGGCGGCCGCTGCTCCATCACGCGCTGCGGGCGCTCGCGCTGCATCCGCGCATCGAGCAGGTGTTCGTGGTGCTCGCGCAGGGCGACGAGCGGTTCCGGCGGTTCGACTGGAGCGAATTCGGCGCGCGCCTCAAGCCGCTCTATTGCGGCGGCGAGACGCGGGCCGCCAGCGTGTTCAACGGGTTGCTCGCCACGCGCGACGTCATCGCTGCCGCGGACTGGGTGCTGGTGCACGATGCCGCGCGCCCGTGCCTCGGGCGCGAGGAAATCGACCGCCTGTTCGGCGAGCTCGACGAGGACGACACCGGCGGGCTGCTGGCCGTCCCGGCCGCGGACACCTTGAAGCGCGCCAACCGCGAGTCGCGCGTGGCGGCGACCGAGCCGCGCGAGAACCTGTGGCTCGCGCAAACGCCCCAGATGTTCCGCTACCGGCTGCTGATCGAGGCGCTGCGCGCGGCCGATCCCGCCGTCGTGACGGACGAGGCGTGCGCCATCGAGGGCATGGGCCTGAAGCCCAGGCTGGTAATGGGCGACACGCGCAACATCAAGGTCACTTTTCCGGAGGATCTCCTCCTGGCGGAACTGATCCTGGAAGGCCGGAAAATAGCCGCCAAGACGCCAAGGACGCCAAGAAATACGAGAATGAATATCAAAACCAGGCGGAAGGTTAGGGCACAGACTCGGTGATCATGTAGGCGCCCCACGGCCCGTACGCGTTATTCCTCGAAGGGAACCAACAGGCGGGGGTAGCCATGGAGCCAAGCAGAGAAGCCGATGATCTGGCCAGGCTCGTTATTGGTAGCGCGATCGAGGTGCACCGTGACTTGGGCCCGGGATATTCCGAAGGCGTATATGAGGAGGCTTTGGCCCAAGAGCTGCTCAGGAGAGGAGTCAACTTCGAGAGGCAGAAGTCTTTCAAGGTGACATTCAAGGGCTGCGTGGTCGGTGAAGGTCGAATTGATTTTTTCGTTGACGGCAGATTGGTCGTGGAACTCAAAGCAGCGGAGCGATTGATGCCCGTGCACAAATCCCAGGTGATCTCGTATTTGAAGGCCACCTCCTGTCCGCTGGGCTTGTTGATTAACTTTAATGAGAATCTCTTGCGGGCCGGTATCCAGAGAATAGTGCTCACCGTCCCGGTGGAGCCCGCCCTTGGTACTTCCGAGCGGATCTAGTGCGAATACCGGGGCTCATTTTCAATTTTGGGTTTCTTGGCGTTCTTGGCGCCTTGGCGGCTAATTTAATGCGAATCGAGCAGGGTTTAACGCCGTCGGCAGAGATATTTTCGAACGAATATAGCGCGACTGCGGGCAGTTCATTTTCAATTTTGGGTTTCTTGGCGTTCTTGGCGCCTTGGCGGCTAATTTAATGCGAGTAGGACAAGGTTTCGACGCGCACGCACTGGTCGCCGGGCGGAAGCTCATCCTAGGCGGCGTGCAGGTTCCGTACGAGAAGGGGCTCGCCGGGCACTCGGACGCGGATGTGCTGATACACGCCGTGTGCGACGCGCTGCTCGGCGCTGCCGGCCTGGGAGACATCGGACAGCATTTCCCCGACAGCGATGCCCGCTTCAAGGACATCGACAGCCGCAAGCTCCTGCGCGAGGTCGCCCGGCTGGTCGAGGGCCGCGGACTGAGGCTGGTCAACGTGGACGCGACCGTGGTCGCGCAGGCGCCCCGGCTGGCGCCGCATATCCCGGCGATGCGCGCCAACCTGGCGGCCGATCTCGGCGTCGCGGCGGACGCGGTGAACATAAAGGCCAAGACCACCGAGAAGCTCGGCTTCGTCGGGCGCGGCGAGGGCATCGCCGCCGAAGCTATCGCCTTGCTGGACGACGCCGGAAAATAGCCGCCAAGACGCCAAGGCCGCCAAGAGAAACGGAAAATAGCCGCCAAGGCGCCAAGAACGCCAAGAAAAGCAACATCAATAATTACCAACCAGAAAACTACAAGAGCGTCCTGCTCACTCGGGCACGTCATTTGTGGTTTGTTGTTTATATTTAATTTATTAGGATTCCTTGGCGTTCTTGGCGTCTTGGCGGCTAATCTAGAGTCGAATACAGCTCGCGTGTTCTTCGCGGCGTGGCCGCCGCCCGAGGTGCAGCGGGCGTTGGGCGACATCGCGGGGCAGGCGCAGGGAGAATGCGGCGGCCGCGCGGTGCCGGCCCACAACATCCATCTCACGCTGGTCTTCATCGGCGATATCCCGCGCGATCGCGTCGCCCGGCTCGAAACGCTGGGCGCCGCGGTCGCCGCGCCCCGCTTCAATCTGGTGGTCGATCGCCTGGAATACTGGCGGCACAACCGCATCCTCTGGGCCGGGGTCGGGGATTGCCCGCAGGCGCTGCGAACGCTGGTGGAGCGGCTGCAGGAGCCGGTGGCGGCAGCCGGCTTCCGCATCGAGCGCAGACCGTACGTCCCTCACGTGACGCTGCGGCGGGACGCGCGCGGCGACCCTGCGAACACCCGCATTCGTGTCGCCTGGCCGGTGACCGAGTTCGCCCTGGTGGAATCGGCGCAGCGCGCGCGGGGGAGGGTGTACGAGGTCTTGCGGCGCTGGCCGCTGACGGCGTGAAGGGTGGCGCGCGGAGCCACGTATAATTAACGTTAAACCGGACGTGGAACGCCGGTTTAACTCTGCGCGTTCGAGCCGGACGAGCCTCGCCGCTCAACGCGCAGCGGGGTACGAAAAAAAGAAGGGCACTCGACGGGGGAAGCGGCATGAATCGCACCGATCACATCGCGGTGTTCAAGGTGGCAGAGGACGGCTCGCGGCCGGCCAACGACCGGCTGTTCCTCCCCGAATGGACTCACGGCGACTGGAACAAGCTGTTCAACCGCACCCGGCCGCAGGCCTACCGGGCCAGCGAATTCGTGATCAAGCGCGGCGACCTCGACCGCTCGCTCTTCTTCGTTACGTCCGGGTCGCTCGAGGTGGGCATTACCCAGGTGGACGGCATGAGCATCGCTCCCCTCGCGAAGATCACTGCCGGCAGCATCATTGGAGAACAGTCGTTTTTCGACGGCCAGCCGCGCTCCGCCAACGTGTGGGGCGTTTCCGACGGCGAGCTGCTGCGGCTGGACTACGGGGATTTCGACCGCTTCACGCGCGAGGAGCTGGCATTGGGGCGCGACCTGGTATTCGCGCTCGCCCGCGTGCTGTCGTCGCGCCTGCGCAATACCACCGTCCGCGTACGGCGTTGACCGTCTCACCCGGGGCGGGTCGGAGCCATGCGTAACGCCATCTTCTGGCCGCTCATTGCGCAGGTCGCGCTCGTCGCGCTGGTTGTCGTGCGGCTGTACGCCACGCGCATCGCGGAGATACGGGCGCGGCGCATCAATCCACAATCCCTCGCTACCACCGGCACTGCCGCGGGCGTGCTCAAGGACATCGCCGCAGCCGACAACTTTCGCAACCTGTTCGAGGTCCCGGTCCTGTTTTTCGCCGTGTGCTGCGCCCTGGCGATCACCGATACCGTCACGCCGGCGCAACTCGTGCTTGCATGGCTCTTTGTCGGGCTGCGCGCGGCCCACAGCCTCATACACGTGACGTACAACCGCGTGATGCATCGCTTTGGCGTCTACATCGCGAGCACGCTCTGCGTGTTCGCCATGTGGGGCCTGTTTGCGATTTCGCTCTGGCAGAGCGGCTAAACTTCAGAATCGAACCGCCAAGGCACCAAAGGGGCGGAAATGAGCCGCCAAAAAGCATTCAAAGACAAGGCTTTTTTATCTTGAATGCAGTTTGGCGTCTTGGCGGTTAATTCATGTCCTCTTCTCGGGGAGCAAAGCAATCATGCAGTGGAAATTCGACCTGTTGATGAAGCCGCCCGCGGCCGGCCTGACCGAAGGCCCGGTGTGGGATGGGGAGCACCTCTACTTCACGCACATCCGCGCGAGCCGCATCCTGCGCTATGACCTGAAGAGCGGCGCGATCACGGACTGGCGCACCGGGACCAACCGCACCAACGGGCTGGCGTTCGACGCTCAGGGGCGCCTGTTCGGCTGCTGCTCGGGCGGGCGCTCGATCGTGCGCTTCGAGCCCGACGGCAAGACGACAGTCATCGCCGACCGCGTGGACGGCAAGCGGCTCAACACGCCCAACGATCTCGCCATCGACCGCAAGGGCCGCATCTGGTTCACCAACCCGGTGAACGAGGGCAACTGGGACAAGACCGAGGTCAGGGAGCTCGACAACCAGTCCGTGCTGCGGGCGGACCCGCAGAAGGACGGCAGCTACAAGGTCGCGCGCGTCACCTTCGACACCACGCAGCCGAACGGCATCCTCGTTTCGCAGGACCAGGGCACGCTCTACGTCGCGGAAAGCGGCTACAAGAAGGGAATCGCGCGGGAGCTGCGCGCGTACCCCATCAACGAAGACGGCAGCCTCGGGTCCTACAGGACGCTGTTCACCTGGGGCGAGGATTCGAGGGACGTGCATCGCGGCATCGACGGCATGTGCCTCGACCGTGACGGCAACATCGTCGCCACCAACGGCTGGGAACTGAGCGGTCCGGGCGCGATGATCACCGTGTTTTCGCCGACCGGGCGGGTGCTGGAAACTCACCCTGTGCCCGCCAATCGCCCGACCAATTGCTGCTTCGGCGGCGCGGACCTGACCACGTTGTTCGTCACCACCGTCGAGGGACATTTCTTCAAGGCCCAGACCGACCGCGTCGGCTGGGCGATGTATCCCTAACAGGAAGTGGGCAGTTTGCAGTGGGCAGTGTGCAGTATGGAGCTTGCAGCGTGCAGTTCGCAGTTACTGCCAACTGACTACTGCCAACTGTCAACTGTGGAGCGGGAGCTCCACCCGGGCGCGCAGGCCGCCGCCCGGGCGTTGAAGGAGCTGCACGCTGCCGCCGTGCAGCCGCGCGATGCGATCGACGATCGCGAGCCCCAGGCCGGTGCCCGCGCTGGAGCGCGCGGTATCGAGCCGCGTGAAAGGCATCAGCATTCTCTCCACTGCGTCCGGCGGTATGCCGGGCCCGCGGTCCAGTACCTCGATGGTGATACGGCCGTTCTCGACCCCCGTTTCCAGCTCGACCGCCGCGCCGCCGTGGCGCAGCGCGTTGTCTACAAGGTTGGCAATAAGCCGCTGGATCGCCAGCGGGCGCAGGGACACCGGAGGAAGTCGCGGCGCGAAGCGCGCGGTGAGCGGCTTGCCGGAGCGGGCGTAACGGTCGCACACCTCGCGCGCGAGCGCGTTGAGATCGCCCTCGGTCACGAGGGCTTCGCCCTCGGTGATGCGGGCGAAATCCAGGAACTGGCTGATCGCGGCGTCGATGTCCTCGACGTCCTGCACCATCCCGGACTTGAGCCCCGCGGCGCCTTTCTCGTCCATCATCTCGAGTCCGAGGCGGATGCGGGACAGCGGCGTCCGCAGATCGTGCGACACGCCGGCGAGCAGCAAGGCGCGCTCGTCGTCGAGTCGCTTCAGGTCCGCCGACATCTGGTTGAACGCGCGGGCGAGGGTGCGGATTTCCGCGGGGCCGGTCTCGGCGACCGGCTGCGGCGTCTGGCCGTGCCCGATCTGGTCCGCGGCCACCGCCAGCTGCCGCAGCGGCCGGTTGACCCGCGCCACGATGAGAAAAGCGCCGATCAGCGCCAGCGCGAGGACCAGCGCGCCCCATCCGATCCAGCGCAAGGGGTCGTTGCGCTCCAGGCGCGAGCGCGGCAGGAACACCCAGTACTCGTCGCCGTCGATATCGAAGCTGACCCACGCGCCGCGCACGCCGTCGCGGTTGACGGCCAGCCGCGTGTTGGCGCCGAGCTGCCGCCGGATCTCGGTCGCCACGAGCTGGAGGAAAGGACGCTCCGGCAGCGGGCTTACCCGCTCGCCCGGGTGCCCCACGTAGACCTGTATGCCTTCTTCCTGCGACAGCTCCTGCAGCAGCTGCAGGCGCTTGGACGGATCGGCGGTGACCAGCGCGGCGCGGGTGAGATTGACCACGCTCGCGATCTGCTGCGCGACCTGGCGGGCGCGCGGCTCGCGCTCGCTCATGCGGAAAATCTGCAGCCAGGCGAGGTGCGCCAGCGCGAGGAGCAGCGCGATCAGCAGCACGCTGCGCCACAGCAGCGTGCGGGGGAACAGGGTCATGGTGATTCGTGATTTGTGATTCGTGATTCGAAGACGCACCGGAACATGCGGGTTTTACGATTCACGATTCACGAATCACGATTCACTGGCTTTCCCGTCAGGGATAAAGACGTAGCCGAACCCCCACACCGTCTGGATAAAAGCGGGCTTGGAGGGGTCCGCCTCGATCAGCTTGCGCAGCCGCGACACCTGCACGTCGATGGAGCGGTCGAAAGCGCCGAATTCACGGCCCCGGGCCAGCTCCATCAGCTTGTCGCGGGACAGCGGTGCGCGCGGGTGCATGACCAGGACCTTGAGCAGCGCAAACTCTCCGGTGGTCAGAGGAACATCGCTGCCGCTCTTGGTCAGGTTGCGCGCCGCGAGGTTGAAACGAAACGCGCCGAACTCCACGACCTGGGGCTCCGTGGCCGGGGCGCCGGGCGGCGGGACAGGCGGGCGGCGCCGCAGCACCGCCTGTATCCGGGCGAGGAGCTCGCGGGGATTGAACGGCTTGGGAACGTAGTCGTCCGCGCCGATTTCGAGCCCCACGATGCGCTCCACGTCATCGCCTTTCGCCGTGAGCATGATGATCGGCATGTTCTCGCCGCCGCCGCGCAGCCGCCGGCAGATCGAGAGCCCGTCCTCCCCCGGCAGCATCAGGTCGAGGATCATGAGATCGTAGCGCTCGCGCGCGAGCTGCCGGTTCATCTCGTTCGCGTCGTGCACCGCGCGCACCGCCATGCCCTGCTCGCTCAGATAGCGGTTGAGCAGGTCGCGCAGCCGGGCGTCGTCATCTACGACGAGAACCCTGGTCCTGGTCTCGGACATGGCGCAATGGTAGCGGCTCGGGAGGCGGCCGGAGGGATCTTTGTAAGAGTCTATTGCCTGGACCCACCGGGAAACAAATTGTTACAAAAAACACGAGCCCGCGTGGCCTGCGGGAGGGGGAGGATGCGTTGGTTGGTCGAGCGTGATGCGATAATGAGCCCCTGCAACGCGGTAGCCCGATGGCAGGAATACAAGTGCACAGAGACCTCGCAAGAACGTTGCTGCTGACCTTTCTGGCGGGCGCCGTGCTCGCGGCGCCCGCGGCGGGCGCTCGCGACTGGCGGCAGGGCCCCGGCCCGCGTATGCAGGCGCAAAATCAACCGGTGAAGAAAGGCCCTCCACCGGCCCGGCGCGACGGCGACAAGCGGGTCGAGCACGGCAAGCGCCACCAGCAGCGGCTGACCGACCAGGAGCGCCGCGATCTGCGGCAGGACGTCGATCGGGCCGATCGCGAAATCTACCGACGCTAGCTTCAAATCGGTGACGAGTCGGTGGTGCAAGGAAAACCCGGAAAGGTGCCGGGAGCTGAAAGAGAAGGGAGACCAGCGGCGCGACAAGCGCTCCAAGCAGCAAGGTTGAGCTTGCCGGACCCCCCTGAACGACGATGTATCGCCTGGTGCTTCTCGCCGTCCTCGGCAGCTCGTCCGCATCGTTCGCGCATGCGGCGGGCGCGCCGCTGGGCTTCGACGACGCCCGGCACCTGCTGAATCGCACCGGCTTCTCCGCTACACCCGCGGAGATCGACCCCTACGCGGGCCTCACCCGCGAACAGGCGGTGGACCGCCTGCTCGCCGGCGCCGGGCGACCCGCGGCGACGCCGCCGCCGGCGTGGGCGGCCGGGTTCGAGTCGCCGCGCCGCTTCAGAAGCATGAGCGCCGAAGAGCGCAAGCTCGCCGTGCGCGAGATCTTCCAGAAGGCGTTCGAGCTGCAGTCGTGGTGGCTTGCCGAGATGCTCACGACGGCGTCCCCCCTCAACGAGAGGATGACGCTGTTCTGGCACAACCATTTCGTGTCGAGCGTGCGCAAAGTGCGCTCGCCTCAATTGATGTACCGCCAGAACGTGCTGCTGCGGCAGCATGCGTTCGGCAACTTCGGCGAAATGCTGCGGGCGGTGGCGCGCGATCCGGCGATGGTGGTCTACCTCGACAGCGCGTCCAACCGCAAGGGCCAGCCGAACGAGAACTTCGCCCGCGAGGTCATGGAGCTGTTCACGCTGGGGGAGGGCAACTACACCGAGCACGACATCAAGGAGGCGGCGCGCGCGTTCACCGGCTGGAGCATCGACATCGACACCGGCGAATTCATGTTCCGCCGCCTGCTGCACGACGACGGGACGAAGACCGTGCTCGGCCGCACCGGCAACCTGGACGGCGACGCCGTGCTCGACATCCTGCTCGCCCAGCCCCGGACCGCGGAGCTCATCGTCGCGAAGCTGTGGCGCGAGTTCGTCTCCCTTCGGCCCGACCCCGCGGAGGTGCGGCGCATCGCGCGCCTCTTCCGCGACTCCGGCTACGACATCAGGACCGCGCTGCGCGCGCTCCTCGTCTCGGACGCTTTCTACGCCCGGCACAACCGCGCGGCGCTGATCAAGTCCCCGGTCGATATCGTCGTCGGCACCCTGCGGCAGTTCCAGTTCACCACGGGGGACGTCATGCCGTTCGTAGTCACGACCAGTCAGCTCGGCCAGGCGTTGTTCGCGCCGCCCAACGTCAAGGGCTGGGCGGGGGGCGAGGCCTGGATCAATTCGACGACACTGCTCGCGCGGAAAACCTTTCTGGAGCGCCTGTTCCGGACCGAGGAGCTGAGGCCCATGCTGGCCGCGGCGATGGGCGGGAGTAACCCCATGGCAACGGCCCGCCAGCAGGAGAATCGCGAGCGCTTCATCCGCGCCATGATGGAAATCCAGTTCGACGGCGGCCGCTGGCTGGGACAGTTCGACGGCCGCGGCCCGGAGGCCGTCCAGCGCGTGATCCTGGCGGCAGCCCCGGTCAACGAGCCGCTGCCGGGATTGGATCGCATGGACCTGATACGGCAGCTCACGCAGGATCCGGTGTATCAGTTGAAGTAGAAAGTCGGAAGTCGAAAGGCGAAAGTATCCGACCTGCGGTTTTTCCTTCCGACTTTCGACCTTCGCCTTCCGCCTTGGCGAATGCGGGACGCTCATGGATAGAAGAGAGTTTCTGAACACGTTGGGGGCTGCCGCGGTGACGGCGGTGCTGCCTCGACCCGCATTTGCCCGGTCGGGCTACGACCGCCTGCTGATCCTGGTGGAGCTGAAAGGCGGCAACGACGGCCTCAACACGGTCGTGCCGTATGCCGATTACGCCTATTATTCCCTGAGGCCGCGCCTGGCCATCCAACGGGACACGGTGCTCCAGCTCGATCAGCGCGCCGGGCTGCATCCCGCGCTCGAGCCCCTGATGGGGATCTGGAAGGGCCGCGAGCTGGCCATCGTGGAGGGCGTCGGCTACCCCGAGCCGAATCTTTCCCATTTCCGCTCGATCGAGATCTGGGATACCGGGTCGAAGAGCAGCGAGTATCTCGGCGAGGGCTGGCTCACGCGGGCGTTCGCGGTAGCGCCGACGCCGAAATCCTTCGCCGCCGACGCGGTGATCGTCGGCAGCGCGGAATTGGGGCCTTTCGCCGGCGGCGGGGCGCGCGCTATCGCGCTGACCAACACCCGGCAGTTCCTGCGCCAGGCCCGGCTCGCCGCGCCGGCCGCGGCGGCGCGCAATACCGCGCTCGGCCACGTGCTGCGCGTCGAGCAGGATATCGTGCAGGCCGCGGCGGGCCTCGCCAGCGATCACGTCTTCACCACGGAGTTTCCCCGCACGCCCTTCGGCAATGCGGTGCGCACCGCGGCCCAGGTGGTCTCCGCGCGGTCGGGAGTCGCGGCGATCAAGGTTTCGCTGAACGGCTTCGATACGCACAGCGGCCAGCCCGCGATCCATGCCCGCTTGCTGAAGGACCTCGCCGGAGGGCTGGCGGCGCTGCGTCTCGCCCTGGTGGAGCTGGGACGCTGGGACTCGACGCTGGTCATGACCTATGCCGAATTCGGACGCCGTCCCCGGGAGAACGGCTCCAACGGCACCGACCACGGCACGGCGAGCGCCCAGTTCCTGCTGGGGGGAAAGGTGAAGGGCGGGCTCTACGGGCAGCCCCCTGCGCTGACGCGCCTGGACGGCGGCGGCAACCTGCCGTACGCGGTGGATTTCCGCGACCTCTATGCCACCGTGCTCGAAGGCTGGTGGGGCACGGACTCCGCGCGCGCCCTCAAGGGCCGTTTTGCACCCCTCGACGTGATCAAAGCCTGACCCCGGCCCGCGCGACCTCCGGCGCGCGGGTCGTATGACGGCGTGCTGGTGCCCTTCCAACCTGCCGCGCCGGTACATGCCGCTGTATTGAAGGGCAGTGCCGTTCGGGGCCCGATGCCGGCGGCATTTCGAGACATGGTTGGAACGGCACCGGGCACCCCTCCCGTCGGACTCCCTCCCGGACCGGCTTGGTCGCGCCGCTGCCCCCAAACCGCTAGAATGCTAGTCTGGCGGCCCTCCTGGCGGGGGCCGCCCCCGGTTGAGCGGTGCGGGATCCATAACGGGACCAGTAGGCCATGCTTGCCACGCGTATCCGACAGAAGGACGGGATCTTCTATTTCGTGAGCTACCCGGCGAAGGACGTGCTCGCCCGGGTACGCTTCATCAGCCGCTATTACGGCGAAGGGGAGCAGATTGCCCCGCAGGTGATCTCCCAGAGCGACGAGATCGCCCAGTTCATCGCCCGGATCGAGCACAACGACGCCGCGTTCCAGCGCCAGCTCTCGCGCGCCAAGGTGCGTGCGCTCAAGAATTTCTACGAGATGGCGGTCGGCCAGCCTCCCATTCCGGGGACGGTGCTGCTGTTCACCAACGAAAAGCTCACCTTCCAGCCGCTCGGCAACGAGCAAAGCGTGGGCCAGCTGCAGGAGCCCGGCTCCAAGTTCTACATCATCGACGGCCAGCACCGTCTCGCCGCGCTGAACTTCTACCTGCGGGAGCGCCCGGGCGAGGGCAATAACATCAACGTGCCGTGCGTGATCTTCGACGGGCGCAGCGAGGACTTCGCCGCGGAGATGTTCGTCATCATCAATTCCACGCCGACGCGCATCAACAAGAGCCACCTCGTCGACCTCTACGAGCGCATCTCCTGGGCCGATCCCGACCGGCGCTTCGCGGCGCGCCTGGTGGACAAGCTCTATCGCGAAGGCGACAGCCCGCTCAAGTACCGCATCAACCGCCTCGGCGGGCGGAGCCAGCAGGAGAAGTGGATACTGCAGGCGGAGCTGTTCAACGAGCTGCACCGCTGGATCAGCGGGGAGTGGCGCAAGATACAGCGCTCGGGCCACGCGACGCGGGAAACCGACCGCTACTACGCCATCGTGCGCGACTTCCTCAAGGCCTGCCAGAAGGTCTGGGTCAACGCCTGGGGACACCCCAACTACATGGTCACCAAGCCGGTCACCCTGAAGGCCATGATCCGGGTGTGCGCCGACCTGGCGCGCACCGACGCGGATCCCGCGGACGGGCGGCAGGCGCGGTGGGAAAAGCGCCTCGCGCCCTGGACCGAGCGGGCGCGCGAGTTCCGCATCGAAGGCTTCTACGAGCGATTCCCCGCCAAGGGCCAGATCGAGCGGGTCGCCCGCCTGCACCGCGACCTCGCCAAGATGGCCAATATCGAGGTCCAGGCCCGCGGCCGGGGCGGCGGCGCCTAGCTTCCTAGAAAGGCGTGAATTGTGATTCGTGAGTCGTGATTCGACTCACTCAGCGGCGAAGTGCTACTTCGCCGCTGTGACCATGATCTCCACTCGCGTGTCCGGGGTGGCGAGACGGGCTTCGACGCAGGCGCGCACCGGCTTGTTGTCGGGGTCCACCCAGGCCTTCCAGGCCGCGTCCATCTGGTCCTTCTCGCGGATGTCGGGCAGCCAGACCTGGGCCCACAGGATCTTCGACTTGCTGCTGCCTGCCGCCGCCAGGGCGGCGTCGATCTTCTTCAGCACTTCCTCGGTTTGCGCCTTGCAGGAGGCGCTCTTGTTGTCGGCCGTCGTGCCGGCGACGTAGACCAGCCCGCCGTGCTCCACGGCGCGGGACAGGACCGGCCCGGGGTTATGCCGCTTGATGGAATCGCTCATGGCTTGAACCAGTCTCGAAAAATAATAGCCACAGAATCACACGGAATTACACGGACGAGAAGCCACCCTATGGTTGAGCGGTAAATTCTGTGTAGTTCCGCGTGTTTCCGTGGCTGAAGCGCTCTTTCAGATAGCTTCTAGAGCGTGCCGTACATGAACCAGCGGCCGACGAAGACGGCGCCGAACCCCATCAATATCCAGATGAGGACATCCGGCACCTTGCTGGTGGTGCCGTGGGCGGCGCGCTGCTGGCCCCACATCCTGAGGAAGAAAGCCGCGGCAATGATGGCGGGGATCACGATCAGCGGATACGAGATCGTCGCGCCCCACACGTTCCCGAGGATGGCCTCGATCCAGCCGTCGTCCCGGAACATGTGGTAGGAAATGCCGATGATCCCGAACAGCAGAAGACCGATCACCACGAACGACTGGACGTAATCCTTCATTCTTTTACCTGGTAGCCATTCCCCCGCGTGCTCGTTATTGTAGCAGCAGCCAGCCTGTCGGACCGGGTCCCATGAATGATCCTGCAAAACGGATCACCTCGGGCCCGGATACCGAGGGGCCGACAGGCTGAAGTGGGGCCGAATTCACCTGAGATAACCCCGCGTCATGCCCGAAAACCAATCAGCCCGCATGTCCCCGGCGTTCATTCGCCGCGCAGGCCTTCAAAATTCCGCTTGCGCCGCCACTCGTGAAACACGCGGGCTAGAGGCTGTCGCACACGGCGGCGGTGACGATTTCCGTGGTTGCCTCGCCGCCGAGGTCGGGGGTGTGGATGCGCTTCCCGGTCACCGTCTCGATCGCGCCCATCAGGCGGCGGGCGGCGTCCCGCTCGCCGAGGTGCTCGAGCATCA
>JBIOVQ010000099.1:0-6592 GCA_044867805.1 Burkholderiales bacterium | reverse complement strand
TGACGTGCGACGTGATGGTGCTGTCGTCCACCACCACGTGCGCCTCGCCCATCAGCTGCTCGCGGTTCTTGACGTGGCCGGGGAATTTCGCGAGCGCGTGCACCAGCCAGAACTCGGTCAGGGTGAGCTCGACGCCCCGGCCGCGCCAGGTCACCGTGAAGCGGTTCAGATCGAGCGTCAGGGGCCCGCGCTCCAGAACGCTTTCGCCCTGCGCGGGTGCGTGCGCGACGTCTGCGCGGCGGAACAGCGCGCTCACACGCGCGAGGAGATGCGGCAGGCTCACGTTCTTCGTGACGTAGTCGTCTGCTCCCATGCGCAACCCCGACACGGCGTCGAAGTCGCTGTCGCGCGCGGTGAGGAAGATGATGGGGAGCGTTCCGGACAGCGAGCGCAGCTCCCGGCACAGCGTGAAGCCGCCGTCCACCTCGTCGCCCAGCCCGATATCGAGCAGCACGAGGTCCGGCGTGCGGGTGCGGAACGCCGCGAGAGCCGAGCTGCGGTCGCCGTACGCCGCGACCTCGTAGCCGTGCTTCCCGAGCGCGTCCGCGTAGTTGGCGCGGATGGCGGGGTCGTCTTCGACGATGGCGATGCGGCGGCGCATGCGGGAGGATTGTGTCGGATATTCTTGCGACACAATCCTAACGCAAAACCGCCGACGGGCAGGGCTGTAGCAAGTGATTCCGGGGTACACGAGCTGGCCTCTGCCTTTGCCGCCGGCGAGGAGCGACTCGAGGTTGATTGAACCTCGTTGTTTCAATCACGCCGGCGGTTTTGCATTCAGCAGCCTGTGGAAGCCTCCCCCACAGGCTGCTGCCACATTCCCGCCACAATTGATCGCCGGATTGCCGCGATTCCACCCGCGCCCGCCCAGCATCGGGTCTTCAAATACCGGTGTCGGACGACGGAAAGAGGAGGCGATTATGCAAATGCAGCGAGAGCCCGCGGCGATCAACACCCGCCGGGTGGTGACCGAGATGCTGTTCCTCGTGGCCCAGATGCTGGTCCTGGGGATCGGGGTAGCGGTCGCGGTCTCGATTCCCATCATCGTGTGGGCGCTGACCCAATAGGCCGCGCGGGGCGCTGCGGGCCGGTGGCTGGGCCGGGCCGGGAGCGGGCGGTGACGCGGCGGCGCAATCGCCGCCGGTCCCCAGCCCCTGGCCCGGAGCGCCTCGCGTCACGGAACGGATAACTATCTTGGGAAAGGATGGAAGTGTTCGAGCGCATCAAAGCCGTATTTCGATCGATCATTGACTGGTTCGCCGCGCGTGCTGCCGGGCTGGGCGGCGCGGCGGGGAACGCGGCGAGAACCGGTGCCGCGCGCACGCTGTCATGCCTCGCCGGTGCCAGGCGCCCGCTCGTGGTGCTCGCGGTCCTCGGCGCCGCGGGTTATCTCCTCTACACCCATCCTCCATTCGCCAACGTCGGGCGCGGCGAAATCGGCGTGCGGGCGAACCGCCTCACGGGAGGCGTGAGCGAGTGGCGCGAGGGCGGCGTCTTCGTCGTGCCCGGCCTGCACGAGCTGCGTCGCTACTCCCTGCGTGACCGGACCTACCAGCCCGGGCAGATCAGGCGGGCGGACGGCGCAGCGCCGCTGCAGTCCGTCGAAGGCCTGTCGCTCGGAGTCGATCTGTCGGTTCGCTATGCCCTCGACGCGGCGAAGCTCGCCGCCGTATCGAAGAACCTGCCCGACGACATCGGCGCGGAGATCGTCGAGCCGGCGGTGCAGGGCGTCATCTACAAGATCTTCGCGCGCTACACCGTGCGCGAAATATTCTCGACCAAGCGCGTCGAGATCCAGCAGGCCATCGAGGCGGAGCTCTCGTCGAAGCTCGCCCAGGACGGCATCTTGCTGCGCGCGGTGCACATGGGAAAGGTGGACCTGCCGGCCGACTATAGGCGCGGCATGGAGGGGCTGCTCGCCGAGGAGCTGGCGACGCAGAAGATGCGTTACACGCTCGAGCTGAAGGAGAAGCGAGTCAAGGAAACCGAGCTGGAGGGGGAGGCCGCGAAAGTCCGCAGCGAGAAGGCGGCGGAGGCGGCCGGACGCTCGCAGGTCATCGCCGCCAGGGCGCAGGAGGAAGCCATGAAGCACGTGCTGCCCTTCAAGGAGCGCCAGATCGAGCAGCGCAAGCTGGAGGCGGAAGCGGCCAAGGCGGCGCGCATCAAGAGCGCCGAGGGGGCTGCCGAGGCGCGCCGCATCGAGGCAGCCGGCGAAGCCGATGCGCGCCAGAAGCTCGCCGACGCCGAAGCCTATCGCCTGGAGCGCGTGGGCAAGGCCAACGCCGAGCAAATGGGGCGCGAAGGCGCCCTGGTCAGCCGCTATCCGCTGCTGGTCCAGAAGACGCTGGCCGACAAGCTTTCCGACAAGGTGCAGGTCATCATCGCGCCGCCGCCGTCGGACGGCGGCTTCATCGGCGCTAATCTGCTCGGCGGCGCGACAGTAAAAAAGCAGTAATGAAACCGCAGATAAACGCAGATACACGCAGATTTCAATAACCCACGGATGCCAAAAATGAGAACCGATACGCACGCAGCGGGAATGTCAGAGCAAGAACGGACCAGGCTCACCAGACGTGGTACCGTCGATCCGGTCCATTCTGGTCTTGGTTTTATCCGCGTTTATCTGCGTTTATCTGCGGTTGCGTTGGCTCTTGGGTTCTTAATGGGGGTCGCGCCGGCCGCGGCCGCCGCAAGCCCCGATACGGCGATCGTCATTAGGGACCGGACGTCGCTGCGCGCCGCGCCGCGCGCCTCCGCCCAGCAGCACGCTCTGCTGTGGCAGGGTGAGTTGCTCGAGATCCGGGGCGAGCGCCTGGACTACCTGCAGGTCTACGACTACAAGCGCGAGCGCGCCGGCTTCGTGCACGCGAGCCACGTGCGGCGCATCAAGCTGACCGCGGAGGAGGCGCCGGACCTGCTTGCGATCGTGCGCTTCCTGCGTGATACGCCGGGCGCCGAGGCGCTGGGCATCGGGCTTGCCGCGGCGTATATACACGCGGCGACCCCCGAAATGCTCCGCAACGAGCCTGGAATCGAAGCTCTGGAAGCATTCGGCACGTTCGCCGACCGGCTGGCGCGGCGCGCGTCCTCCGGCATGGCGCGGAACAGGACCGTGGAGGCAACCTTGTCCGCGCACCTGGACGTGGCCAGCCGCTACGGCGTCAACTTCCTGAACCACGAGCGCGCGGGCCGCATGCAGATCTGCTACGACGGGGATGCATTTCGCCGCGTCCTGGGAATGCCGTCGACCCCGGAGCAGCGCGCCCGGGCCGCGCTGGCGCTGACGCGCCATGAATGCGTGCCCCCCGACCTCGGCCCGCTGGCGCGCAACGGCTACGACGAGTGGCGGGCCGACATGCTCGACCGGGTCGATACGTCCGCGCTGCCCGGCTACCTGATGAACCGCGTGCAGATGCGGCGCGCCAGCGTGTGGGCGAGCCTTGCCTACCAGCGCGCGCGCATGGGCGAGTCGGCGGACGCCGCCGCCATCCGGGCGATCACCGAGCTGGCCGGCATCAACAAGTCCGAGCTCGCCGAGGGGGACCTGGCGGCCTACAACGACGCGGCGATGCGGGTCAACGCGTCGCGCTGGGCGGCCGTGCCGGCTGTTCCGGCCGCGAAGCCAAAGCGCGTGCGTATCGTCACCGCGGCGGGCGAGCCCGGCGAGACCTGCGTGTCGCTCGTCGACGCAAAGAGCAGCGACGCCGAAAAGCCGCTCGTGACGCGCTGCACCTACGGCATCGTCTGGGCGAACTCCGCCACGGCGAATCGCGAAGGAACCGCCTTGGCGCTTGCCGTGCAGCCGCTGGATACGTGGCGGGAGATGTGGCTCTTCCGCAGGGAGGCCGATGGCTGGTGGACTGTAAGCGTGCTGTCGCCCGCCGCCATCGCGCCCGACGTCGGCTATGCCGAATTCGCGGGCTGGGTGCCCGGCGGCAGGCAGATGCTGGTCGCGCGTGAGGCCCGGGGCGAGGGCAAGTACCGGCGCAACTTCGAAGTCATGCGCCTCGACACGCTCGCGGTCGCGCGCCAGGCGGGCGATCCCGGCGTCCTCGGCGCCTTCCAGCGCTGGCAGGACCCGTCGTGGAAAGAGCAGACGCTCAGCGTCCGCTAGAAAACGTCCATCAAGGGAGAACACCATGATCGCGCGCCTGATCGCCATCGGCTTTATCTTCATCTGCACGTCGGTCGCCTGGTTCGTGCTGGCCGGAGCGACCTCGACCCGTACCTACTTCGCGGACAAGGGCCTGCGCCAGCAGGTGGAAAGCGTATGGGGCGCGCCGCAAGCCCAGCAGCCGCCCAGCGTGACGTGGACCGAGCGGGTGCCCCGCAAGGTGGAAAGCGTCGAGGACGGCAAGAAGGTGGTCAAGGTCGTGGAACACCGGGTGACCCATGCGATCCCGTTGCAGGCAAGCGCTATCGAAGCCGCGCTCCGTCTCGATCATCGTCAGAAAGGCCTGCTCTGGTACGCCACCTATGCTGTGCACTTCGCGGCGAGCTACACCATCGTGAACACGACTCCCGCGGCGCGCGAGCTCGAGATTGCGCTGCCGTTTCCGGCGAACAACGCGGTGTTCGACGATCTGCAGTTCGAATTGGTCGGCAAGCCCTGGCTCGTGGTCCCGGTGCCGAGCCTGAATCAGATCGTGGGGCGCGTGAAACTCGAGCCGAACGAGCGCGTCACCCTGCGCGCCGGCTACCGCAGCCAGGGCCTCGACCGCTGGACCTACAGTTTCGGCGCGGGCGTCACCGAGGTGCGCGATTTCCGCATGAATCTTCGCACCAATTTCACGGCGATCGACTTCCCGGAAGGCTCCATCTCTCCGGCACGCAAGGAGCGGTCGGGCGAGGGCTGGCTGCTTGGGTGGGAATTCCGCCGGCTGGTGTCGGGCGTCAACCTGGCCGTCGTCATGCCGGAGAAGCTCCAGCCGGGACCGCTCGCAAGCCAGATCTCGATGTTCGCCCCGGTTTCGCTATTCTTCTTCATCGTGGTGATGCTGACGATCGGCGTCGTCAAGCGTGTCGAGCTGCACCCGATGCATTTCTTCTTTTTGTCGGCGGCCTTCTTCGCGTTCCACCTGCTGTTCGCCTACCTCGCCGACCAGGTGTCGATCCATGCTGCGTTCGTCATCTCGGCCGTGACGTCGCTGGCGCTGGTCATCAGCTACCTGCGCGTCGTGTTCGGAGGGCGCTTCGCGTTCTTCGCGGCGGGCGCGGCGCAACTCGTGTACCTGGTGCTCTTTTCCTACGCGTTCTTCTTCAAGGGCCTTACGGGACTGGCCATCACGATCGGCGCGATCGCGACGCTGTTCGTGCTGATGCAGGCTACGGCGAGAATGAAGTGGAATGAGGTGTTCGCCGCCCGGCCCGCACCGGCGACTGCGTAGCCGGTACTCCGGCAGGACCCGCCCGGCCGTTGAGTTTGCCTCACCCCTGGTCCACAATCCCGGCACAAGTCTTCCCGGGAGGAATGGACCATGAAGTTGCTGCATCGCGCCCTCTGCTTGGCAGTGTGCCTGCTGCCCGCCCAGGCCCTGTCACAGGCTTTTCCCGCCAAGCCCATCCGCATCGTCGTGCCGTTCTCGGCGGGCGGCCCCACCGACATCACGGCGCGCTTCATCGCGCCGCGCATGACCGAGCTGCTGGGCCAGCCGATCGTCATCGACAATCGCGCCGGGGCGACCGGCATCATCGGCGCGGAGCTCGTGGCGAAGTCGCCGGCCGATGGCTACACGCTGCTGTTCGGCACCGCGAGCGTCGTCGCGATCAACATGGTGACCTACTCGAAGCTGCCGTACGACACGCTGCGTGATTTTCAGGCGCTGACGCCGGTCATGACCACCTCCACCATCCTGGTCGTGCATCCGTCCATACCGGCGAAGACGCTCAAGGAACTGGTTGGGCTGGCCAAGGCGCGCCCCGGCCAGATCACGCTGGCGTCCGCCGGCACCGGCGGCACCCTGCACCTCCCGATCGAGATGCTGATGAAGTCGGCGGGCGTCAAGCTGACGCACGTGCCGTACAAGGGCGCGGCACCGGCGGTGGTCGACGTCGTCGGCGGGCAGGTGAGCGGCATGTTCGTGGACCTGCCGGTGATATCCCCGTACGTGAAGGCAGGCAAGGTGAGGGCGCTCGCCATGGCGAGCCCGAAGCGCTCGGTGTACTTCCCCGACGTGCCGACGACGAAGGAAGCGGGCTACAAGGACGTCGAGCTGCAGAACTATTACGCCCTGTTCCTGCCGGCCCGGACTCCGCCCGACGTGGTGGCGAAGCTCCACGACAGCGTGGTGAAGACCGTCAATACGCCCGCCGTGCGCGAGAAGCTCGTCGGCACCGGCGCCGACCCGCTCACGATGACGCCCGACGAGTTCACCCGCTTCCTGCGCGCCGACATCGAGATGTGGGGCAGGGTGGTGAAGGCGGCCGGCGTCAAAGTCGATTAAATCCGGACGCTAACGCGCCGGTTTAATTTCGCAGGTTCGAACGGACGGGCGGCCGCCGTTCAACCCGCGCTGACGTGGAGGTGTGCGGCGCGCCGCGAAGTTAGTGCCAGCACATATGTCTTCACTTGGTCGCGGCGCGTCCGGCACCA
>JBIOVQ010000098.1:0-20180 GCA_044867805.1 Burkholderiales bacterium | reverse complement strand
CGAGGGCGTTCAGGTACACGTCGCCGTCCTCGCTGATCGCGCCGATCGCAAGCTCCGGCTGGCCGGGGGCGCGCAGCTTGCGCGCCAGCACGACGTCCAGCTCCGCGCCGAGCTCCCTGGCCAGCACGGCGCCCGTCACCACGCCCCCGCGGGGAATCGCGAGAACCAGCGGATCTCTCAACTCGCGGTCCCTGAGCCTGCGCGCGAGCCGCCAACCCGCGTCGTCGCGATCCCGGAATGCGGGTCCGAAGTGAGCCGCCTTCAGGCTACCGTTCGGCATGCTCCCTCCCTCTTGCGAGTTGGATTCGTTGCTTCATTGTGGGCCGGTTGCAGGCGCGCGCCTTGATGTGGATCAAGCGCCGGGTGGTCACCGGCCGCTGCTCAGACGCGACGCAAGTCATGGCCGAGGGATTCCAGCTGGCCGGGCTTGAAAGAGATCCCCCGCACTTCCACCGTGTGGTGGACTTGCGGCACGAAGAGGATTGCATCGCGCCCGGGCCCGGGATCAGAACGACAGCCCGGTATTGACCGTCAGCACCGGCACACCGGCGGACAGGTGGAGCACCTTCACCGCCGTCGATCCGAGGACGGGGCTGCCGCGGCTGCCCAGTCCGCGCGTGGCCATCAGGATGAGGTCCGACCCCGATTTCCGGCTTTGCTCGACGATGGATTCGGCCGGTGACCCGACCAGGACGTGCTCGGAGTAAGCGATGCCCGCATCGTCGAGGATCTTGCGGGGCAGCGCCAGCGCCGCCGCGCTCTCCTCCCGGTAGTAGCGCTCCAGCTGGTCCGCGGAGAGCGCCATGTGCGGCAGGCGGGTGGGAAGCGGCGGCTGCACGCACACGAGATCCACCTTCGGTGTTTCGCGGTACCACCGCACGTGCCCGACCAGGTATTTCAGGGCCTCCACGGCATGGGCAGACCCGTCCACCGGGACCAGAATCTTCATCACCGCCCTCCTTGAGACAGAAGAAATTCGGAGCGGGGCAGCGGACCTGGCGCAATGCCCGGCCGGCGATCGCCGCCCGCCAGCCGCGCCAGCAGGTGCGTCACGGCCGAGTCCAGGTCGGCGCCGCGATTCAGCACATCGTCGAGAGTTTCGGTGATGGGCATGTCCACCCCCAGCCGGCCGGCCAGAGCGACCAGCGCCTCAACGGAAAACACGCCTTCCGTCACCTCCTTGCGACCCGCCAGGATGTCCGCAAGCTTGCGGCCTTCCCCGAGCGCGACCCCGAGAGAAGTGTTGCGTGATTGGAGACTATTGGCCGTGAGCATCAGGTCGCCGATGCCCGCAAGGCCCATGAACGTTGCCCGCCGGGCGCCCTTGGCGACGCCCAGGCGCGCGGCTTCATCCAGTCCATAGGTGATCAGGGTCGCGCGCGCGTTTTCTCCGAGCTTGCGACCGGCGACGATGCCGCTGGCTATGGCGATGACATTCTTCATGACGCCCCCGATCGCGGTGCCGATGACGTCGGGGCCGGGATGCACGCAAAAGCGCGGGTTTTCTATCACTCGCGCCAGGAAGTCGCGGACGTCTGCATGCTCGCACGCGAGCGCGACGCCGCAGGGCAAGTCCAGGGCGATCTCGCGCGCGAAGGAAGGACCCGACAGGACGGCGACCCTCGCCGCTGGCAGTGTCTGCGAAACGACTTCCGGCATGAGGGCACAGCTGCCGCGCTCGATGCCCTTGGAACAGGTGACTACCGGCATTCCCGGCGGGACGCAATCCCGCATTTGCGCGGCGACTGCCCGCAGATGCTGGGCCGGCACGGCCATCAGCATGAACTCCCCGCCCCGCGCCGCCGCCTTCAGATCGTTCGTCGCCCGGATGGCCGGGGGCAGCGGCACGTCGCGCAGGAATGCCTGGTTGGTGCCGGCGGCATTGATGCCGGCGGCGACTTCCGGCTCGCGCGCCCAGACGAGCACTTCGTGACCCGCCCTGCTGAGGACGCAAGCCATGGCGGTGCCGAACGCCCCGCCCCCTATGACTGCCACGCGTGACATGGCGCCCATGGTGCCTGCACGCACGGGATACAATGTTGATTTGGATCAATCGGGACCCGTTGTCGGTCGCTAGACTGGCCTCGATTCATTCAATCACCAGGGGAGGACGGTATGCTTGCCTATCGGAAATTGCTTGCGCTGGGGCTGATCGGGACGGCCATCGCCGCCGGGACGGTGCTGGGTCAACCTGCGCGGCCGATCGAGGATGAGCTCGTCCTCATCACGCCGGTTGCGCGTACGCTCACCGACCCGGCGCTGGCAGACTTCGCCAAGTACGCCAAGGAAAGATGGAATATCAACGTGAAAACGAGCGCCCTGGCCGCCGGCACGCCGGTCGCCTACGGCCGCATCGTCGAGTGGAAGGGCCGGCCCGACGCTGACATCTTCTGGGGCGGTGAGAGCGCGCTGTTCGACAAGCTCGCCGAGCAGAAACTGCTGGCGAAGCTGGATCTGCCGAAGGGCGTGGTGGACTCGATTCCGGAGAGCATCGGCAAGCCCAAGCCCATCCCCCTGAAGGACCTCAAGGGGTTCTGGATCGGCACCGTTCTCGAGCCATATGGCCTGGTCTACAACCCGAAGCTGCTAGCCCGCCTCGGGGTCCCCGAGCCCAAGGACTGGGACGACCTGCTGGACCCCAGGCTGAAGGGCAACGTCGCGCAGTGCGCGCCGACGCGCTCCTCCAGCAGCCACGCGACGTACGAGGTGATTCTCCAGCGCGACGGCGACGAGAAAGGCTGGACGTGGCTGAAGCGACTCGCGGGAAACACGGGGATTTTCACCGCGCGCAGCCGTGACGTGCCCTCGGTCGTGGCGAGAGGCGAGTTCGCAGCGGGATTCGCGGTACCGAGCTACATGGCGTTCGAGGACCGCCTCGCCGGCTACGAGATCAAGTTCGCGGCGCCGAAGACCGCGTGGATCACGCCGGAGCCGATCGCCATCATCGCGGGCGCCAAGCATCCCCGTGCGGCGCGCGCATTCATTGAGTATATGCTGTCCGAGCGCGGACAGCGGATGGCGATGGAGCGGGGCGTTTTCCCGATCACGCCCAAGTACCGCGTTGAGGGCAAGCCAGGCTCTCAAGCGGAAATGGCCGTCGAGTTCACCGGCGGCCTGCGCTCCTACTTCGACGTCGAGGTCGTCAACATCTACGACGACGACATCGCCCAGAAGCGCTATGAGGCGGTCAACTCGCAGTTTCGCAAGGAGATCGAATCCGTCGCGGAACAGCTGAAGAGGAAATAGTCAGCGGCCGTCAGCGGGCGTACCCCAGTCACGTGCGCATTTCGGTCGCGAACCTCACGAAGCGCTTCGGGTCGCTGGCGGTAGTCAGCGAGGTAAGCCTCTCCATCGAGGAGGGTGAGTTGTTCACCCTCCTCGGTCCGTCGGGCTGCGGCAAGACCACGCTGCTGAGGCTGATCGCAGGTTTCTACGCCCCCGACGGGGGCGAGATCCGATTCGACGACCGCGTGGTCAACGCGGTGCCCCCGCACGAGCGCGGCATCGGCATGGTGTTCCAGAACTATGCGCTGTGGCCGCACATGAAGGTATCCGAGAACGTCTCCTATGGGCTCAAGCTGCGCAAGATCTCCGCGTCCGAGATCGCGGAGCGGGTCCACGGTGTGCTCGAAAAGGTGAAGCTCGGCGGCCTCGGCGACCGCTACCCGGGGCAGCTCTCGGGCGGCCAGCAGCAGCGCGTGGCGCTCGCCCGCGCGCTTGTACTGAATCCCAAGATCCTGCTGCTCGACGAGCCGCTGTCCAATCTCGACGCCAAGATCCGCGTGCAGGTGCGCGCCGAGATCCGCAAGCTCCAGAAGGAGCTCGGCATCACCACGATTTACGTGACCCATGACCAGGAGGAGGCGCTGACGCTGTCTGACCGCATCGCGGTCTTCAATCAGGGGAAGGTGTTCCAGATCGGGCCGCCCAAGGCGCTGTATGAGCGGCCGGCCAACCGTTTTGTCGCCGATTTCATCGGCATCAATAATCTTATCGACGGCACGGTGCGGGCCATAGAGGGCCCCCTCCGGACCGTGCGCGTGGAAACACCGGTAGGCGAGATATCGGCGATCTACGACGAACGGCTGCGCGCAGGCGACCGGTGCGTGATCTGCATACGCCCCGAAAACGCCGCGGTGGATGGTGAGTCCGGCGGCGAGCGTAATCGCCTCAAGGGAAAGATCTCCTTTGCCGCGTATCTCGGCAACACGCTGCGCTACGACGTCGATCTCGGAAATGGCGTCACCTTTAAAGCCGATGTCGGCGACCCGTGGCACCACGAGCAGCTGCCGCTGGGCAAGCCGGTCACCCTGAGCTGCCTGGTTGCCAGCACGCTGGCGATCCCCGCGGATTGAACCGCATGGCCACCCCGCAGGCAGCCGTCGTCACGGTCAGGGGGCCGCGTATACCGGCGATTTCCATGGTCGGTTTCGCGCTGATCTGGACGTTTCTCATTCTCTTCGTGCTCTACCCGCTATTGCGGATCTTCTACGACGCGATCACCAACGAGGCCGGCCAGTTCACCATCGCGAACTTTTACGAGTTTTTCACCGATCGCTTCTACCTGCGCTCGCTCTGGAACTCGCTGGTGCTGGGCGCGGCCGCGGTCGTGACGACCTCGGTGATCGGGATCGCGGTCGCGTTTCTCATCATCCGCTACGAATTTCCCTACCGGAATCTCTTTGCGTATCTCACGATGCTGCCGATGATCCTGCCGCCGCTGGTCGGCGTGCTCGGCTTCGTCTTCATCCTCGGGCGGGCCGGCACGGTGAACGTGATTCTCCACGACTGGTTCGGCCTGACGACCCCGATCAACTTCATGTACGGGATGCACAGCGTGCTGCTGGTCGAAACCGTGCACCTGTTCCCGCTGATGACGCTCAGCATCCTGGACTCGATGTCCAAGGTGGATCCGTCGCTGGAAGAGGCCGCGCAGGGCATGGGCGCCGGGGGATGGCGGCGGTTCTGGGACGTCACGCTGCCGCTCACCACCCCCGGCTACATTTCCGGCGCGCTGCTCGTCTTCATCTGGACCTTCGCCGATTTCGTCACGCCGCTCGTCGTCGGCGTGCAGGACCTCCTCGCCGTGCAGGCCTACCTCAACATCGTCCAGTTTGTCGACCGGCGCATCTTCCGCATGGGCATCGTGATCTCGGCGCTGCTCGTCCTGCTCGCCATTGTGTTCGTGCTGGTGGCGCGCCATTACGTGGCGATCAAGGACTACAGCACCCTCGCCTACTCGAAAGTGGAGCGCCGGCGCCTCGGGCCGGTCAAGCGCTGGCTCGCTGTGGGTTTTCTCGTGCTGCTTCTGGTCGTGTGCGCCATCCCTCAGGTCGGGGTGGTGCTCGCCGCGGTTGGCAAGGGCTGGGCGCTCACGCCGTTACCGGTCCATTACACCCTCGACTATTTCAGGCAGGTCAGCATCGAGACGCCCAAGTTCATCATCAACTCGCTCTTGTTCTCCGGGCTGGCCGTATTGATCTGCCTGGTGGTCGGAGTTCCCATGGCCTGGATCATGGGCCGGACCCAGACACCGGGGCGCGGCGCGATGGACGCGCTGACCACGCTGATCCTCGCCATTCCGGGCACGGCGATCGGCATTGCGTATATCCGAGCCTTTCACTATCCGCTGCCGGGCCTCGACGTTGCGCTCACCAGCCTGTGGATCATTTTTCCGCTGGTGCTCGCTGTGCGCCGGCTGCCCTACACCGTGCGCGGCAGTTACTCGTCGCTCCTGCTCGTGCACAAGTCGATGGAGGAAGCGGCCGAAAACGTCGGCGCCACCAAGCTGAGGACGTTCCGGGACGTCACCCTGCCGCTGGTGTGGAAAGGGATCCTCGTCGGCGCGATGTTCTCCTTCATCATGTCGATCCAGGAGGCGTCCGCCACCCTGTTCCTCGCGCTGGGTGGCTGGGAAATGATTCCCATCGGCATCTTTACCTACTACATCGCGGGGTCGCACAGCCAGGCGGCCGCGCTCGGCGTGATCCTGATCGTGCTGTGCGCGATCAGCCTTTACATCGTGAACCGCGTGGCCGGAACGCGGGTAGGCGGGCTGTTCGGCTGACGATTGCGGTCAGCGCCGCGCAGCTCGGCCGCCGCTGTGCGCTCGATGGCGCTGAGCATTGAATCCGGGTTCAGGCTGATCGAGTCGATCCCGAGGCCGACCAGGAAGTCCAGCATCTCCGGGTAGTCCGAGGGCGCCTGGCCGCAGATGCCGATGTGCCGGCCGTTGCGGTGCGCGCCCTCGACCGCCAGGCGTATCAGCTCCTTCACCCCGGGATCGCGCTCGTCGAAGTCGAAGGCGACGATCTCGGAATCCCGGTCCACGCCCAGCGCGAGCTGGGTCAGGTCGTTCGACCCGATCGAGAATCCGTCGAAGCAGCGGGCAAAGGCGTCCGCCTGCATGACGTTATTGGGGATCTCGCACATGACGTAGATCTCCAGGCCACGCTCGCCGCGACGCAGGCCGCACTCCGCCATCCTTGCGAGCACCCGTTCCGCTTCCCCCACACGGCGGACGAAGGGGATCATGAGCTTGACGTTGGTCAGGCCCATTTCATCCCGCACCCGTTTCATCGCCTCGCACTCGAGCGCGAAGCCCTCGGCATACGCCGGGTGCGCGTAGCGGGCCGCCCCCCTGAACCCGATCATGGGATTGGGCTCGGCCGGCTCGAACGCCGCGCCGCCCAGCAAGGCCGCGTACTCGTTGGTCTTGAAGTCGGACATCCTGACGATCACCGGCTTCGGAAAGAAGGCCGCGGCAATCGTCGCGACCCCTTCGGCCAGCCGCTCGACGAAATAGTCGGAGGGGCGCGGGTGGCCGGCCGTCAGGCGGGCGATTTCGGCGCGCGCCTTGGCATCCGATACCTTTTCCGGATGAACGAGCGCCATCGGATGGATCCGGATGTGCTCGGCGATGATGAACTCCATGCGGGCCAGGCCCACTCCGTCGTTGGGAAGAAAGCTGGTGCGAAATGCGATGTCCGGATTGCCCAGGTTGACCATGAGGCGGGTCTTCGTGCGGGGAAGCGCCGCGATATCGATGCGAGCGGTCTCGATCGGCAGGCGGCCGGCGTAGACCCGGCCGGTATCGCCTTCGGCGCAGGACACGGTGACTTCGTCCCCGGTGCGCAATTGCACCGTGGCGTTCTCGCACCCTACGACCGCGGGTATGCCCAGCTCTCGCGCGACGATCGCGGCATGGCACGTCCGTCCGCCGCGGTTCGTGACGATAGCGGCCGCCGACTTCATGACGGTTCCCCAATCCGGCGTCGTCGAGTCGGCGACCAGCACTTCGCCGGGCTGGAATTGCGCAAGCTCGCCCGGATGGCCGATCACCCGCACGCGGCCCGCTACCGCCTTCTCCCCCACCGCTCGACCGGTTGCAAGAACCTTCCCCCGCTCCCGGACCCGGCAGGATTCGAGCTGCTGCGTCTTCCTGCGCGATGCGACGGTCTCCGGCCTGGCCTGAACGATATAGAGCCTGCCGTCGATGCCGTCCTTCGCCCACTCGATGTCCATCGGAGCGGGGTGGCCCGCCTTGTCGCCGTAGTGGCTCTCGATGATGACGGCCTGCTCAGCCAGGGCCAGCACCTCGGCATCGTCGATGCAGTAGCGCTCCCGCTCGGCGCGGCCGGTCGGCACGTTGCGCGTCGCTTCCCGCCCGGCGGCCTCGGCGTAGATCATGCGGATCTTCTTGCTGCCGAGGTTCCTGCGCAGCACGCGGCGGTGGCCCTGCGCCAGCGTAGGCTTGAACACGTAGAACTCGTCGGGGTCCACGGTGCCCTGCACCACGTTCTCGCCCAGGCCGTAGGCCCCGGTGACGAACACGACGTCGCGAAACCCGGTTTCCGTGTCCAGCGTAAATATGACCCCGCTGGCGGCGAGGTCGGCGCGCACCATCTTCATGACGCCGACCGACAGGGACACCTTGAAATGGTCGAAGCCGTTGTTGACGCGGTAGCGGATCGCGCGGTCGAGGAACAGGCTGGCGAAGCAGCGGCGCACGGCGTCCAGCAGCTTCGCGTCGCCGCTGACGTTGAGGAAGGATTCGTGCTGGCCGGCGAAACTCGCGGTCGGGAGATCCTCCGCGGTCGCGGAGCTGCGCACGGCGAGAGTGAGGTCCGCTCCATATTCCGCCTGCAACTCGCCGTAGGCGGCGACGATCTCGGCGGCGAGGTCTTCCGGCAGCGGGGCGCCATACACGAGCTCGCGCGCCGCCCGGCCGCGCCGGGCGAGATCCCCGACGTCGTTGACGTCCAGCCCACCGAGGGCGGCGCGCAGCCCGGGCCAGGCGCCAGCCCGGTCCAGGACGTAGCGATATGCCTGCGCGGTCACGGCAAAGCCGTTGGGAATCAGGATGCCACGCGGTACCAGGGCGCCGTACATCTCGCCCAGCGAAGCGTTCTTGCCGCCAACCAGGGCAACGTCGTCAATGCCGATTTCCCGGAAGAATCGAAGATGCCTGTAGCTTTTCATGGGCCTCCAGGTAAGGGTCGAGACTACCCGGAGACGGAGGAGCGGGCTTGATATGGATCACATGGGGGCGGGGACGGCCGGCGGGGGCGCTTGATCTGCGTCAACCTCGGGCAAGGGCGGCAGGGTAGTCTGGCATCGTGGGATTCAAGCACCGCCGGCTGACCCGGAGAATCGTATGCCCTGGAGCGATGATCGCTACCCGGTTTCGATGAAGAACCTTGCGCCGCGCGTGCGGCACAAGGCGGTCGAGATCGCGAACGCCCTGCTCAGGGAGGGCACCCCGGAGGGCCGGGCGATCCGCATCGGCATCTGGTCCGCCAGGCGCTGGGGCGCGGCGCACGCGGCGCGGCTGGCGGGCCCCCGCCGGCAGCGCGGCTCCGCGGCCTCCTGAACCGGCGCCCCGAAATGCAGACTCGATTCGCATGGTTCTCCGCCCGATACTGGCTGCCGCCGCTGGCGCTGACCCTGCTCGTGGCTCCCGGGCTGCCCGCGACAGGGCAGATGGGCGCGGTCCTGACGATCGTCAGCCCCGTGGGCGAGGAGACGGTCCACGACAACTCCGGCCGGCTCGCGGTCACCCTCACCGTCGATGACGGCGGCGCCCTGGACCGGGGCCGCGCCGTCCTCCGCGTGCTGCTCGATGGCGCGACGTTCGGGCCCGATCAACGCGGCCCCTCTTTCACATTGCAGGGAATCGAGCGCGGCACCCATGCGCTCCAGGTCCAGCTCGTCGAAACCGACGGCAGGATCCTTGCCGCCTCCGCTCCCGTGACCTTCCACATGTGGCAGGCATCGGCGTTGTTTCCAGCCCGCAAGACCCGGTAGCCGCTCCCCTGAACGCGCTTTACTGATTGGAGACCCTCCTATGAAGAACTCACGAACTCTTGGACGCTGGGCGGCGCCCGCGCTGGTGCTCTTCCTGGCGGCCGCCGACCGCGCGGTTTCGCATGGGCTCGGCATCGACAGTCTTCTGCCCGGCTTGTCCACCGAGGGCGGCTTGCTGCTCGCGTGGGCGATCGGACATTGCGACACCCTCGACGGGCCCGTCATCAAGCTCGCGCGCAAGGCGCTCGAGACCGGCAACGTCAATCACGTGCTGCCGTGGGTGCCCCGGCAGGACGAGCGCGAGATCCGCCAGGCTTTCGATCACGCCCTGGCGGTGCGGCAGCTCGGCCCGCGCGCGCGCGAGCTGGCGGACCATCACTTCTTCGAGACCCTGGTGCGCGTCCACCGCGCCGCCGAAGGCGCGCCCTACACCGGCCTCAGGCCCGCGGGCACCGATGTCGGGCCGGGGGTGGCGGCGGCCGACGAGGCGCTCGAGACCGGCATGCTCAAGAAGCTGGTGATTCTCCTCATCGACGTGGTGCGCTCGGGCGTGCACCGCCATTTCCAGGCCGCGATCGAGCGCAGGGATTTTGCGGCGGACGACGTCGCGGCAGGGCGTGAGTACGTCGGGGCCTACGAGTCCTACGTCCACTACGTCGAGCGCTTGTGGGAGGCCGCCACGGGGCCCGCGCACGGCCACCATCCCGAGCACGCCGGGGAGGGGCACCAACACGAGCACGCCCCTCACCTCCACTGAGAGGCGTCATAGCCGAGGTCGGACAGCCACGCTAGCTGCGCCGTACCACGTTTTCGTTCGGCCGGTCGGAGACGACGCGGCCGTCCACCAGCTCGACGATGCGGTCGCAGCGCTGCGCGAGGCGCGGGTCGTGGGTGACGATGAGGAAGGTCGTGCCGCTCGTCTCGTTGATGTCGCGCAGCACGTCGAATACGCTGTCGGCCGACTTCGTGTCGAGGTTGCCGGTGGGCTCGTCGGCCAGCACCAGCGGCGGCTTCATGGCAAGCGACCGCGCGATGGCGACGCGCTGCTGCTGCCCGCCGGAGATGGCAGTCGCCTTGTTGTCCCGCCAGGGCGTGAGGCCCACCCGGTCGAGGAGCTCCGCGGCAATCACGCGCATCTCGTCGTCGGCTTTGCCGCGCGCGGCCAGCATCGGCATCATGACGTTCTCGAGCGCGGTGAATTCCGGCAGGAGGTAATGGTGCTGGAACACGAAGCCGATGGCGCGACCGCGCAGCTGCGTCAAGGCGGCATCGTCCAGCGCCCCGGTGTCCCGCCCCTCGACAAGGACTCGCCCGCCCGTCGGCTGGTCGAGCAGTCCGATCACGTTGAGCAGCGTGCTCTTGCCGGAGCCGGAGGGCCCGATAAGTCCCGCGAACTCCCCGCGCTCGACCACGAGGTCGACGCCGTGCAGCACTTCGCTCTCCACCGGCGTGCCGACGCCGTAGGACTTGCGAACGGCTTCGAGCCGCAGGGTATCCATAATTAGAAAGACTTCAACCCATGGAACCGCCGATGAACGCCGATGGACGCAGATAGAACCAGCTTCATGAACTGCTGTGGACTTTGATTTTTCATCGGCGTTTATCTGCGTTTATCTGCGGCTGATTGCCGTTGCGCGCCCTCAGCTGCGGATCGCCACGACCGGATCGAGCCGGGCGGCGCGGCGCGCCGGCGCCATCGCGGCGAGGATCCCGACGACCGTGGAGCCCACTGCGGCGATCGCGAAGAGCGAGGGCTCCATTTCGATGATGAACATCGGGGTGCCGTCCGGGTTCCTCGCGAGGGCGCGCCACACGAGCAGGAACGACCCCGCGAGGAGCGACCCGAACACCGAGCCCGCCAGCCCCATCGCGCCGCCCTGGATCAGGAACACCCGCAGCACCTGCTCGCGCGACGTGCCCATCGCGCGCAGGATGCCGATCTCCTTCGATTTCTGGATCACGGAGACCACCAGCACGCTGGCGATCCCGAGCGCGACGGTCAGGCCGACGAACACGCGGATGAGGGTGTTGGTCATGACCTGCGCGGCCATCGCCGTGAAGAACTGCGCGTTGGTCCGGATCCAGCTGTCCACCTGGAGATCGGTGCCGGCGCGGATCTTCTCCGCGACGGTCTCGGCCGCGAACGGATCGAGCACCCTGACCTCGATGGCGGAAACGCCGCCGATCAGGTCGAGCAGGTTCTGCGCCGTGCGCAGCGCGATGTAGACGTTGCGCTCGTTCGCGCTCTTGTTGCCGAAATCGAAGACGCCGGTCACGGTCAGCGTCGCGGTCGCGCCGGTGGCCGTCGTCAGCCTTACCTTGTCGCCGACACCCGCGCCAAGGTCCGCCGAGAGCTCGGTGCCGATGATGATGTCGAGCGGGCCGATCTGGTGGCGGCCGGCGATGATTGTTTCGGGCAACGCGATCACGTCGTAGTACGTCTCGGGCTCGATGCCGGTGATCGTGACCGCCTTGTTGGCGTCTCCGCGCAGGGCGAAGCCGGGACCGGACACAACCGGCGTCAACGCCGTCACGCCGGGCGTGCGCGCCACCTGCTCGCGCACCTTCTGCCATTGGTCGATGGGACGCAGCTGCTGCGAGCGCGGCTGGACCTGGGCGGCGACCTCGGGGCCCGCCCCGGCGCGCAGCGGGCGCGCCACCTGGTCGGGCGGCAGTATCACGATCGGCGCCTGGAAATTGAGCGTGCGCCGCACGACGTTGCTCTGCAGCCCCGACAGGATCGCCGACATGAAGATGATGACGCCGCCGCCGAGCCCGACGCCGAGGATGATGAGCAGCGTCTGCATCAGCCCCTCCCGCATGAAGCGGAAGGCGACGATCAGCTCGAAGAAGGCGAGCCGCTTCACTTGCCGCCACTCGCGGCCGCGGGGACGGCGCGGACGCGCTGGCCGCTCTTCACCATGGGCTGCGCCGCGGAGATCAGGCGGTCTCCCGGCGACACGCCTTCCAGCACCTCGACGCGGCCGTCGCCCTTCAGGCCGAGCTTGACCGGCCGGCGCCGTGCGCGCCAGCCGTCCACCGCGAGCACCCAGGGCTGCGCGCCTCCCGCGTCGTGCACCGCGTCCGCCGGGACGACGACGGCGCCGCTGCGCCGCGCCACCTCGATGTCCACCGAGACCGTCATGTCCTCGCGCAGGTAATCGGGAGGGCTCGCCACGCGCAGCTTCACCTCGACCGACCCGCGCAGCGCGTCGATGCCGGGATTGATGTAGATGAGCTCCGCCGCGAAGCGCTCCTTCGGGAAGGCGTCGGCGGATGCGAGCGCCTGCTGCCCGAGCTTCAGCTGCGCGAGGTTCTTCTCGTCGATCTGCACTACGACCTGGGTCTCGCCCACTGGCGCGAGGGCCATCAGCTCCTTCCCGGACTGCACGACGTTCCCCGGCTCGACGCTGCGCGCGATCAGGATTCCGTCCACGGGCGCCCGGATCACCGTCTGGTCGAGCTTGGCCTGCGTCACGCCCAGCGCCGCGCGCGCCTGCGCGAGCGCGGTCCGGGCCAGCGCGAAATCGCTGCCCGCCGGCCGGTTCGACTCGACCTGCAGCTGCGCCGCGCGCAGCTGGCTTTCCGCGACGTTCAGGTTGCGCTGCGCGTCGTCGAGCGCGGCCTGGCTGACGAAACCCTTCATCTTCAGCTCGATCGATCTTTCGTACTGCTGGCGCGCCTGGGTGTAGTTCGCCTGGGCCTGCACCAGCCCCTGCTCCGCCGCGGGCAGCCCCAGCTCGCGCAGCTGCCGCACCTTCGCTTCGGCCTGGGCGACCGCGCCGCGCGCCTGCGCGACCGCGGCGCCCTCGTCCTCGCTGTCGAGCTCGATCAGCACGTCGCCGCGCTTCACGCTCTGCCCTTCCTTCACCGGGATGCGCGTGACGCGGCCGGTGATCACCGCGCCCACCGATACCCGCTGGGGCGTGGCGATGCGGCCGCTCGCCACCACCGATTGGATGAGGTCGCTGCGCACCGCCTCGTGGGTCTCGACGGGCTTGCCGAGGATCACGTTGCGCAGGACAAAGGCCGCCAGAATGACAGCCAGCGCGACCAGCAGTCCGCGCTTCAGCCAGCGGCGCCGCGGTGAAACGGAAAGGTCATTCATGCTGTTCTAGAGAGTGGGAGTGCGGTCGTGCGCGTAGCCGCGCTCGTTCCGCTCCTGGCACGCCATGCAGCGCGCCGCCGACGGCTGCGCCTTGAGCCGGGCATATCCGATGGGCTCGCCGCAGTCCACGCATGCGCCGTATGCGTTCCAGCGCAGCCGCGCGAGAGCGCTTTCGACCTCGCGCAGCTCGCCGACGTCGCGATCGACGGCGGCGATATCGAGATCCGTGAGCACGTTCGCCACGGATTCGTCGCCGATATCGGACACCATGCCGGCGAGGTCCTTGTGATGCTCGTGCTCCGAACGCAGCAGGGTCTCGCGGATCTCCGCCCGCAGCGTCCGTTCCCGCTCGCGGAGCATGCGCTCGAGCTCCATGGTTTCGTTCCGCGCCAGATTGCCCATATGTGACCTTTCCCCGGTTTGCGCGGGACCGCCCTGCGCAAGACCATCGTAGCGGCCGGTTTGGGTGGGTTAATTGATTCAGATCAAGGGGATTGCACACGGGTAGCGCTGTAATCAACACGAAATGAGTTCCTCACTTCAGCTCATCAGCATGCCCGCCGGGCGACGCGCCTCGGCGAGGCAGCCGCTCTTTGCCGCGCTCCAGCGTCCCGAGTGCTATCCGCACCCGGTCGGCGAGGTGCGGGTGATCGAGACCCACATCTCGTGGGTCCTGCTGACAGGGACCTATGCCTACAAGATCAAGAAGCCCGTCAACCTCGGGTTTGCCGATTTCAGCACGCTCGGCCTGCGCGGGCACTACTGCCAGGAGGAGTTGCGCCTCAACCGCCGGTTCGCGCCGGACCTGTACCTGGACGTCGTGGAGATCCGGGGCACGCGCGATGCGCCGCGCGTCGGAGGCGAGGGGCCCTTGCTCGACTACGCCGTGAAGATGCGCCAGTTCCCCCAGGACGCGCTGGCGGGAAACCGGCTCGGGCGCGAGCAGCTCGGCGCCGCCGAAATCGACGCGCTGGCCGAAGGCATCGCAGGATTCCATGCGTCCGCCCCCGTCGCCAGGGCAAGCGGGCACCTCGGCTCGAGCAGCACCATTCGCGAGCAGGCGCTGCAGAACTTCGAGCAAATGCTGCCGCTCGTCAGGAGCGCGCCGGACGACAGATTGCTGCGTGCCGCGCGTCATTGGACCGACCGCGAATTCACCTTGCGGCGCAGCGCGCTTGCCGCGCGCCGGCGGCAGGGTTTCGTGCGCGAATGTCACGGCGACCTGCATCTCGCGAACATAGTGCTTCTCGACGGGCGGCCGGTCCCGTTCGATTGCCTCGAGTTCAACGAGGAGCTGCGCTGGACCGATGTCATGAGCGAGGTGGCGTTCCTGTTCATGGACCTGACGCACCGGGAGCGCGGCGACCTCGCGTGGCGCCTTCTGAACCAGTACCTGGCCGCCACCGGCGACTACGAAGGGCTCGAAGTCTTCCGTTTCTACGCGGTCTATCGCGCGCTGGTGCGGGCCAAGATCCGCCTGATCGAGTCCACGCAACGGCAGCAGCTGGTCCCGGCGCGGCAGCGCCGCAAGCGTGCCTTCCGTGAATACCTGGCCTTGGCGGAGAAATTGAGCCAGCCTCCGGCGCCCGCGCTGATCATCGCCCACGGGCTGTCCGGCTCGGGCAAGACGACGGCAACGCAATCGCTCATCGAGCAATTCGGCGCAATCCGCCTGCGCTCCGATATCGAGCGCAAGCGCCTGCACGGTCTCGCTGCCCTGTCCTCGAGCGGCTCGGGAATCGCCACCGGCATCTACACACGAGAAGCGAACGCGGCGACCTACCGGCGGCTGGGCGAATTGGCCAGGCTGATCCTGGGCGCGGGCTATTCGGTCGTGGTCGATGCGGCCTTTCTCAGGCGCACGGAGCGCGAGGCCTTCCGCTTGCTCGCGGAGGCCGCCGGAGCGCCGTTCCTGATCCTGGATTTCCGCGCGCCGCTCGACGTCCTGCGCGCGCGTGTCGCGGAACGCAGCGCCCGCGCGGCCGATGCTTCCGAGGCCGATCTCGCCGTGCTCGAGCGGCAGATCACGGCGCGCGAGCCGCTCACGCCGGCGGAAATGGCGGTCGCGGTGGCCGTCGACGGGACTGGTCCCGTTTCGCATGAAGCGTGGGAACCGGTCATGCAACTGCTCCGGCGGCCACCGGCCGGGATCCCGCCGGCCCCTCGTCCGGATCGCTTGAACGAGCCGCGCCGTGCCTGAGCAGACATGGCGGCTGATCGACCGGTTCTTCGGCCGCACCGCCGAGGCGGTCATGATCACCGATGCCGGGAGCCGGATCGTCTACGTCAACGAGTCGTTCACGAAGGTCACGGGCTACACGCTGAACGACGTTGCAGGAAAGACGCCGCGCGTATTGCACTCGGGCCGCCAGACCGGGGGGTTCTACGCCCGCATGTGGAAGGAACTCGACGCGTCGGGGCGGTGGCAGGGCGAGATCTGGAACCGCCGGAAAAATGGCGAGATCTACCCCGAGTGGCTGTCCATCGCGGCGGTCCGAAGCGCCAGGGGGAAGGTCGAGAATTACCTGGCGATATTCTCGGACATCACGCTGCGCAAGCGGGAAGAGCGGGAGCTCTACGATCTCGCGACCCACGACGCGCTGACCGGCCTGCCCAACCGCAGCTTCTTCGGCGAGCAGTTCCGGCAGGCCATGGCGCGCGCGAAGCGCGCCGGCCGCCTGGCCGGATTGCTCTACCTGGACCTCGACCGCTTCAAGCCGGTCAACGACCGGCTCGGGCACGAGTGCGGAGACCGGCTGCTGCGAACCGTCGCCCGGCGTCTCAGGGGGCTGGTGCGGGCGGAGGACACGGTCGCCCGGCTGGGCGGAGATGAATTCGCCGTGATACTGGAACACCTGTCGCGGCCGCGGGATGCCGCGCCGACCGCGAGAAAGGTCCTGCGCGCATTGACCCGCCCGTTCCTGCTCGACGGGCACAGGGCCAGCGTCACGGCGAGCGTCGGCATCGCCCTCTATCCGCTCGATGGCGACAGCGTCGAGATTCTGCTCAAGCGCGCGGACCGCGCGATGTACCGGGCCAAGAAGGGGCGCGGAAACGAATACCGGTTCTGGGGCAATCCATCCCGCCACCGTCGAACCGGCGCGGCGGTCAGGGCACCAGCAGCACGGGCACAGACGACAGGTGCACGACCTTGGGCGCGACCGAGCCGAGACAGGGCCCGGCGACGGCGCCCAGGCCGCGCGTCCCCATGATGATCAGCTCGCAGTGATGGGTCCCGGCGAAGCCGGCTATGACCGGCGCGGGCTCGCCGATCTCGACATGCGGGTGGAATTCGATCCCGGCGTCAGCGAGCGCGGCGCTCGCCCGCGCGAGCTGCCCGGCGCCATGCTTCCTGAGCGGCTCCTCGAGGCGGCGCAGCGTGGACAGCCGCCCATCCAGCAACAGGTCTTTCACCGGGACGGGGCGCTGGACATTGAGCAGCAGCACTTCGAGCTTATCGCGCAGGCTGTCCTTGAGATCCGCCGCGTGACTCACCGCGCGCAGGGAGTGGTCCGAGCCGTCCACCGGTATCAGTACTCGCAGCACGCGCCCTCCTTCATCGCCGTCGCGGGATCGGGTCATTTCCCCGCGAATATCTCCTGCGGCGTATTGTCCGCGCGCGCGGCCCGGGGGGATTGACCTGCATCAAGGACCCTCTAGGTGAACAGCAGCAGCCCGATCGCGACGCCGATCGCCGGGGCGACCAGCGCCGGCGCGCAGCGCTTCAGCAGGTCGCGGCCGCCGAGGAACAGCACCAGCGCGAGCTTGACCGCGACATTCGAAGCGTAGGCGATCCCCACTGCCGTGGACGCCGCCGCGGCGCTCACGGCGCCGCCATGCAGCAGGTTCAGGCTCGACAGCGTGATCGCGTCCACGTCCACGAATCCACTTGCGGCGGCAATCGCATAGAGCCCGTGGTTGCCCGCGAGCTCGGACAGCCACGCCGAGCCGAGCAGGATGAGCGCGTAGAGCAGGCCGAACCCGAGCGCGACGCGCAGGTTGGTCGGGTTGTCCAGCTCCGGCATCGTGAGCTCGGGCGCGACCATGACGGTCCGCAGACGGGGCGCGAGAGCGACCACGCCGAGCGCGAGGCCGCTCGCAAGCACCGGCAGCATGGCCGGGAGGACGGCCGGCGCAACCACGCTGCTGATGACCGCGAGGCGCGCCAGCACCACGAGGTTGGCGGCCCCGATGATCGTACCGCCGATGGCAGCCATCGCGGGATGGGTGCCGCTCTGCCGCGCATAGACCAGCGTTGTCGCGGTGCTCGACACCAGCCCCCCGAACGCGCCGGCCAGCGTCACGCTCTTTCCCGATCCGGCCAGCCGCAGCGCCAGGTATCCCGCGAGGCTCACGCCCGACACCAGCACGACCATGAGCCAGATATGGTGGGGATTGAGCACGCCGTACGGGCCGAAGCCCCGGTCCGGCAGCAGCGGCAGCACGATGAAGGTCAGCACCGCCAGCTGCAGGATGCTCGCCAGATCCCGTTGGGAGATTCTTGCCGAGTAGCCATGGAGCTCGGTCTTGAAGTGCAGCAACACGGTCGCGGCTATGGCGATTGCCACGGCGAGCTGAGTGCGGTCGTGCCAGACCATGACGCCGAGGCCGAAGCACAGGAGCACCGCGACCACGGTGGTCGTCCCCGAGTCCGCCTCGGAATTCCTGTCCTCGTGCTGGTGGTAGGCGGCGATGATCATCATCCCGACCAGCAGCAAGCCGGAGCCGATGAGCCACACGCTGTCGGCCGCCTCGGCGATCAGCGCCGAAACCGTGCCGAACAGGGCGACCAGCGCGAACGTGCGCAGCCCGGCCTTCGCGCTGGGCGTGCGCTCGCGCTGCAACCCCAGCAGCAGCCCTATCCCGAGGCTCGTCAGGAACTTGAGCGGCGCGGCCAGGTCCGCGGCCGTGAAGAAGTCTTCAGTCATGGCTAGCTGCCGGCGTCACGATAACCGGGGACCCGGGGGCCGGAATTGATTTCGATCAACCCCGGAGGAAGGCTGGAGCCGTCATCCCCGGAAAATCAGGGGGTTCCGGGTGAATGCGACTGCGACCATGTAGAGGAACACAGCCTGGGCGGCGATCCAGCAGGCGACCCGCGCCGGCTTCGGGCGGCCCGGCCTCAGGGCCAGCATCCCGAGCACGATGTATACCGCCAGCGCGAGCACCTTGGCGGTGAGCCAGCCCTGGACGAACGGGTACTGCCGGAGCATGACGGCCAGCGCGATCGCGGCTGCCAGCAGCGGCGCCATGCGCTACACGATGCGCTCGAGCGGGAGCTGGAACAGCCGGATCCGATCCGAGGGCCGCTTGATCCCGGCATTCTCGGCGGTGATCTTCTCAACGAGGGTCTCGAGCGGCGGCTCCTCGCGAAACGCGATCATCATGACCGAAATCGTGCTCGCATAGGCGCCCCGGCCCAGGTGCGGCTCGGTGCCCTGCCCCTTGCCGATCGCCTGGTCCCAGCGGGTGAAGTAGTCGATGCCGGCCGCGCGGAGCAGGCTCAGGACGCGCCCCGCGTAATGCTCGTTGTGGACGACAAAAACCATCTTCATGGACATGGTTCGCGACCTCTTGCTCCACGACTCCCTGCGGCATGATGCCCTCGCCGGCAGATGGGCTGCTTGATCCAAATCAATGTCCATCGGGGCGGCGCCGGAAGCCCGGCGCTCGATCCGCTCAACGCCCGGTGATGCGGCGTCGCGCAGCCCCCGTTACCTGGTTTTCGCGGACGCCGGCTTCGGCGCGCCGATCTCCTGCTCGATCGGCGGGAGCTGGTGCGCGATGCCCTTGTGGCAGTCGATGCAGGTCATGCCCTTCCCGTACGCAACCGGGTGCGTCCGCGCGGCGCGCCGGCCCTGCTCGGTCAGGTCCATGTACTGGAAATTGTGGCAGTTGCGGCATTCCTGGGAGTCGTTCGCCCGCATGCGCGCCCATTCGTGCTCGGCAAGCCGCCAGCGCTTCGCCTGGAATTTCTCGGGCGTGTCGATGCTGCCGAGTATCTTGTGCAGAACCTCGTTCGAGGCCTGGATCTTGCGGATGATCTTGGGCCCCCATTCCTTGGGCACGTGGCAGTCCGGGCAGGTCGCGCGCACGCCGGAGCGGTTACTGTAGTGCACCGTGTGCCGGTACTCCTTGTACACGTTCTCCCGCATCTCGTGGCAACCGATGCAGAACGGCTCGGTGTTGGTAAGCTCCATCGCCCAGTTGAAGCCGCCCCAGAAGATGATCCCGGAGAGGAACAGGAAGATCGCCATCAACGGCCCGACCCGCCAGACCCACCGCGGGACCCAGCGCCGCCAGCCCTTGTGCTGCTGGTCATCGATCCACATGGCGGTCCCCTATCCTGGCGACTTGAAGGTGTTCTCTACCAGCGGCTCGGCGTCGAACTGGGGCACGTGGCACTGCAGGCAGAAGTAGCGCCGCGTGGAAATGTTCTCCAGCTTCCTGCCTTCGCGGTCCAGGTAATGCGAAGCGCCCACCGGCGTTGCGCCCCATCGCGGCGCATTCTTCGCCGCATGGCACACCATGCACATGTTGACGTTCTTGGTGATCTGGTAGCCCTTGACGTTGTGCGGAATGACCGGCGGCTGCCACGCATGGCTGCGGGGCAGAGCCCGATCGTGGCGCTCCATCTTGTAGACATCCGAGGTGTTGGTCGCGGGAACCGGCACGTTGCCGCGCAGCGGCTTCGCCGGACTCTCCGCGGCGCCGGCGCCGGAGGCGAGTCCAATCGCGAAGAACAGCGGCGCAAGGAGGTGGATTC
>JBIOVQ010000097.1:0-3876 GCA_044867805.1 Burkholderiales bacterium | reverse complement strand
ATGGGCTGGCCCATCGCGCACTCGCGCTCACCGCTTTTGCACAACTACTGGTTCAGGCGGCACAAGCTGGCCGGGACCTACGTGCCGCTGGCGGTCAGGCCCGACGGACTGGCGGCGGCATTGCGCGCGCTGCACCCGCTCGGCTTCGCGGGCTGCAACCTGACGATCCCGCTCAAGCAGCACGCGCTGACGATCGTGGACGAAGTGGACACGACGGCGCAGCGCATCGGCGCGATCAGCTGCGTGATCGTGAGGCCCGACGGATCGCTCGCCGGCACCAACAACGACTGGTACGGCTTCGTCCACAATCTCAGGCAGGAACAGCCCCGCCGGCGCGCGGACGCCGGGCCGGCCGTGGTGCTCGGCGCCGGCGGCGGCTCGCGCGCGGTGTGCTACGGCCTGATGCAGGAGGGCGCGAAGGAGATCCGGCTCGTCAACCGCACGTTGGCCCGCGCCCAGGCGATCGCCAAAGAGTTCGGCGCGCCGATCCGCGTGCTGCCGTGGGAGAGCCGCCACGACGCGCTGGAAGGCGCGGCGCTGGTCGTCAACGCCACGAGCCAGGGCATGGTCGGTCAACCCGCGCTCGACATCCGGCTCGACAGGCTGGCCAAGTCGGCGCTCGTCGCGGACATCATCTACATCCCGCTCGAGACGCCGTTTCTCGCGGCGGCGCGCAAGCGGGGCAACCGCACCGTCAACGGCCTCGGCATGCTGCTGCACCAGGGCCGGCCGGCGTGGAAGGCGTGGTTCGGGATCGACACGAAGGTGACGCCGGAACTGCGCAGGCTGTTGGAGCGCAGCATCCGCGGTGCCTGACCGCCGGCCGCCGGGCAGCGGCGCTAGGCACCGAGTTGGCAGTTGGCAGTAATCAGTTGGCAGCATCTGCAAACTGCCCACTGCAAACCGCAAACTTCGCGCTACGCCGCCGCGCGGGCCGGCGCGCCCGACCCCTTGATCTGCGTGCGGTGCATCACGCGGCGCGCCTTGGGATCGAAGGCGTCGCGGCGATGCATGGTGGTGCGGTTGTCCCAGAGCACCAGGTCGCCCAGCTTCCACCTGTGCCGGTATACCGCTGCATCGACGTAGGACCAGATCTCGTCCAGCAGGCGCTCGGACTCCTCCAGCTCCAGTCCCATGATGTAGGCGTTCAGCCGGCGGCCCAGATAGAGCGACTTGTCGCCGGAGACCGGGTGCCGGATGACGATCGGGTGCGGCGTGCCCACCGACGTGCGCGGATCCCGTGAAGCCGCCATGCCCTTGCGCAGGTAGCCGCCGGAGTCGTAGGTGCCGTCGTGCTTGATGTCGAGGTTCCTGATGCGCTCCACGAGCGCCGGAGGCATTTTCGCGAGCGCGGCTTTCATGCCGCAGAACGAGGTATCGCCGCCCTTGGCCGGGACTTCCAGCGAATACAGCATGGAGGCGTCCGGCGGCTGCGCGATGTAGCTCATATCGGTGTGCCAGGTCGCCTCGCCGTCGCCCAGCGCCCCGATCGGCTCGCCCTTCTCGTCGAGCACGTTGGAAATCACGTAGATATCGGGATAGCCGGGAGGCGACTTGCGCCCGGCGCCCTGGTTGGGCGGCGGATCGAGCGTGCCGAAATGCCTCGAGAACGACAGCAGATGGTCGTCCGTCAGCTTCTGGTTCCTGAAGACCAGCACGTCGTGCTGGTACCAGGCCTGCTTGATGGCCTCGACCACGGCCGGCGTCGCGCGGGCGAGATCGACGCCGCGCACTTCGGCGCCGACCGCTCCGGTCGGAATGACTTGGAATCGGGCAGACACGTGGTTCCTTGCGGAGAATGACCTCCGGGCCGGGTTTACTCTAGCGCAAGCCGCTTGCACCCGGCAATACGAGGGCCGGCTCTGCGTGATCGACCGCTCACGGGGCGGGGGATACAATCCTCGTGGGCATGAGGTTTCGCGTTGGGCTGCCCCGGAATACGGAGGAGCGGGATGCCATGAAATCCGGATACGCCGCTGCCGCGTTGCTCGCGATTTCCGCCATCGCCGGTCCCGTCGCGAGCCAGCCATATCCCGCCAAGCCGATCCGGATGATCATCGGCTTTCCGCCGGGGGGCGGCACCGACATCATCGGCCGCATCGTCGCCCAACGGCTTGCGGAAGTCCTGGGCCAGCCGATCCTGCCCGATAACCGCGGGGGCGCGGCCGGCCAGATCGCCGCCGAGATCGCGGCCAAGGCGCCGCCCGACGGCTACACCGTCATGATGGCCCACATCGCGGCTATCTCCATTCTGCCTTCGCTGATAGCCAGGCTGCCCTACGACCCGCAGAAGGACTTCTCCCCGATTTCGCTCGTCGCCATCGGGCCCAACCTGCTGGTCGTGCACCCGTCGGTGCCGGCGCGCAGCGTGAAAGAGTTGATCGTGCTGGCGAAAGCGCGTCCCGGACAGCTGACCTACGCGTCGCCGGGCTCCGGAAGCGTGCAGCACCTCGCGGGGGAGCTGTTCAACCTGGAGGCTGGTGTGAAGATGGTGCACGTTCCCTACAAGGGCAGCGGCCAGTCCATCGTGGACCTCGTCGCCGGCTACGTGCAACTCAATTTCGATTCCGTCCCGCCGGTGCTTCCGCACGTGCGTAGCGGCCGGTTGCGCGCGCTCGCGGTGACCTCCGAGAAGCGCTTCTCGATCCTCCCCGACATCCCTACCGTCACGGAAAGCGGCGTAGCGGGCTTCGACCTCAGCACCTGGTGGGGACTGGTTGCGCCCGCCGCGGTCGGCCGGGGCATCATCGCCCGGCTGGAGACCGAAACGGTCAGGCTGCTGAGGCAGCCCGACGTCAAGGAGAAGATCGCCTTCGCAGGCGCCGATACGGTCGGCAACACGGCCGAGGAATTCGCCGCCTTCATCCGCGCCGAGCGCGCGAAGTACGCGCGGATCGTGAAGGCCGCCAACATCAAGATCGAATGAGGCGTCTCAGGTGAAGCGTCCCAGGTGAAGCGTCTCAGGTAAAACGTCTCAGATACTGCGTCTTGGTTGCAGGGCCTTTGGAAAATCGCCTCATCTGGGACGCCCTATCTGGGACGTCTCATCTGGGACGCCTTATCTGGGACGCTCCATCCGGTTCTAGTCGAGCTTCGCCCGGAAGTGGTCCCAGGTGCGCTTGAACAGGCTCTCCGTCCACAGCTTTTCCCGGCACAGCTCCACTTCCTTCTCGCTGAACGAGTACGGCTTGCCGATCTGCAGCGCCATGTACTGCCGGTAGGCGTTCTCCTCGAGGTAGTTGGCGAGCACGAAGGCCTCGACGATGTCCTTGCCGACGGTCACCGCGCCGTGCGACTTCATCATCGCCGCCGGGCGGTCGCCGAGCGTGTCCGCCAGGCGCTTCGCCATGACCGGGTTGTTGATCGAATTCGGCGAGTCGAGCACCGGCATGGGGTAAACCAGCGAGCCCTGCGCATAAACCGGCTGGTAGCTCTCGCCTACCATGGTGAGGAAGGTGGACCACTTGGGGTGCGCATGCACGACGGCCTTCACCTCGGGCCGCGCCTTGTAGACGCCGGCGTGCAGGTGGAACTCGAGCGGCGGCTTGCCGTTGCCCTCGATCACGTTGCCGTCAAAATCGATCGTGCAGATGTCGCCGATCTTGAGCTGGCTGCGCTGGCACGAGCCGATGTTGATGAACATGCGGTTTTCGCCGGCGCGGATGCTGGCGTGGCCGTTGTAGTCGATGATGTCGGACCGCTCCAGCATGCGGATGCAGTCCACCAGCTGCTGCTTGAGCGCGTCGGTTTCTGTCATGGCAGTGCCTGCTTGAGCCCGTGATAAGTGATAGGTGATAAGGGATAGGGTCTCAAAAACTCCGCTCCGCGGAAAGCCTTATCACTTATCACTTGTCACTTATCACCACGAAGCCAGGC
>JBIOVQ010000096.1:0-17985 GCA_044867805.1 Burkholderiales bacterium | reverse complement strand
GGGGCTACTAAATAACGCTTCGCGTAGCAAAGCGGTGTACTTGTAATGTTCTAGGTGAGCCAGATTCAACGTCTTGATAGTACCTCATCAGCTAGGGATTTTCCTCATATCCTCCGGGTAAAGGGTTTTGGACTGTCCGGCGTTCATTCCAGCCGGATACCAGCGGCTCGAATGACCTTGGCCCACTTCTCGATCTCGGCGCGGAAGAACACGCTGAAGTCCTCCGGGCTGCCGCCCTTCACCTCGACGCCTTCCGTCGCGAGCCGCGAGCGCAGGTCACTGGTTTCGAGCACGCGCGCGATGTCCCTGTTCAACCTCGCGACGAGGTCTTTGGGCGTCGCGCCCGGCACGGCGACGCCGTACCACGTATAGACCTCGAAGCCGGGCAGGGTGTCGGCGACGAGCGGCACGTCGGGCAGGACGGGGTTACGCCGCGCGCCGGTGACGGCGAGTGCCCGCAGCCGTCCCGCCCGGATATGCGGCACCGAGGGAATCGCGTTGCCGAATAGCCACGTGATCTCGCCGCTGATCAGCGCAATCCCGGCCGGCGCCGCGCCCTTGTAGGGGACGTGCACCATTCTGACGTTGCCCCTCTGCGACAGCAGCTCGCCGGAGAGGTGCGTGGAAGTGCCGTTGCCGCCCGAGCCGAAGGTGATCTCGCCGGGCCGGCTCCGCGCGAGGGCGAGCAGCTCCTTCACCGAGCGCACGGGGAGCGAGGGATGGGCGAGCAGCACGTTGGACGAATGCGCGAGGAGGATCACCAGCGCGAGGTCGCGCAGCGTGTCGAACGGCAGCTTCTTCACCAGCGTGGGATTGGTCGAGTGGCTCGGGGAGACCATCAGGAGCGTGTAGCCGTCGGGGGCCGACTTGGCGACGACATCGGTCCCGATCACGGTGCCGCCCCCGGGGCGGTTTTCGACGATCACCTGCTGGCCCCAGGCCTCGGTCAACTTCTGGCCGACGAGGCGCGCGAGAATGTCGTTGGAGCCGCCCGGGGCGAACGGCACCACGATGCGCACCGGCTTGGCGGGATAGGCCTGCGAGCCGGCCGGGCCGCTCGCCAGGCACGCCGAAAGGACCACGGCCGCGCAGAGCCGCAGCGACATGCTGCCCGATTGCATATTGCCTCCTCGAATTTTTTTGCGTGAAACTCTCCAATGATAACCTGTTCCAATAGGGGTTAAACCCGGGCGCTTCGCGCCGGTTTAACTCCGCGTGTTGGAACGGACGCATGGTCGCCGCTCAACACGCGGAAAACATAGGAAACGGGCGCACGGGCGGCGTTCGACACACGGCAAGATCGCATTCTGGGTGCATATGAAGATACTCAAGTACACGCTGTTCGCATTGGGCGGCCTGATCGTTCTGGCCGGGGTCGTGCTCGCCATCGTCGCCGCGACCTTCGACCCCAACCAGTACAAGCCTCAGATCGTGCAGGCAGTGAAGGAGAAGACGCAACGCACCCTCAGGCTCGACGGCAATATCGGGCTGGCGTTCTGGCCCGGCATCGGCGCGAAGGTCGGCAAGGCCTCGCTGTCCGAGCGCGCGAGCGACCGGGAGTTCGCGGCGGTCGAGGAAGTGCGCGTGTCGCTCAAGCTGCTGCCGCTGCTGTCGAGGCAGGCGGTGGTGGACACGGTCCGGATCAGGGGGCTGCGGGCGAATATCGTGAAAACGAAGGACGGCAAGCTGAACGTGGACGACCTGGCCGGCGCGCCGGCGGCGAAGGAGAAGCCGGCGCCCAAGGGCTCCGACCCCGGCTTTCGGGTGGATATCGCGGGGGTGGAAATCACGGATGCCACGATCACCTACACGGACCAGGCCGCGGGCTCGAAATACATCCTGTCGAAACTCAACCTCGAGACCGGCCGGATAGCGCCGGGAGTGCCCGCCCGCATCGAGCTGAAAGTTCACGCCCAGGGCGACGAGCCGAAGCTCGATCTGCAGTCCGCGCTGAAGACCCGTCTCAAGTTCGACCCGGGCCGGTCCGCGAACCTCGACGACATCGAGCTGGAGGCCAGCGGCGCGGCGGCGGGGATGACGAAGCTCGCGCTCAAGCTGACGGGCAATGCCGCCGTGGATATCGCCAGGGAGCAGGCCCAGGCCAATCTGTCGGGCAAGGTTGCCGACAGCAGCATCAAGGCGCGGATCAGCGTCGCCGGTTTCGGGGCGCCGGCCATCCGTTTCGACGTCGAGGCGGACCAGCTCGACCTGGACCGCTACCTGGGACAGCAGCCGGCGGGCAAAGGTGCGCCGGCCGCGAAGAAGGCGCCGGAAAAGGAAACGCCGTTCGACCTGTCCGGGCTGAGAGCGCTGAACGCCGCGGGCACGCTCAAGATCGGCTCGCTCAAGGCCAACAACGTCAAGGCTTCCAACGTGAGCGCGGAGGTGAAGGCGAAGGACGGGCGCGTGGACCTGAATCCGCTGCGGGCCGATTTCTACCAGGGGAAGCTCGCAAGCGCGGTTTCGGTCAACGCGGCGCCTGCCACGCCGACGTTCACTGTGAAGCACAACATGAGCGCGGTGAGCATCGGGACGCTGCTGAAGGACCTCGCCGACGCCGACCTCCTGGAGGGGAAGGGAGATGTCGCCGTGGACGTGACCTCGCAGGGGAACACGGTGAGCGCACTGAAGAAGGCGCTCGATGGCGGGGCCTCGCTCAAGATGGCCGACGGCGCGCTGAAGGGCATCGACCTCGCCGGCTCGATCCGCAATGCCAAGGCCCGGCTGGGCGCCTTGAGAGGGGAGCACGACCAGGCGGCCGACAAGGCCCAGAAAACCGATTTCTCGGAGCTCACCGCCACTTTCAAGATCGCCAAAGGGGTCGCGCGCAACAATGACCTGTCGCTGAAATCGCCGCTGCTGCGCGTGGGCGGGGAAGGCGAGGTCAACATCGGCGAGGACCGGCTGAACTACCTGGTCAAGGCTTCAATCGTAGGCACCTCGAAGGGACAGGGCGGCCGCGATACGGAGGAGCTGAGCGGCGTCACGGTGCCGGTGCGCGTGGCGGGCCCGCTCGCGAAGCCCTCCTACAAGCTCGACTTCGGCAAGGCGGCGACCGAGTCCGCGAAGCAGAAGCTGAGCGACCAATTGCAGAAACGCCTGGGCGGCAGCGCCCCCAAAGACTCGGCGGCGCCTGAAGAGAAGAAGTCCGGCAGCAGCACACGCGACCAGCTGCGGGGCCTCATCGGCCGTTGAACCGAAAATAGCCGCCAAGACGCCAAGGCCGCCAAGAGAATCAACCATAGAATTTAACCACCAAGGGCTGTTGCGTCCAAGCGCCCAAGCCGCACGGTCTCCGACGGCCTAGACGCACGACAGGATTGCCGTCCAAACACCTGTCGTGTGCTATCTTTGCGCGTCAACCGACAGATCGGCCAGACCTGTCACCGGGCTTGCGTCTGGTTACCTCCATTCTCGTTCCTTGGCGTTCTTGGCGCCTTGGCGGCTAATTTATGGGTTCCGGGTTCGCCGCGAAAATCGTCGCCTGGCAGAAGAAGCACGGCCGCCACGACCTCCCGTGGCAGGGCACGCGCGACCCGTACGCGGTCTGGCTGTCCGAGATCATGCTGCAGCAGACCCAGGTCGCGACCGTCATCCCCTACTACCTGCGTTTCCTCGCGCGCTTTCCAGACATGGCGACCCTCGCGGCGGCGCCGCTCGACGAGGTGCTGCGCCTGTGGAGCGGGCTGGGCTATTACTCGCGCGCGCGCAACCTGCACCGCGCAGCCGGGGTAGTCACCGCGGAGCGCGGAGGACGCTTTCCCCGCCGTTTCGAGGAGGTCGCCGCGCTGCCCGGAGTAGGGCGGTCCACGGCGGCCGCCATCTGCGTCTTCGCCTACGGCCAGCGCTACCCCATACTCGACGGGAACGTGAAGCGCGTGCTGGCGCGCTACCGCGGGGTGAGAGGCTACGCCGGGGAAAAGAAGGTCTCCGACCGCCTGTGGCAGGAGGCGCAGGGCCTGTTGCCGCGGAGTAACGTCGAGGCCTACACGCAAGGTCTGATGGACCTCGGCGCGACGGTGTGCACGAGAAGCCGGCCGCAGTGCACGGCATGTCCGGTGCAAGCCAACTGCGTGGCGTACCAGCGCGGCTGGGTCGTCAGGCTGCCGGCGCCCCGGCCGCGCAAGCGCCTGCCGCACAAGCGCACCGTCATGCTGGCGCTGATGCGCGCGGGCGAGGTGCTGCTGGAGAAGCGCCCGCCGGCGGGTATCTGGGGCGGCCTGTGGTGCCTGCCGGAAACCGCGCGCAAGACCGACCTGGAAGCGTATTGCCTCAAGCGCTTCGGCGCCCACGTGGTCGAGGTCGAGTCGCTGGAGACGATCCCGCACGGCTTCACGCATTTCACGCTGGACATCCACCCGCTGCGGCTGCGGGTTTCGGCTCTCGCGCCGAACGCCACCGAGCCCGGGGTGATGTGGCTGCCGCTGGAGGAAGCGCGCGGCGCGGCGATTCCGGCGCCCGTCAGGCGAATACTTACCTTGCTAAAAGCGTGACGCGATGGTTCGTGACGCGGTGATTCGTGACACGGTGGGGCGTGACGCGGCAGGGCGAGGTAGAAAGCCTTTAGACCTAGACAACGCATTAACGCGTCACGCGTCATCGCGTCACGCTTTACCAGAGCTCGACGCGACCCCCGACCGCGCGAATCTTTGCCGCCCGCGCCTGGAGGTAGCGCTGGAAGCTCGGTTCGGCGCGGTAGGCCCCGCTCGCGACGTAGTCGAGGCCCGACGCCAGGTGGAACGGCCTGAGATAGGCTTCGATGCGGAATATCTCGGCCCCCTGAGCATCGAAAAAGACGAGGGTCGGAGTGTAGGCGACCTTCAACTCCCGACCCCACCGCTCCGCCGTCAGCGCTTTTCCCTGCGGCGCGGTCAACCTCTCGGCGCCGAACAGCTCGAGGCGCGCCACGTCGAACCCGCCGATGAGCGCGAGCACCGCCGGGTCCTGGAACCCGCGCTCGTGCAGCTCGTCGCACGCCGAGCAGTGCGCCTGCTCGAACAGCACGGCGAGCGGCCGTGCCGTCGGCTTGCGGGTACGATCGAGATCGAGCGGCGGCTTCAGGAAGAAGGGCTGCCCGTGCAACTTGCCGCTCGCCGGCTCGCGCGCATGCTTTCGCAGATGCTCGGCGAAACTCGCCGCTTTTCCCTTCCCGCTGGCGTAGTCCAGGGCGGCATCGAACTGGTGCGGCGGATAGTAGCCGTTCAGCCGCAGCACGACCGAGCCTTTTTCGTCTAAGAACAGCAGTGTCGGTGTGAACTGTACCTTGAGCATGGCGGCAAACGCCTTCTCGCCCATGGTTTTCCCGTCGATCCACGTAACCTCGCGGTCGCCCCAGATGTTGATGGCGATGGCGTTGAAGTGCTTTCGAGCCTTGTCCGCCAGCGCCTTCTGGCTGAAATTGACGCGCATCAGCTGGCGGCAATATGGACAGCCGTCCTGTCCGAAGTAGACCATCAGCCGCTTGCGCTGCGCCGCCGCGTCGCGGACGTCCTCGCGGAAATTGAGGAACGTTTCCTGAAACCAAGCCGGGATGTCGATCGCGTGCGGGCTGGGATTGGACGCTTCGGGAGTGGCTGCGCTGCCGGCCGGCAACGGCAACGCGACCAGCAGCACGACGATCAGCGAGCGCATGCCATGCTGGAACAGGGGCGAGCCACGCCCCATCGCGTCACGCTGTACCGCGTCACGCCCTATCGCGTCACGCCGCATCGTGTCACGCTTCTCGCTCTTTCAGTCCCTGCTGCACCAGCAGCTCCCGCAGTCGCTCGAGGCGCTTCCCGGCATCCGTGGTCTCGAGCAGCTCCTGCTTCACGCGCGCTTCGAGCGGCAATACCTCGGCCAGCCGGTAGCCGACCCACGAAGCATCGTCCAGGCGCAGCGGCGCCGGGAACTGGCTCGCGCCGATTTTTTCGACGACCGCCTGCAGCACCTGGCGGCACAGGCCGTCCACCTGGCGCGCCGCGGCGTCGGGCGGCACCGGCTCCACCACCGCGGACATGAGGTGATTGGGGGCGACGCGCGTGTCGCGTATGCGGAACCGCTCGCCGCCGCGCGCAATGAGGTGAAACAGCCCGAGCTGGGGCATGTCCCAGCTCTCGATCGCGGCGAAGCAGCCGACCGGCTCGGGGACCGCGGCGGCCCCGACCTCGCGGCCCTCGCGTATGAGGCAGACGCCGAACGGGCTGTTGTCGCGCAGGCAGGTCTTGGTCATCTCGATGTAGCGCTGCTCGAAAATCTTGAGCGGGAGCAGGCCCCCCGGGAACAAGACCGTGTTCAGAGGGAAGATGAAGATTTCCTGGTTGGGCGCGGCCTGCACGGCTGTCATCGGGTGATTCGTGATTTGTGATTCGTGGTTCGTGATTCGAGGGTGCGTGCCTCGGAATTTTTCGATTCACGATTCACGAATCACGATTCACGCCTTTATCTCCCGGTGGCGCACGAGCACCTGCGCCTGCCCGCGAAAGCGGGCCGCGAGCGCCTCGGCGAAGTACACCGAGCGGTGCTGCCCCCCGGTGCAGCCGATGGCGACGGTGAGGTAGCTGCGGTTGTCGCGCGCGAACTCGGGCAGCCAGTCGGCGACGAAGCGGCCGATATCGTCCAGCATCCTGCGCACGCGCGGCTCGGAGCCGAGGAACTCGATCACCGGCTGGTCGCGCCCGTTGAGCAGGCGCAGGCGCGGGTCGTAATTGGGGTTGGGCAGGCTGCGCACGTCGAACACCAGGTCGGCGTCGAGCGGGATGCCGTGCTTGAAGCCGAAGGACTCGAACAGCAGCGTCAGCCCGGTAGCCGAAACCCCGATGAAATCCTTGACCCAGCTGCGCAGGGCGCTGGGCCCGAGATCGCTGGTGTCCACGCGCGCCGCGATGTCCGCCAGCCCGGCGAGCAGCGCGCGCTCGCGCTCGATGCATTCGGTCAGCGTGAGGCGGTCGTCCGACAGGGGATGGCGCCGCCGCGTCTCGGAAAAGCGCTTGATCAGGGTATCGGTCTTCGCCTCCAGGAACAGCACCCGCACGTCATGGCCGCGCTCCCGGAAATCGGCGATCTGGCGGGGCAGCTCGGCCAGGGCCTCGGGGCTGCGCAGCTCCACGCTGATTGCGACGCGGGGATGGCCGGCGCCGGCGAGATAGCCCATCGTCTGGGGGAGGAGCCGGGCCGGGAGGTTGTCCACGTAATAGTAGCCGCTGTCCTCGAGCACGTTGAGCGCCACGCTCTTGCCCGAGCCGGAGAGGCCGGTGATCAAAACTAGCTGCATGCGCAGAAGAGCGTGATTAGTGATTGGTGATTTGTGATTCGAACCCTTCGGTTCTCTGCCTCATCCGGCAGGGCCAAGGTCGAATCACGACATCCCCTCCTGCCCGAGGAGGGGTGGCGCGTCGCGTCGGGGTGGTGGGAGACGAATCACGACTCACGCTTTTTCATTTGATCTGACTGACGGGAGATGAATTCCCGCGTGCTGTCGAAGCCGCGCAACTGCAGCACGTAGTTGCGCACCGCGGCTTCGGTGAGCACCGCGAGGTTGCGGCCCGCCGCCACCGGCAGCGTGACCTTGCGAATGTCCACCCCCATCATGCGCTCGCTGCTGGCCTCGAGCGGCAGACGTTCCGCCGTCGCGCTCTTGCCCGTGGCGGGGCGCGCCAGGTGGACGATGAGCTTCAGGTTCTTGCGCGGGCGCAGCGCCGCCTCGCCGAAGATGGTGCGGATGTTGAGCACGCCGAGGCCCCGCACCTCGAGAAAATCCTTCAGCATCACCGGGCAGCGCCCTTCCACCGTTTCCGGCCCGATGCGGTAGAGCTCGACCACGTCGTCGGCGACGAGCCCGCTGCCGCGGCTGATCAGCTCCAGAGCGAGCTCGCTCTTGCCCGTCCCCGAGTCGCCGGTGATGAGCACGCCCATGCCGAGCACGTCGAGGAATACCCCGTGGACCGTGCTGCTTTCCGCCAGCGCCCGGGCGAGATAGGGCCGCAGCATCCACATCAATTCGACGCTCGCGACGGGCGACCGGAACAGCGGCGTGCGCGTCGCCTCGGACACCGCCGCGAGAGACGGTGGCGCGCGCTCCACGCCGGCGACGATGAAGCAGGCGAGCTCCTGGGTGGCCACCTGGGCGAGCGCCTTGTGGGCGCCCGGCGTGTCGAGATTATCGAGGTAGGCGACCTCCGACACGCCCAGGACCTGGATCAGGTTGGGATGGATGAAATTGAGGTGGCCGATGAGCCCCTGCGACGAATCCTTGATCAGGTCGCCGTTCAGGGAGCGGGTGCCCCCGTCGCGCCCGGCGAGCCACTCGAGCTTCAGCTTCTCGCGGTTGTCCTCAAACAGCCGGGCTATGCTGACTCGCGGCATGAGGTTGCCAGTGGGTGATCATCCGGTGCAATTCCGCCGCCGTGGGCGCCGCCAGCAGCCGCTCGCGGAACGTCCTGTCGCTGAACATCTGCGCCAGCTCGGAGAGGATCTGGAGGTGGGCGTCGGTGGCGCGGTCGGGCACCAGCAGGACGAAGATCAGGCTGACCGGCTGGCCGTCGGGCGCGTCGAAGGGGATGGGCTGCTTCATGCGCACGAGGGCGCCGAGGGCGTCCTTCAATCCCTTGATCCTGCCGTGCGGAATGGCCACTCCCTGCCCGAGCCCGGTAGACCCCAGCTTCTCCCGCGCGAAAAGGCTGTCGTAGACCCGGCTGCGCGCGATCTGGGAGCTGTTCTCGAACAGCAGGCCGACCTGCTCGAAGACGCGCTTCTTGCTCGCCACCTCGAGATCGAGGACGACGTTGGGCAGCGCGAGCAGCTTTCCGATCAGGTTCATGCGGCGGCCGCGACTTCTGCGATGGTATCCGTCATCGGGCGCGCGTGCCGGCTACCTGCCTAGAGGGCATCTCAAAAACCTCACAACCCAAGCAACCGCCGATGAACGCCGATAAACGCGGCGAAGCGTCCCCGCTGATGATCGCTTTGGCTTTGATTCATCTGCGTTCATCTGCGTTTATCTGCGGTTCCATTCGTTTTTGAGATAGGTTCTACCCGCCCGCCCGGCGCTTGAGAGGCGTGCCGGTGTGGCGATGCTCGAGCGATTTTTCCTTGTGCTTGATGATCGCCCGATCGAGCTTGTCCGCCAGCGCGTCGATCGCGGCGTGCAGGTCGGGAGCCGTGCTCTCGCAGAAGATCTCCTTGCCGCGCACGTGCACGCTGGCTTCGACCTTGAAGCGGGGGCGCCCTCCCTCCAGGATGGCGTGGAGATCGATCACGTCGTCGAAATGCCGGGTGATGCGCCGAAGCTTGGCCGCGATATGCTCCCGGATGGCGGGAGTGATCTCGAGATGATGTCCGGTCAGGTGCAGGTTCACGCGCGGACCTCCGGAGTCACAGGGATTTTCTGAGGTTGGCGGGAAGTATCTGCAGGGTCTCGCGGTACTTCGCGACGGTGCGGCGGGCCACCACGATGCCCTGCTGGGACAGTATCTCCGAGATCTGCCCGTCGGAGAGCGGCTTGCGGCTGTTCTCGGCGGTCACCAGCTGCTTGATCAGCGCGCGGATCGCGGTGCTCGACGCGGAGCCGCCGGCCTCGGTGGTGACGTGGCTGCCGAAGAAATACTTGAGCTCGAAGATGCCGCGCGGGGTATGCATGAACTTCTGCGTCGTCACGCGCGAAATCGTGGACTCGTGCAGGTCGAGCGTGCCGGCGATCTCGCGCAGGACCAGCGGGCGCATCGCCAGCTCGCCGTGCTCGAAGAAGTTGCGCTGGCGGTCGACGATGGCCTGGGCCACGCGCAGTATCGTCTCGAAGCGCTGCTGCACGTTCTTGATCAGCCATTTCGCCTCCTGCAGCTGGCTGTTGAGCTGCTGGGAGGCGGCATTGCGGTTGCGCTGCAGGATCTCGGCGTAGAGCCGGTTGATGCGCAGGCGCGGCATGGCATCCGGGTTGAGCGACGCGATCCAGACGCCCTTCACCTTCTTGACGATGACGTCCGGCACGACGTAGCGCGTCTCCTCGGCGGAGTAGTTGCGCCCGGGCTTGGGGTTCAAGCCGGTGATGAGCTTTTGTACCGCGCGCAGCGCCGCGTCGTCGCAGCGCAGGAGCTTCCTCAGGCGGGCGAAATCGCGCGCCGCGAGCGGTTCCAGGTGGTTCCTGACGGTTTCCAGCGCTTCGCCGAGATGCGGCGTGTCCTTGGGCAGCGTCGCGAGTTGCAGCGCCAGGCACTCGCCCAGGTTGCGGGCGCCCACGCCCGCCGGCTCGAGGTTCTGCAGGTGCTTCAGCGCGATCTGCAGCTCCTCGGGCTCGATTCCCAGCTCCGCCGGAAGGATGGAGATCAGCTCGTCGAGGCCCTGCGTGAGATAGCCGTCGTCGTCCAGCGTGTCGATGAGGAGCCCGACCAGGCGCGCGTCGCGCTCGGACAGCTTGGTGAGCGAAAGCTGCGACAGCAGGTACGCCCGCAGCGTCGGCGCAACCGCGGCGACCTGCTGCTGGTGCTCGCCGTCCTCGCCGTCGTCGCGATAGCCCGAAAGCGGCGCGTCGTCCAGCGCGCCGACGTCGCCATCGCCGGCTTCGGCCTGCGCCGCGTCGCCGGCCGGCTCTTCGGCGGGAGCCGCTTCGGAGGCGGCTGCCGATTCGGAGACGCGAGCCGGCGCCTCCCCGGCAGCGACCGGCTGTTCGCCGGGGCTGTCCTCGCGCTCGAGCAGGGGATTTTCCTGCAGCATGCGCTCCAGCTCCTGGTTGAGCTCCAGCGTCGACAGCTGCAGCAGGCGGATCGACTGCTGCAGCTGCGGGGTGAGCGTGAGATGCTGGGACAGCCGGAGTTGCAGTGAATGCTTCATTCCATTGCGCTGATGAAGTGGTTGGATGCAGCCGGGCGGGGCGAGTGCCCCTAACGGCGTCAGAGGCGGAAATGCTCTCCCAGATAGACCTTTCTAACGCTTTCATTATAGACGATTTCGTCGGGCTTGCCGTAAGCCAGCACGGTGCCATCGTTGATGATGTAAGCGCGATCGCAGATGCCGAGAGTCTCTCTCACATTGTGATCCGTGATGACCACGCCGATGCCGCGGGATTTCAGGAACCCGATGATCTTCTGGATGTCGAGCACGGCGATCGGGTCCACGCCGGCGAAGGGCTCGTCGAGGAGGATGAAACACGGCTGGGTCGCGAGGGCGCGCGCGATTTCCACGCGCCGCCGCTCCCCGCCCGACAGGCTGATCGCGAGGCTCGCGCGCAGGTGGGCGACGTTGAGGTCGCGCAGGAGATCGTCGACCTTCTCGCGGATGACGTCGGGATCGCTGTTGTGCAGCTCCAGCACCGCCTGCACGTTTTCCTCGACCGTCAGGCGCCGGAATATCGAAGCTTCCTGCGGCAGGTAGGACAGGCCGAGCCGCGCGCGGCGATGCATCGGCGTGTGCGTGAGGCGCGTGCCGTTGAGAAACAGGTCGCCGCCGTCCATCGGCACTAGGCCCACCATCATGTAGAAGCAGGTGGTCTTGCCGGCGCCGTTGGGGCCCAGCAGCCCGATCACCTCGCCGCTGCGCACCTCGAGGGAGACGTCCTTCACCACCACGCGGGCGCGGTAGCGCTTCTTCAGGCGCAGCGCGCGCAGCTCGTTGGTCCTGACCACGGGCGCGTCCATCGGGACGCCGCTCGCCGCGGACCCGGGCGCGAGTTGGCCACCGTCGTCGGTGACCTTATTTTCTGCGGGACCGGGGCTCTTCACGGGGCTTGGCAATGCCTTCCGCAGGCTTGAGGCTGACCGGCGGGCTCGCCGGCGGCGGCTCCTTCGGCTTGGGCTGGATGACCGCCCGCACCCGGCCCTCGGGATTGTCGGGCGCGGCGGCCTGCGCGCCGCCGCCGATGACCTGGAAGAACTCGGTCCTTCCGTCATAGGAGATGAAGTTGCCGCGGACCTCGTCCTGGCCGCGCGTCAGCAGCGCGTGATTGAACATCTGCATGGTCTGGGCGCGGCCGTCGTACTCCAGGCGCTCGGCCCAGCCTTCGATGTACTCGTCGAAACCTTCGCGCTTCTGCCGGAAGGACGCGGGATTGCCCCAGGTGATCCCGTTCTTGAATCCTTCCTTGTCCTGGCGCACCTCCATGCGGTTGCCGCGAATCTGGAGCGTCCCCTGGGTCAGCACCACGTTGCCCTCGAAGATTGCCGTCTGCTTGGCATCATCTATGGTCACCCGGTCCGCTTCCAGGTTCACCGGTTTCTCGCGGTCGGCCTTCTCGGCGCCGGCCGCCGGAGCGAGCGCCGCGAGGACGCAGCAGAGCAGCGCGCGGGCCGTCGCGTTCGAGCCTGGATGGTGGCCGCAACCGTCCCGCATTCTTCGCATCGCCCCGCAAACGGCTACGAGCAGGATAGGGTCCACTGGAAGGGAATCAGCGCGCCCCGGGGGACGATTCCTTGGCCGGATCATACGTTCCGCGCACCTTGGACATCAGCTTGATGACGCGGGTTTCGCTGTTCATTTCGAAGCCGTCGGCGGTGACGACCGTGGTCGCGTCGGTAATGGTAACCGATCGGTCGGTGAGCGCGAGGTGCTTGTCGGGCACGACGTGCATGAAGCTGGTACGCAGGACGAGCTCGCTGTTCTGGCCGTAGGGAGAGCGGGTCACGCGCACGTTGTCCTGGAAATAGACGTGGTCGCCCTTGGACGAAACGACGCCCTCGTTCGAGGTGATGGTGACGGGCGCTTTGGCCGAGCCGTAGCTGACGAACTTCGGGTCGGTGAGCACCGTGGAATCATCGTCCGGGTAGTGCATCATTCTCGCCGCCGACAGGGTATAGGACGCGATGCCCGCTTCGTTCATGCTCACGCCGGTCAGCCGGTCCACGATGAAATCGGGATCGTGACGGCTGGCCCCTATGGCGGCCTGATCCGAGTTCTGGCCCAGCCGGTCGAGCCAGAAGGTGAGCAACGCCAGCGCGCCGACGAGGACCAGCGGCGCCACCGTGGTCAGCCGGGCCCTGATCATGACCGCCGCCCCGCCGTCGCCGACCGGCTCGAACCGGTCTCAAAAATAGCCACAGAATCACACGGAATTACACGGAAGAGAACCCAATCTGCCGACGGCCAGGGGTTGTTTGGGAACTCTGTGTGTTTCTGTGTGTTTCCGTGGCTGAAGTGGTTCTTGAGATAGCTTCTCATCGTTTGGCGTGCTCATCGATCCTGGCCGCGAGCGATCCCTGCGCGTGCAGGACGATCTCGCACAGCTCGCGCACGGCGCCGCGGCCGCCACGCGCATGGGTCACGTAGTGCGCCTGCCGGCGCACCGGCGCCGGCGCGTCGGGAACCGCGACCGCAAGCCCGCAGCGCTTCATCACCGGGAGGTCGACCAGGTCGTCGCCGGCATAAGCACAGGCTTCCGGGGCGACGCCGGCGCGGCTGAGCACTTCGCCGAATGCGGCGAGCTTGTCGGCGGCGCCCTGGAACAGCAGCTCGATGCCGAGATTGCGCGCCCGGGCTTCCACGCAGCGCGAGCTGCGGCTGCTGATGATAGCGAGCGCGATGCCGCTGTCCTTGAGCATCCTCATGCCATGGCCGTCATGGACGTCGAATGCCTTCATTTCCTCGCCCGAGTCCGTGTAGTAGAGCGTGCCGTCGGTCAGCACGCCGTCGACATCGAATATGGCGAGGCGAATCTTGCGAGCGCGGTCATAAACGTCTTGCATGGCGCTCTCCGTTCCGGGTTCAAGGTTCAAAGTTCAAGGTTCAAAGCGCGAACCCGGAACATTGAACGTTGAACATTGAACCTGGAACGTCGTTAGATGACCTTGGCGCGGAACAGGTCGTGCATGTTGAGCGCGCCGAGCAGCTTGTGGCCCGCATCGACGACCAGAAGCTGGTTGATCTTGAAGCGCTCCATGATCTCGACGGCTTCCGCGGCGAGCTTGTCCGGGCCGATGGTGCGCGGTTCGCGCGTCATCACTTTCGCGATGCGCGCCGTGCGCACGTCGGTCCCCTTCTCCAGGGCGCGGCGCAGGTCGCCGTCGGTGAAGATGCCCACGAGGCGCCCGTTACCGTCCAGGACCGCCGTCATCCCCATCCTGCCGCGCGACATCTCCAGCACGCCTTCCATGAGCGTCGCGTCGTCGCCGGTATGCGGCAATTCTTTGCCGGTGCGCATCACGTCGCGCACGTGGGTCAACAGCCTTCTTCCCAGCGTGCCGCCGGGATGCGAGGCGGCGAACTCATCGCGCGTGAATCCCCGGGACTGCATGAGCGCGACGGCCAGCGCGTCGCCGAGCGCAAGCGCTGCGGTGGTGCTTGCCGTCGGCGCGAGGTTGAGCGGGCAGGCTTCCTTTGCGGCGCCGGCGTAGAGATGGACGTCGGCCTCCTTGCCCAGCGCGGAGCCGGGATTGCCGGTCATCGCGATAAGTTTCGCGCCCTGGCGCTTGAGCAAGGGGACGATGGCCAGCAGCTCGTCGGTTTCGCCGGAGTTCGACAGCGCGAGGAAGACGTCGTCGCGCGAGACCATGCCGAGATCGCCGTGGCTCGCTTCCGCCGGGTGCACGAAGAACGCCGGCGTGCCGGTACTGGCGAGCGTTGAGGCGATCTTGCGCGCGACGTGGCCCGACTTGCCGATGCCGCTCACCACGACCCGGCCGCGGCACGCCAGGATCATTTCCACCGCCTGGGTGAAGCTCTGGTCGAGACGCTCGATGAGCTCCGCGACGGCTTTCGCCTCGATCTCGAGCACCTCGCGCGCCATCGCGAGCGCCGCGTCCTGTTTGGGCGCGCGGCCGATGCTGCGGGGTGCCGTCTTCATGTCGCGGAAAGTATAGCAGAATCACCGGGTTCCGAAGGGCCGCCCGCCTTGCAATTGGCGCCCGATAGGGCATTATTCAATGCGGTGAGCAGTGAGCAGTGAGCAGTGAGCGGAAGGAAGTTTTTCTCGGCTTTCCCGCTTACCGTTCACCGTTCACCGTTCACGGCTCACCGCTCGCGGTTCTTTATGCAATCGCCGCTTCAATCGGTCCTGATTCTGCTCGCCACCGCGGTGCTGGTCGTCGTGGTGTTCCGCTCGCTCAAGCTGCCACCGCTGCTCGGCTACCTCATCGTCGGGATCGCGATCGGCCCGCACGCGCTCGCGTGGATCCCCGACACCGCCGAAGCCCGCGGTCTCGCGGAAATCGGCGTCGTGTTCCTGATGTTCACCATCGGGCTCGAATTCAGCCTGCCGAAGCTGGTCACGATGCGCCGCGTCGTGCTCGGGCTCGGCGCCTCGCAGGTTCTCGCCACGATGCTGATCGTCGGCGCAGTGGCCGCAACGTTCGGCATCGACTGGCGGCCGGCGCTCGTCCTGGGCGGCGTGCTGGCGATGTCCTCGACGGCGATACTCGGGAAGCTCCTCGCAGAGCGGCTCGAGCTCAATTCACCGCACGGGCGCCAGATCATCGGGATCCTCCTGTTCCAGGACCTGGCGGTGGTCCCGCTGCTGATCCTGCTGCCGGCGCTGGCCGGCTCCGCCGAGGACCTGCCAGGCGACCTGGCGTTGGCATTGCTCAAGGCGGCCCTGGTCCTGACCGTGCTGCTGCTGCTCGGCCAGAAGCTGATGCGGAGCTGGTTTGACCTGGTGGCGCGGCAGAAATCCGCGGAGCTCTTCGTCCTGAACGTGCTGCTGATCACGCTGGGCCTGGCCTACGTCACGGAAATTGCGGGATTGTCCCTCGCGCTCGGCGCTTTTCTCGCGGGCGCGCTCATCGCCGAGACCGAATATCGCTACCAGGTCGAGGTGGATATCCGGCCGTTCCGCGACGTGCTGCTGGGACTGTTTTTCGTCACCATCGGCATGCTCCTCGACCTGCGGGTGGTGGTCCAGGAGGCGCTGTGGATCCTGTCGCTGCTGGTGGCGCTGCTGGCGGCGAAGGGACTGCTGATCTTCGGCCTGAGCCTCGTGTCGGGCGCCACCGCGGCGGTCGCGTTGCGCGCGGGACTCGCGCTCGCGGCGTGCGGCGAGTTCGGATTCGTGCTGCTCGCCCGCGCCGACAACCTGGAGCTGGTGAATGCGGCCCTCATGCAGCCGATGCTGGCCGCGATGCTGCTGTCCATGCTCGCCACGCCGTTCATCGTGGAGCGCAGCGGGCGCATCGTGCGCCACTGGACGCGCTCCGACTGGATGCACCGGGCCATGGAAGTCCACAACATCGCGGTGCAATCCATGGCCGCGGACAAGCACGTGGTGATCTGCGGCTACGGGCGCAGCGGGCAGAACCTGGCGCGGCTGCTCGAAAAGGAATCGATACCCTTCATCGCCCTCGACGTCGATCCGCAGCGCATCCGCGAGGCGGCCGCCGCCGGCGAAAGCGTGGTGTTCGGGGACGCAGGGCGACGCGAAGTGCTCGTGGCCGCGGGCTTGTTGCGGGCGAGGGCGCTGGCGGTGACCTACGCGGATACCGCCTCCGCGCTCACGATCCTGGGCCACGTGCAGGAGCTGCGCCCGGGCCTGCCGGTCGTGGTGCGCACGCTGGACGACACCGACATCGACCGGCTCAAGGAGGCGGGGGCGGCCGAGGTCGTCGCCGAGATCATGGAGGGGAGCCTGATGCTCGCTTCAACCGCGCTGATGCTGCTGGGCGTGCCCTTGAACCGGGTGCTGAACCGGATCCGGGAGACCCGCGAGCAGCGCTACAGCCTGTTCCGCGGCTTCTTCCGCGGCATGACCGACGCTGACAGTGATGGAGACGAAGCGGACCAGCCGCGGCTGCACTCCGTAGTCATCACGCCGCGCGCTGCGGCGATCGGCAGGACCCTGGGCGAGACGGGCCTCGGACGCCTGAACGTCCAGGTGACCGCGGTGAGGCGGCGCAATATCCGGGGTGTCGCGCCGGAGCCCGCCACGCGGATTGAGGAGGGCGACGTCCTGGTGCTGCTGGGCAGCCAGAAGGATCTTGCGGCGGCGGAGATCCAGCTGATACAAGGCTAGCCAAGCTTCAAGCGACAAGCTTCAAGCTCCAAGCCATCAACCAGCTCGATCGAGGCCGCGCCCAAAATGAAAAGGCCCGCGGGTTATCGCGGGCCTCTTGCTTGAAACTTGTAGCTTGCGGCTTGTAGCCGGGATTAGAGCAGGCTCGTCCCGCCGCAGTTGGTGACCACGGTAGCGCCGGACCAGGTGGTGCCGGTGTAGCACTGGCCCGCAGCGCCGCCGGTGGGAGCGGTCCCGCCCGTGCCGCCGCCGTCATACGTGGAAAACTGGAAATTGCCGCCCACCGGGTTGCCGTCGTCGATCTTGCGGTCGATCTCGGCCATGATGTCCGAGGGAATCTGGTTGCCGGTCTTGATGTTGTGGCGGATCGAGCCCGTGCCGAGGCCGTAGGCCGTGTCGTAGACCACCCGGATGAAGCGCACGTAGGGGTTGGTCGCGGCGGAGGTCGCCGTTTCCGGCGCAGCGGCATACGTGAAGCTGCCGTTGATGAAACCGGACTTCGACAGGTGGTCCCACACGGCGATGTGCTCGTCTATCGTGTCACCGGCGGCAATCGAGCGGATCTGCCCGTTGCCATTGCCGTTCGCGCCGGCGGCGACGTTGGCGATATTGGTCGAGGCCTGGCTGTAGTCGCCCGGCAGGGCGCGGAAGCGGTCGAGGAAGCCGAAGTAGGCAGCCTTGATGCCGTCCTGCTGGGAAATGATGTTGCGCACGCGTGCGCTGGTGATCAGTTCCTGGCCCTTGAGCACGCCGCCCAGCAGCAGGCCGATGATCACGAGCACGATCGCGATTTCGATCAGGGTGAAGCCGGTTTGTTTGCGCATTTCTTGTACCCTCCGGGTCCTATTGGGCATTGGATTTCCGCAAGTTCTGTACCAATAAACGCGGCCCGGGGAAGCCTCCCGCTCCGGTCCGCGTTTATGATGTGAAATATATCACAATTCGCCAGGTAAAGCGCGCAACTCCCTGTTATAAAGAGAGTTTTCAGAAATAACGCCGTTGCAGGGCGGCAATCGGGGCCCCTGTACTTAGTGCTTGAAAACCAAAGGGATAGTGTAAAAGTCAAGGCTGCGACCGTCGGCTTC
>JBIOVQ010000095.1:0-7012 GCA_044867805.1 Burkholderiales bacterium | reverse complement strand
GGCCCCGTTTACGGGGATGCGACCGTGGAGCCGATCATGGCGCGTCGTTCTAATGCCGATCCCATGCGCGTCACCGGGGGTCAGATCCCAGAGGGTCCCTCTTCCGCCCCTCGACGCGCCCCGCTTGCGGGATGCGACCCCCGGTGGCGCTCGGCGGCCGACGCGGCATGGCTCCCGATCGCGATGGAATATCGGAGGCCGCGGCGTCCCAGATGACGCGTCCCAGATAGGGCGTCCCGGTTGTTCGTCGTCAGTCGTCAGCCGTCAGTCGTCACTGGGTCTCGCACGTCACTGCGTCACCGGGGCCGGAGCCCCAGGCCGCCGCTGCCTGCGGCGTGACTCGCGGATCGCGGGGCGCTGGCCACCCGGGGGCCGCGCCCCTGTGGCGTCGGGCGGGGTTTAGCGCGATACTTCCCCCGGAAAAACTCAGCTCGTTCCCCCAAACGGAGGTTTGGTGGCAGAACGAAAACAAGAGGAGGAAGCGCCCGTCGCGGCGAGGCAGTCCAGGGGGCTCGTGCGTCCGGGCCTCGGGAACGCGTACGAGCTCGCGCTGGGCGGATCCAATCTCGTCACCAATCCGCTGGCGATCTTCCTCGAATGGCTGTACGGGCAGTACCGCCGCCTCCGCGACCGCGTCAAGGCGCTTTGCGCGGTGTTCTTCCCCCGCCGGCCGGAGCGCGTCGGCACGGTATTCGACGGGAGCGTCGGCGGGCGCCTGACGTTCGCCGCCCCCGCGGATTGCGCAACACCGATCCATCACATGCGCGTCGAGCTGTGGGCGCGCACCTGGCTGTTCCAGTACATCAAGCTCGGCGACGGCTACACGGACCGTGACGGTCGCTACGACATTCCGTTCGACATGTCCGTGGTGCACCGCTGGCGCGTGCGCCGCGTCGACCTCGAGGTCCACCAGACCACCCATCGCTTCGCGGATGGCAAGCTCGAGGCCGTCCATACCCCGTTCGCGACGTATGGAATCCGCAAGCGAGACCTGGTCGGGCTCGAGTACAGCCCCGGTACCACGCAGCTGTTTCTGTGGGAGTACCGCGACGATACGCCGCTGGCGCGGGTGGTCATCAAGGACCACGGCCGGGACGCGCCGCAGCAGTATTCGACGGGGCGGGTCGACGCCATCGTCGAAAAGCTGATCCCGGTCGAGATCACCAAGCTCGCCCACCTGGAACGCATCCGCCTCGGCGATCCGGGCCTGACGCTTGCGCGGATCCAGGCGGATTACCCCGACAACCTGACGGTCCGCGAAGAGCGCGAGCACCCGGGCAGAACGCGCGACGACGCCTGGTTCGGCGACCGCTTCATGAACGGAATGTACGCCGCCGCGTTCGAGGCGGATGCGGAGCGCGCCGGCCGCCACTGGGTGCGCTATCGCTGGCGTGATTACCCGCTGAACGCCGGCCACGCCCTGCCGGACGTCGACATGCAGTTCGCGTTGCGGCCGGACGGCGCTCCGCTGCCGGTGGAGATCCTGCTCACCGGTCAGCTCAATGCTCACGAGCGCGACCGGGACCGGCGCCACAGCTTCTCGCCGAACGACGGCGAGCGCTGGCAGGAGGCCAAGCGCGTGGCGCGCGTCACCGCCGCGCTCACCACGGAGATCGATACCCATCTCGTCGGCGCGCACCTCAACGTCGAGCAGTGGGCAATCGCCGCTTACCGCAACCTGCGGCGCAGCCCGTTGAGCTGGCTTCTGCTGCCGCACCTCAGGGAGGTCGTGTTGATCAACCACACCGCCGACGGCGTGCTCATCGGCCCGGACGGCTACATCCCGCACGCGACGGCGCTGACCAGCGACGCGATCGTCGCGCGCGCGGTCGAGGTCCTGGGCGCGCTCGACTGGCGCGGCTGGGCGCCGCCGCAACCGGTGTCGGATGCGCACCGCTACGCGCGCGCCCTGAATCTCCTGTGGGAGGTGCTCACGGAATACGTCGATGATTTCTTCGACCGGTTCGATGCGCAGATCCGCGAGCATTGGTACGAGGTGTACCGGTTCTCCGGCGACCTGGTGACACACAGCGTGCCGCGCGCGGGCGCGACCGGCGGCGGCGGCGCGGTGCCGCCCAGGGCGATCTCCGCGATCACCGGGTCGGAGCAGCTCGGTCCCGATAATGCGGGCGACCTCGCCAACCTCAAGCAGGCGTGCCGCTACATCATCATCCGCGCCACGCTGATGCACAGCTGGGTCTCCAACAAGCAGTACGACGACGTCGGCGAGCTGCTCTACAACTGCCTCGGGCTTCGCTTCGGGGACGGGCCCGCTGGGGTGATGGCGCCGGAGTCGGACCTGCGCATCGCGCCAGACCGGACGGAGTCGACGCAGATGCTGTGGATCGCCTACCTGCTGTCGAATACCCAGTACGGCTTCATCGTCGCCAACGAAGAACAGGACATCAGCCCGACGCTGATCGACATGCTGAAACGGCGTCGCCGGGACTTCGACGCGCTCGGTGTCAGGATCGAAGAGATACAGTCCCGCACGAACAGCTGACAAGGCGCCCAGACCGTGAACGCCGCCCAGGGCTCGCTCCTCACCACGCTCCGCTTGTTCATCCGCGGCCTGAAGGATCGGGCGGTCCTGTACGTGGCTGCCAGGGGATTCGCCGTGGTGCTGGCGCTGGTCGGCGGCCTGCTCGGGCGCCGGCGCATGTCGCACAACAACGGTATCGGCGCGTGCGGAAGGGCGACGATCGTGCCCAGGCCCGAATTCCCCGAGCACGAGTTCTTCGAGCCCGGCCGGCAGTTCCCGTGCCGCATCCGCCATGCCAGCGTCAGCTTCTACGACGACGCCACCAACGCGGTTCGCAGCATCTCGGTGAAGCTCGCCGACTCGTCCTTCGAAAGCCCTTTCGACATGGAGCTGAACACCGGCAGCGTGGCGCTGTTCTGGTCGGCCGCCTGTTTTTTCAAGTTCGCGAGCCTGCGCAAGCAGCACTACGGCATCCAGTACCCGCGCTACTACCGGCACTACCCGGTCGGCTTCGCCGGCGCGGTGGACAGCAAGCGCCGCAACCCGACCTCGTTCCAGAACCAGCGCTACTACAGCAAGACCCCGTTCCTGTTCATCGGCAAGGACCACGTCAAGCGCTACGCCAAGTACCGCGTCATCCCCTGCGACGACGAGCCCGAGACCGGCTTGCAGCAGGGAACGGACCGTCTCGAGCCGTGGAACCAGCGCACCCTGCCCGGCGAGACGCGCGGGCGCAACTATCTCAAGCAGGAGTACGCGCGCCGCGTCAGGGAGCGGGGAGCGCAGTACCGCATGCAGATCCAGCTGCGGGTGGCCTCCGACGATGATGACCCCGAGATCTTCAACTGCTGCCGCGCCTGGGACGAGAGCGAGTGCCCGTGGCTGGACCTCGCAACCATCGAAATCGACCGTGTCCTCGACTGGGACGACAGCAACCGCTTGAGCTTCTCGCTCAAGAACCTGCCGCCGACGCTCGGCGTGATCCCCGCGAAATCGATTTACGACTACAACTCGCTCAACTACATGCGCGCGCACTCCGGACTCGCGCGCAAGGCACGCCTGCTGGCGTACCGGCTGTTCGGGATGCCGGCGCCGATTCCCAACGATGACGACCGCAACACCTGAGTGGCTGAGCGACGCCGTTCGCTGAAGGCGGGCGGCGAATGGCGGATGGCGAAAGCCGGAAGAGCGTCCCAGATAGAGCGTCGCAGATAAGGCGCTTCATCTGAGACGTCCTACCTGAGACGCTTCACCTGAGACGCAGTATCCGAGACGCACCGGCTGGCGTCTGACGGCTGGCGTCTGGCCGCTCCTATTAGAATACGGGATATCCTGGAGTCACACCCGGGCAGTTCGCATCCAGGTCAGCAGGAAGAGGATATGCGACCACTGGTAACGACAGGTCTGCCGCTGGCGATCGTGCTAGCGGGATGCGACGTTCAAGGCACGGACTGGACCGACCAGAACCGCGAACTCGATGCCGGGCAAATGGTTACGGTGCAGATCGAAATCAAGCCCGACCGGTTTGTGGTTGACAGCAGCATCAAGGTGACGGCGCTGGTTGATGGGAAGCCGTATCCACTCTCGCACCAGGAAACAGGCGTTTGGTCCGGGAAGGTGCCTGCCGCCTGCAAGATCTCGCCTCTCAACTTCAGCTATCAGGTCGATTGGAGCTATCAGGCGCTCGTCACCAGCGGATCGGGCAGCAAGGCCATCCCCGCGACCGGCGCGCTTCAAGCCCAATTCAAGCAACCGCCGCCCTTCGTGGTGCCGGACGAGCTGCGCTTCTACGGAACCCGCCCGATTTCCCGGGTCGTTGTACTCAAGGCGATGCACCCATCCGAAATCACGCTATCGAACATCCGCATCGGGCCCTGGGAGGCAACGTGTCCCATCGGCGACTGCACGGGCAAGTCGTTCACCCTGTCAGGCGTGCCGGCCCTGCCGCATACCATGTCCTGCGGAAGCACGACCCAGTTCAATGTCGACCTCAAGTCAACTGTGCAAAGCTCCGGGGTGCTGAGGGCTACAACCGACCAGGGAACGGTGAAGATTCCCATGCACGGCAGGATCTCCTTGTTCCAATAGTCCGACGGCGGCTGAAGGCGGATGGCGGATGGCGAAAGCCGGAAGAGCGTCCCAGATGAGCGCCGAGGGGCGGAGCAGGGGCCCCGAGTCTTGCTCGGGGATGCGACCCCCGGTGGCGCTCGGCGGCCGACGCTGCATGGCTCCTGATCGCGACGGAATGTCGGAGGCCGCAGCGTCCCAGATAGAGCGTCGCAGATAAGGCGCTTCAGCTGGGACGCCCCGCCTGGGACGCCTCGCCCGGGACTCCTGCTCCCTTGCCTCATTTCTTCATTTCGTCCTTCATCATGGCGCCCTTCTTGCCTTTCGCCATCTCGCCCTTGTGCATGTCCTTCATCATCTTGTCCTTGGCCATGGCGTCCTTCTTCATGCCCTTCTTCATCTCGCCCTTGCCCATGGCGTCCTTCTTCATTTCGTCCTTCATCATTTCCGCGGCGCCCGCGGCGAGCGAAATGCAGCATGCAATTGTGACCGCAATCAGCTTCTTCATGTGCGATTCCCTTTCAAGGTTGAACAAAAAAACATCGATGCGGCGTGATACATCCGCCGGCCCTCATGACCCGCTGAACCAGTTGTATCCCTGGTCTTCCCAGTAGCCGCCGGGATACTCGTTCGTCACGAAGATCGCGACGATGTGCTTCGGGTTCTTGAATCCGAGCTTGGTCGGAATGCGCAACTTCATCGGGAAGCCGAACGGCGCCGGCAGGATCTGGTCGGCGAAGCGGAACGTGAGCAGGGTCTGCGGGTGCAGCGCCGTCGGCATGTCGATGCTGGTCCAGTACTTGTCCGCGCATCGGAAGCCCACGTACTTCGCGGTGAGGTCCGCGCCGATCATCCTGAGAAAATCGCCGAAGCGCACGCCGCTCCATTTCCCGATCGCGCTCCAGCCTTCGACGCAGATGTGGCGCGTGACCTGCGAGACCTGCGGCTGCAGCGCGTAGAGCTCGGGCAGCGTCCACGGCTTCTTCTCGCGCACCAGGCCGCCCAGCTCGAGCTTGTAGCTCGCCGCGTCCACCGACGGCACCTCGTCCATGCTGTAGAACGCGTTGAACGGGAACGGCATGGTGATCGCGCTTTCCGGAAACTCGGGCGCGAGCCGGTTGGGATCGAAGATCCAGCCCTGCACGCGATCGTTCCAGCGCGACATCGCCCACAGCGCCTTCTCCACCGATTCCGCGCTCGTGACGTCGCACCCGGCGAGCAGCGCCACCGCGCCGAGGCTCAAGCCCTGGCGCAGGAACAGCCGCCGCTCGATTCTCTCGATCTGCGGGCGGGAATGGCCCTTCAGGCTCTCGCGCATGCCGAACAAGCGCTTCATGTCAGTCTCCCCTGGCCGCGGCCGGAACGCGGGCGCGGCCGGTGATCATGGTCGGGAAGGTGCGGGGGACGAGCAGCACCATCACGACGTGGACGATCACGAACAGCACCAGCCCCGCCATCGCGAAGAAGTGGACGTAGCGCGCGCCTTCGTAGTCGCCCATGAGGAGCCCCAGCGTGTAGAACTGCACCGGCTTCCACAGCACGAGCCCGGACAGCACCAGGATGATCCCGATCAGGATGGCGCCCAGGTAGGCGGCGCGCTGCGCGGCGTTGTAGACCCGCAGATCGTCGTGCGCAAGCTTGCCGCGAAAGGCGGCCGCGACATCGCGCCAGACCGCCGTCGGCGCGATCGGCAGCAGCTTGCGGCGGAAATGGCCGGACGCGATGCCGTAGCTCACGTAGACCAGGCCGCTCAAAACGAGCAGCCACATCGCCGCGAAATGCCACTGCAAGGCCCCGGCGAGCCAGCCGCCGAGCGTCCAGTCGCTGGGAAACTTGAAGTCGAACAGGGGCGAAGCGTTATAGATGCGCCAGCCCGACGCGACCATGATGAGGATCGCGAAGACATTGATCCAATGGGTGATTCTCACGACCAGCGGATGAACGCGAACGGTATCGTCCCCAGCCGGCGTCATACGGATGACCTCCTCGATCGACCGGCCTGTCGCCCGCGACACGGCCGCCGTTTCGATTTACGAAGGGTAGTCCACTTTGGATGCCGCGTCCCGCCCTCGGATGCCTGAAGGCGAAAGTCGGAAGGCGGAAGTCGAAAGTGCTAAAGCCTCACCGCGAAGGACGCCAGGGACGCAAAGGAATCAACAATTACAGCTCCAGCCCAAGGCGCCCCATCGTGTCACGCAGTTTCGTGTCACGCTGCACCGCGTCACGCCGTATCGTGTCACGCCTCCAGGCAGCCTGAGACTGGCATCTGGGCGTCTGGCGTCTGGCGGCTTTCAGCCCTTGGTCAGGGCATCTCCTGGTCAGGCTCGCAATTGCGTGGTATCGAGCGGGAGATTGCGCAGTCGCTTCCCGGTGGCCGCGAAGATCGCGTTGGCGACAGCCGGCGCGATCGGCGGCACGCCCGGCTCGCCGACTCCCGTCGGTTTCTCCGTCGAGGGAACGATG
>JBIOVQ010000094.1:0-3841 GCA_044867805.1 Burkholderiales bacterium | reverse complement strand
CGGTGCCGGTGACATGGAGGAAATTGGCCTTGCAGGTGATCCTCAAGAGGCTGTCCTTAGGCTTGCGCGCCTGGCGCAAGCCTGCGGGCTTGACGGCGTCGTGTGCTCGGCACAGGAGGCCGCGGGTTTGCGCACTCGGTTCGGGCGCGACTTCTGCCTGGTAACGCCCGGGATCCGGCCAGCGGAAGCGGCGCGGGATGACCAGAACCGGGTCGCCACGCCGCGCGAGGCGATCGCGAACGGTTCCGACTATCTTGTCATAGGGCGCCCGATCACGCGCGCGCCCGATCCGCTCGCCGCCCTGCGCGCGGTTCACGCCGAAATCACGAAGAAGTGACGCCCGGCGCTACAATTGAACCATGAAGGAAGAAGGTACAAAGAAGCAGGAAACAGGCAAGAAGCCCGGGGTCAGGCCGGGGCGTTCTCCTTCATCCTTCATCCTTCATCCTTCATCCTTGGCGCGCGCCCGCGTGCTGGTCGTCGGCGACGCCATGCTCGACCGCTACTGGGTCGGCGAGGTGGAGCGCATTTCCCCCGAGGCGCCGGTTCCTATCGTCAAGATCGATCACGAAGAGGAGCGCGCGGGCGGGGCCGCCAACGTCGCGCGCAATGCCGCGGCGCTGGGGGCGCAGGTCACCCTGTTGTCCGTCGTGGGCGCGGACGAGCCGGGCGCCCGGCTTGAAGCCCTGCTCAAGCGCGAGCGCGTTCATGCCCAGCTGCATCACGACAAGGGGATCAAGACCACGGTCAAGCTGCGCGTGGTGGCGGGGCGCAACCAGCAGCTCCTGCGGGTGGATTTCGAGACCCCTCCCGGCCGGGAGGTGCTCGCGTCCAAGCTGCGCGATTTCGAGCGCATCCTGGGTGACGTGGACGCCGTCATCCTTTCCGACTACGGCAAGGGCGGGTTGACGCACATCGTCAAGATGGTGGGCATGGCGCGCCGCGCCGGCAAGAAAGTGCTGGTGGACCCCAAGGGGGACGACTACACGCGCTACCGCGGCGCGACCGTCATCACGCCGAACCAGAGCGAGTTCCGGCAGGTTGCGGGAGCGTGGAAGGGCGAGCGCGAGCTCACCGAGCGCGCCCAGCAGTTGCGGCGCAAGCTCGATGTCGGGGCTTTGCTCGTGACCCGCGGCGCGGAGGGGATGACCCTGTTCCAGGATGGGACCCGGTTCCATGTCTCCGCGCAGGCGCTCGAAGTCTCCGACGTGAGCGGTGCAGGCGATACGGTCATCGCCACGCTGGGAGTGGCTCTCGCGGGCGGGGCCGGCCTGCAGGACGCGGTGCGTCTCGCCAACCGCGCGGCGGGCATCGTGGTGGGCAAGTTCGGCACCGCTGTTGTGACTCCCAAAGAGCTCTTTGGGAATCACGGTGATAAGTGATAGGTGATAAGTGATAGGACTCAGTCAAAAACCATGAAAGGCAGAAGCAGGCTTCTGCGGCGAGAGGGCGGAGGGTGTTTACTCAACACCTATCACTTATCACTTATCATCTATCACGCATATTGGAGTGAAGCGTGTACTACGTAGTGACCGGGGCAGCAGGCTTCATCGGCTCCAATCTCGTGAAAGCGCTCAACGAGGTCGGTATCACCGACGTGCTCGCGGTGGACGACCTCAAGGACGGCGCCAAGTTCGCCAATCTCTCAGACTGCGACATCGCGGACTATCTCGACAAGGACGAATTCATTGCACAGCTCGAGGCCGGTGAGTTCGACGGCCAGTTGAGCGCAATCCTGCACCAGGGCGCCTGCTCGGATACCACCGAGACCGACGGCCGCTACGTGATGGATGCCAACTACCGCTACTCGCGGCGCCTGCTCGACCACTGCATCGGCGAGGAAGTGCACCTGATCTACGCCTCGTCGGCCGCGATCTACGGCGGCAGCCGCGAGTTTCGCGAGTCGCGCGAATGCGAGGCGCCGCTCAACATCTACGGCTACTCGAAGTTCCTGTTCGACCAGCTGGTGCGGCGGCGCTACGAGGAGCGCACCGCGCAGATCGTCGGGCTGCGCTACTTCAACGTCTACGGTGAGCGCGAAGGCCACAAGGGACGCATGGCGTCGGTCGCGCACCACTTCTTCGACCAGTACCGCGGCATCGGCCAGGTGCGGCTGTTTGCCGGGAGCGGCGGCTACGGCGACGGGGAGCAGCGCCGGGATTTCGTCTCGGTCGAGGACTGCGTCAAGGTGAACCTCTTTTTCCTGGACCACCCCGAAAAGTCCGGCATCTTCAACGTCGGGACCGGGGCCGCGCAGTCGTTCCACGACATGGCGGTCGCCACCGTCAACGCCTGCCGCAAGGCGCGCTCCGAATCGCCGCTGACCCTCACCGCGATGCGCGAGCGCAGCGTCATACAGTACATACCCTTCCCCGAGGACTTGAGGGGCCGCTACCAGAGCTACACGCAGGCCGACATCTCGGCGCTGCGGGCCGCCGGCTACGAAGCGCCGTTTCTCAACGTCGAGCAGGGAGTCACCCGCTACGTCCAGAAGCTGCTGCAGAAGACCGGCGTCTGACAGCTGGCGTCTGGCATCTCCAAATACCCCGGCGCGATAAGGTTATTCGCGCCGGGCGGGGCGCGGCATCAGTTATCATACGAACATGGACCCGCGCTCGATCCCGCCGCTGCCGACGCTCGAGAACTTCGTCGGCAACACGCCGCTGGTGCGGCTGAAGCGCCTGGCCGGCAAAACCGGCAACACGCTGCTCGCCAAGCTCGAAGGGAACAATCCCGCCGGCTCGGTCAAGGACCGGCCGGCCTTCTCGATGATCTCGCGCGCGCAGCAGCGCGGCGACATCAAGCCCGGCGACACCCTGATCGAGCCCACCAGCGGCAACACCGGCATCGCGCTCGCCATGTGCGCCGCGATGATGGGCTATCGCATGATCCTGGTGATGCCCGAGCACCTGTCAGTGGAGCGGCGCCAGTCGATGGCGGCGTTCGGGGCCGAGATCATACTCACTCCCAAGGACGGCGGCATGGAGATGGCGCGCGACATTGCGGAAAAAATGCGCGACGAGGGGAAGGGCATCATCCTCGACCAGTTCGCCAACCCGGACAACCCGCTCTCGCACTACGAGGGCACCGGGCCCGAGATCTGGCGCGACACCCACGGCCGCATCACGCATTTCGTATCGAGCATGGGCACGACCGGCACCATCATGGGCTGCTCGCAGTTTTTCAAGGAGAAGAACCCGAAGATCCAGATCGTCGGCTGCCAGCCGTCCGAGGGCGCGCAGATTCCCGGCATCCGCAAGTGGCCGCCGCAGTACCTGCCGAAGATCTGCGATTGGAAGCGCGTGGACCGCGTGATCGAGGTGTCGCAGGCCGACGCCGAGGAGACGACGCGGCGGCTCGCGCGCGAGGAAGGGATTTTCGCCGGCATCTCGTCGGGCGGCGCGCTGTGGGCGGCGCTGCAGGTGCTGGCCGAGGTCGAGAACGCGGTCATCGTCTTCATCGTGTGCGACCGCGGTGACCGCTATCTGTCGACCGGCGTCTTCCCGGGTTAGTAACGGCGTCGCCGATAAACGCAGATAAACGCGGATAAGAATCATCCCGGGCGAACGGACGCCCGAAGAGGGCGGGAAACAGAAATCGGAGACTGTTCTGTCGCGTCGTTCCTTGCGCCTCCACAACTCAGTTTTTGGTTCCTTCATCCATCGGCGTGCATCGGCGTTCATCGGCGGCTAATACAACATGGTTCCGGTCCTGACGTTCGACATCGAGACGGTGCCCGATGTCGAAGGCCTGCGCCGGCTCCACGGGCTCGACGCGAAGATCTCCGACCAGCAGGTCGCGGAGATGGCATTCCAATTGCGCCGCCAGGCGAGCGGCCACG
>JBIOVQ010000093.1:0-13948 GCA_044867805.1 Burkholderiales bacterium | reverse complement strand
ACCTCGTAGCCCTGCGCGTAGAGCGGCTGGAAAAACGGCAGGCCCTGGATATGGTCCCAGTGCGGGTGGGAAATGAACATGTTGATCTTGCGCCGCTTGCCGGCGGCCATCAGCTCGCGGCCGAGGTCGATGATGCCGGTGCCGGCGTCGAAGATGAACAGCCGGTCGCGCGTGGTCTCGAGGGAAACGCAGGAGGTGTTGCCGCCGAAGCGCACCGTCGACTTTCCCGGCCGCGGCACGCTGCCGCGCGTGCCCCAGAACCTCACCTTCATCGCGCCGGACACCAGCTCCGCGATGGTGTCGAGCAGCTTCTGGTTGCCGACCGGCTTGATGAGGTAGGCGTCGGCGCCCGCCTCCAGGCTGCTTCGGTAGTCGTACTCGAACTTCTTGCCGCTATAGACGATGACCTTGACGCTATCCAGGCCCTTGTCCTGGCGGATCTGCGCGATCAGGGCGGAACCCGGCACTTTGGGCATCATCAGGTCCGTGATCACCACGTCCGGCTTGAATGACGCGATCTCCCCCATCGCGAGGGACGCATCGCCTACGGTCTTGACCTCGTAGCTGGCCGTTCTCAGGGCGGTCGCGGTGACCTTCGCGAACGCCGGGTCATCGTCAACGACCAGTATTCTTTTCGGCATGAATGAAGAGCATACCATCGCAGTGGACGGCTATCACCCGCTACAAGTGTCGTTAAGCACCGACCTGAACTTCCCATCGAAGTTTCCCGCCGGGTTGGCGGCCACGATTGCCGTGCCGGGGCGGGTTTCCATCTTCTGCAGCAGGCAGTTGGCCTGAAGGTTGGCGCAGCGGTCCTGCGCATGCCGGAAATCGGTGCGCTTGCCGAACGGTGGGGCGGCCTCATCGAGAAGAAATCACCCTCACTGGTCACCAGGGCGGTTTGGCGCGATACTTTCCGTGGGAGAGTCCCGTTCCGTGGTGTGGCCGTGTAATTCTGCGGCGTTATAAGGGGAAGCAGGCATGCCCATCCTGGCGGCGCTCGTCTTCGTCATCCAGCTGTGCTTCGCCTACCACGCCCTGAAGACCGGCCGGCCCTACTGGTGGCTGTTCGTGATCATGGCGTTCCCGGTCATGGGCTGCCTGCTCTATTACTTCATCGAGGTGTTCCCGACATCCCGCGAGAGCCGCCGGGCGGCGAAAGCGATGCGCGCGGTCTCCCAGGCGCTCAACCCCGACCGCACGCTCAACGAGCGCATGGCCGAGCTGGAAGCGTGCGGCAGCGTCGAGAACCGCATCGCCCTCGCGCGCACCTGCATCGAGCACCGGAAATACTACGAGGCCGCGGCGCTCTACCGCAGCTGCATGTCGGGCATCTACGAAAAGGACCCCGATATCCGTTTCGGCCTGGCCAATGCGCTCGAGCTGTGCTCGGTGCACGAGGAAGCGATCAAGGTCGCGTCGCAGCTGCGTGAATCGCATCCCTCGTTCCGCCCGAACGACGTGCGGCTGGTGCTCGCCAAGGCGCTCGAGGGCGTGAACCGCCTCGACGAGGCGCTCGCCGAGTTCAAGGTGCTCGCCGACACCTACCCGGGCGAGGAAGGGCGCTGGCGCTACGGCGCGCTCCTCAAGCGCATGGGGCAAGGCGACGCCGCGCGCACCGTGTTCAATGGCATGCTCCGCAATGCGCAGCGCATGCCGGACCACTACCGCGACGCCCAGCGCGAATGGCTGGGCCTCGCGCGGGAGAACCTGCAGGCGTAAAGTCAGCCGTCAGTCGTCAGCCGTCAGTCGTCAGCCGCCAACCGCCAGTCATCAGTCGTGAGTCGTCACTACTAAGGAGATTGGAATGGCCAAGGGCTACTGGATCAACATGTTTCGCTCCATCAAGGACCCGGCGAAAGTCGACGCCTACCGCAAGCTCGCTGGACCGGTGATGGAAAAGTCCGGCGCGAAGTTCCTCGTGCGCGGCGATCCGGCGAAGGTGTACGAGCACGGCGCCATGATGCGCGTGGTCGTGATCGAGTTCGAGAGCGTGCAGAAGGCGATCGAAGTCCACGACAGCCCCGGCTACCAGGCGGCGCTGAAAGCGCTCGGTGACGGCGCCGTGAGGGACCTGCGCATCGTGGAAGGAGTCTGAAGCCCAGTGACGCGGTGATGAAGTGACGCAGTGACGGCACGCGCGGCGCGCGAGACTTGCCGTCAGTCATCAGTCGTCACTGGCTTTGGCTCCCCGCCGGAACGATAATGGCGGGCTCGGGTCTGAGCCTCTTCTCATGTTCGCCTATCTCCAGTCGCGCATCCGCGGGACGGCCAGCGCGGGCCCCGGGGCGCCGCCGCCGGGCCTGATCGCCTTTTACTGGCACTTCGTGCAGCAGTCCAGGGGCTGGTACGCGCTGATGTTCGTCACCAGCCTCGCGGTGGCGCTGATCGACACGGTGATCCCCGTGTTCATCGGCAAGCTCGTTTCGCTGATGGAAGCCACCGACCGCCAGGCGGCGCTCGCCGCCGAATGGCCGCTGCTCCTCGGCATGGTGGCGCTGGTGCTCCTCATCCGCCCGCTCGTGCTGCTCGCGGACGTGGCGATACGCCACAACGCGCTCATTCCCGGCGTCACCAGCCTGATCCGCTGGCAGAGCCACTGGCACGTGGTGCGCCAGAGCTGGCCGTTCTTCCAGAACGATTTCGCCGGGCGCATCGCCAACCGCGTCATGCAGACCGCCAACGCGCTGCGCGAGAGCGTGATGGCGGGCATCCGCGCGGTCTGGTACATCCTGGTCTACGGCGTGAGCGCGTTCGTGCTGATGGCGCTCTCCGACTGGCGGCTCGGCGTGCCGACGCTGCTCTGGTTCGCGGGCTACGCGGTGTTCCTGCGCTATTTCGTGCCGCGCATGCGCGACCTCGCCCGCGCGAGCTCGGAAGTGCGCTCGCACGTGATGGCGCGGGTGGTGGACAGCTACACCAACATCCTCACCGTCAAGCTCTTCGCGCGGCTCGCCGACGAGGACGCCTACGTGCGCGAGGTGATCGACGAGCACCAGCGCGCGATCGCCCGCCACATGCGCCTGATCTCGCAGTTCATGTTCTCGCTCGCGGTGATGAACGCGATCCTGCTGGCGGGCACGGCCGCCATCGGCATCTGGCTGTGGGCGGACGGCACGGTCGGCGCGGGCGTCGTGGCCACCGCGCTGCCGCTTGCCTGGCAGATCGCCAACGTCGCCGGCTGGGTGAGCTGGGAGGTGACCGGCATCTTCGAGAACATCGGCGTCGTGCAGGAAGGCATGCTGACGATAGCCGTGCCGCACAGCGGCGTCGACCGGCCGGGCGCGCGCGAGCTCGCGGTGCCGCGCGGCGAGATCCGCTTCGATGACGTGACCTTCAACTACGGCAAGCGCGAAGGCCTCCCCGTGATCGACCGGCTGAGCCTCGCGATACGCCCCGGCGAGCGCGTCGGCCTGGTGGGGCGCTCGGGCTCGGGCAAGTCCACCCTGGTCAACCTGCTGCTGCGCTTCTTCGAGCCGGAGCGCGGCTCGATCCGCATCGACGGGGAGGACATCGGCTATGTGACGCAGGAAAGCCTGCGCGCCGCCATCGGCATGGTGACGCAGGACACCTCCCTGCTCCACCGCTCGATCGCCGCCAACATCCGCTACAGCCGCCCGCATGCGACCGATGCGCAGGTGGAGGCGGCGGCGCGCAAGGCCCAGGCGCACGAATTCATCACGGGGCTGCAGGACTGGCACGGGCGCAAGGGCTACGAAGCCCACGTCGGCGAGCGCGGCGTCAAGCTCTCGGGCGGGCAGCGCCAGCGTATCGCCATCGCCCGCGTGATCCTGAAGGACGCGCCCATCCTGGTGCTCGACGAGGCCACGTCCGCGCTCGATAGCGAGGTAGAGCTCGCCATCCAGGAGCAGCTGCTGGGGCTGATGGAAGGCAAGACCGTGATCGCGATCGCGCACCGGCTCTCCACCATCGCGCGCATGGACCGCCTGATCGTGCTCGACGCCGGCCGCATCGTCGAGGAGGGCACCCACGCCGAGCTGCTGCGCCTGCGCGGCCACTACGCGAAGCTCTGGCAGCACCAGTCCGGCGGCTTCCTCGCGCGCGATCCTGTCCCGACCGAGACGGAGACCGAAGTGCCCGAAGAGCCGCCGGTGGACGAGATGCGCGCCGAAATCCAGGAGCCTTCCGTCGACGACGCGCCGGTGGCAACGCGCAGCTAGCTGCCGGATGGCGATGGCGAAGGGTTGTTGCAGCTAAGGGACGGAGAAAAGACGTAGTATCTGGGACGCTGTACCACCAAAATGGAACCGTTCACCTTCAACCGCCAAACCGTCGCCTTCCTCGGCATCCTCGCGCTGCTGGAGGTGCTGATGGTCCTGGTATTTCCCGTGCTCGCCATCGTTTCGGCCGTCGCCGCGTTCATTCTCATGGTCTTCGTGTGGCTGAAGGCGGGAATCCGCACGCGGAAATGGCTCTGGTGGGACCTCGGCAGCGTTCCGCTCACCCAGGCGGAAGGCGCCATCGCGGTCTCGGCTGCGCTGCTGTTCGCCTGCGGGATAGTGGTGGGCGGCTACGAAGGCATCCGGTATGCGTCGGGCGAGCGCACGTTGCTGGTCGGCTACGCCCTCCGCCCCATGCTGGGGGAAAACAAGCCGGAAGCGCCCGCCAGCCGGCCGGTCGGCTGGCGCGGCACCCACTATTCCAGCCCCGACATGCAAATGGCGCTGAAGGCCGAGCTCGCCAAGGCGGGTATTGCTTTCAAGGTGGAAACGACCGACGGCAAGGAATTCGTGCTCTGGGCGCCCGGGCACGATGCCGCCGTGGAGGGAATCCAGCGGAAACTGCACGAGGGGCCGTCTCCCACCGGGCACAGCGTGCACTTTGACAAGCCCGAGACGCGGGAGGCTTTCAAGATGTGGCTGCTCAAGCGGCGCATCCCCTTCGAAATCGTCGAGATGCGCGGCAAGGAGTACGTGACCTGGAAAGAAGGCCCGAAGGAGCTGGCCATGCAATTCCTCAAGGAGCACTACCGGCCCTGCCCCGAAGAAGCCGCCGCGCACGATTCCGGGAAAGCCGGGCAGGCGCGCTGCTGATTCCTGGACGGAACCCGAAGCATCGCCCGCTCATCACCGCGTCACTGGATCACTGCGTCACGGGAGCCCTGGACAAGCGATGATCGACGGGCTGGTTCGCATCCTGCTGTTCCAGGGCATCGGCGAGGTGATCGCGCACTTCCTCGTCCCGCTCGTTCCCGGGCCGGTGATCGGCCTCGTGCTGCTGCTCGGCTTCCTCGCGTGGCGCGGGAGCGTGCCGGACGGCGTGGAGCTGGTTTCTTCGACCTTCGTGCGCTACCTGGGCGTGCTGTTCGTGCCGGCGGCGGTCGGCGTGGTGATGTACTGGCCGCACCTGCAGCAGCAGGCGCTGGCCATCTCGGTCGCGCTGATTGCCAGCGTCGCGGCGACGATCGCGGTCGCGGCGCTGCTCGCGAAGTGGCTCGCCCGGAAGCAGGCCGATGCGCCCTGACCTCCCCAATATCCACGAGATCTGGGTCTATCTCTCGGGCAGCCCCCTGCTCGCCCTGATCCTGACCCTGACCGCGTACCAGCTCGGCGTCATGGTCTACGAGCGCTCGCGGCTGAACCCGCTCGCGAATCCGGTGCTGATCGCCGTCACCCTGATCGCCATCGCCATCACCGCCCTCGACATGCCTTACGCCACCTACTTCGAGGGCGCGCAGTTCGTGCACTTCCTGCTGGGCACCGCGACTGTGTCGCTGGCGGTGCCGATCTACCGGGGGCTCGCTTCGCTGCGCGGGCGCCTCGTGCCGCTGATGGCGGCGCTTGCCGGCGGCGGCGTGACCTCCATCGTGAGCGCGGTCGCGATCGCGCGGCTGCTCGGCGCGGACGAAGCGGTGGTCGGCGGCATGTACGCGAAATCGCTGACGGCGCCGATCGCGATGGGCGTCGCAGAGCGCATCGGCGCCTCTCCCACCCTCACCGCGGTCTTCACCGTTACCACCGGCATCCTCGGCGCTGCGCTCGGGCGTTTCGTGCTCGACGCGGTGCGCTGCCGCGAATGGTGGCAGCGCGGCTACGCCATCGGCCTCGCTTCGCACGGCATCGGGACCTCGCGGGCCTTCAGCGTGCACGCGGAAGCCGGCGCGTATGCCGGCCTCGCGATGGGGCTGCACGGCGTCATCGGCGCGATTGCCATACCCTGGGCGCTCGCCTGGCTGCGCTAGCGCGCCTGCCCGCGGCCGTTCAGGAGTGTCGTCTGGAGGCGACACGAATCGGCGTGACGTACTGACTACGGAAAAAATGCCGGCGCACTAACTTGCGCTTTCAATGTCCGATCCTGCATCCTCCTTCCTCATCGGAGGCGCCCGTCGCCTCGGCTCGCAAGCATGGGCAAATTCCTTGCCGCCCTGTTCTCGCTGGTGCTCGGCATCGCGCTGGGAGCGGTGGGAATCCCGCTTGCGCTCTGGATCGCGCTGGCGGTCTACCGCGTCGAGGTCGCGCTCGACTGGGCGGTATGGCTGATAGAGCGATCGCCCCTGCCCCTCTACGCGCCGGCGGTCCAGGTCGCCAATGACGCGATCCGGCGCGATTCGCTCATCGCCGCGGGCCTCGCCGCCGCGGTGCTGTGCGTCACGGCATTTTCCCTGCTGCGTTCCGCCCGGCAGGCGCTGCGCGCGGCCGACGAGAGTCACGACGGCAAGGGGACGATCGAGCTGAAGACGCGGCCGCTGCGCGTCGGCCGCCCGGTGGAAGGCAGCATCTGGCTCGCGCAGGGCCCGGAGCGGGGCCAGCTCTACCGCGTGGAGCTGTCCTGCAGGCGCGGCGATGGGTCGGGCAGGGGCGAAGGCAGCGAGACCGCCTATGCGGAGGAGCTGGAAGTGGCGCCGGTCCGCACCCCGGTGGGCTGGAGCTTGCCGTTCAGGTTCGTCGTTCCCCCCATCGCTCCACCGAGCGGCGCGAGCCGCCACATGAGCGGGCCCGGCTATCGCTGGCGCCTCGCCTTCCGGCGCTCACAGGGCTGGATCTCGTTGCCTTCCGTGTTCGCGCTCGACCTCGCCCCGGCTCCGCCGGAGGAGCTGCGCGCTCTCGAGAAGAAGGAAGCGTCCGTGCAGAAGCACGCGATCGAGGAGATCGTGCGGAGCGTCGGCAAGGACCCCGTGCTCCACGAGCTCGCCCCGTTGCGGGAGCGCCCCTTGTCCTGGGATGCGACCGCCGGTGACGCGCGGGCGGGCGACGCCGTTGCCCACAGTGGTTCCACGGGTATCAGCCTCGCCGGGAAAATCGTGAAGTGGCTGTTCCTGGTGCTCTTCGGAGGCGTGCTCGCCGTCTCGGCGGTCGCCCTGGCTACGGCGGTCCTGCTCAGACACATCATGTAGTGACGACTGACGACTGACGGCTGACGGCTGACGACATTCCCGCGCCGCGGGGTTCCGTCACTGCGTCACCGCCCTTGCAAAAAACAACGCCCCGCGGCCTTGCGGTCCGCGGGGCGCTGGTATTGCTGAGGCACGCCGGCCTAGCGCCGGTCGAACTCCCTTGTCGTGCGGGTTGATCCGCGGTTCGAGCCGTGCCAGCCGGTCCTGCCTATAAGGTCTCTCACGGGATCACCTCCTTTCGTGGTTGCCAGACCATAAGTGTATCAGCCGGGAATTCGGGCCAAAAGCCCGGCCTGAACTTCACGCGGCGGAGGAGTGTCGAACGGGGCCTGTTGCCCGCTAGCGCAATTGGTAGAGCATCCGCCTCTGAAGCGGAAGGTTCGCGGTTCGAGTCCGCGGCGGGCTGCCCGCTTTCCTGCGTGACGAGTAACGGGTGACGAGTGACGAGTCCCGCAAAGCGAGGGCTTCCTTCCGACTTCCGACTTCCGACTTCCGACTTCAAAACTTCTCCACCCACGGCCTGACCTCGATCTCCCACGTCCACGCGCTGCGCGGCTGGCGCAGGACGTGGAGGTAGTTAGCCGCGATCGCGTCGGGGTCGAGCAAGGCGTCCGGCTGGTCCGAGGGCGCGGCGCGCCCGGGGCGGGCGATGCCGCCGTCGATGACGAAGTGCGCGACGTGGATGCCCTGCGGCGCAAGCTCGCGCGCCATGCTCTGCGCCAGGCCGCGCAGCGCGAACTTGCCCATGGCGAAGGGCGCCGACTGCGGGTAGCCCTTGACGCTCGCCGAGGCGCCGGTGAAGAGGATCGCGCCGCGCTGCTTCGCCAGCATGCGGCGCGCCGCCTGCTGCGCCACCAGGAATCCGCCGAAAGCGCTGACCGCGAGCGCGCGGGAGACTTCCGCGGGGTCCAGATCGGCGAGCGGCCCGCGCACCCGCCCGCTCGCGTTGTACACCACGACGTCGGGCTCTCCGGTCGCCTTTTCCACGTCGACAAAGAGCTGCCGCACCTGGGTCGCGTCCGTCGCGTCGCAGGAAAAAGCGCGCGCGCCGGTTTCCTTGCACAGCGCGGCGAGCCGGTCCGGGCTGCGCGCCGCCAGCGCGACGCGCATGCCTTCCCGCGACAGCAGCCGCGCGAGCGAGGCGCTGAGCCCCTGCCCCGCTCCGACGATCAGCGCGCGCTCGTAGCGTGTCGGTTCCACTCTGCCCTCCCCAGAGGCGTCCCAGATACAGCGTCCCAGATACAGCGTCCCAGGTAAAGCGTCCCAGATACAGCGGTTTCCTCACGCGCCTTGTCCACGACGTGGAGGCCTAGCGGGGTTCAGGATTCCTTCCGACTTCCGACTTTCGACTTTCGACTTCGCAAGCAGCCGCGTCACTGGGCTGCTTGCCAGGCAAAGTAGCGGTTCATGGCGTTGACCCGCGCGAGATAGGCCCTGGCGTCGTGATCGCCGCAGCGCGCCGTGGCGGTCAGCTGGAAGCCGCGCCGCGCGTAGGCGTCGCCCGCGGCCGGCCCGCACAGATGGATGAGCGCGGCCAGGTCCTGCTTCTGCTGGAGCGTGGCGCTGAAGATGCGCCGGCGCGCCAGCGTCCACTCGACGTTGCGATCGAGGTAGGCGGAGGTCATTTCGATGGCGTGGCTCGGGACCACGCGGGTGTAGAGGCCGTTGAACCAGCACGATCCCAGGTCGTGCCAGGGGCCGTCCTCGACCACGGCGTTGTAATGGATGCAGTAGCGCTTCGCATCCCGGAACGCCGCGTTCGTGATCTGGTACATGCCGACCGCGCTCGACGCGGGCTGGTACATCTCGAACAGATTCCACGTCAGCCGCCAGCGCCAGTAGGTCCGCGCCACGGGGTTGCCCGCGCCTTCGACCTGGGCCAGCGCGGCGAGCAGCTCGGGGGTCATGACGGCCGTGGAATGCTCGCGGAAAAGCGGCTCGTATTTCCGCCAGGTCTCGGCCGGAGCCTTGTTGAGCGTGCCGCTCACCGGGAAGAACAGCTCGGCGGGCTTGCGGACCACCTGGTAGATCCCGTTCAGCGCGAAAAAGAGCGCGACGACGACCGCCGCCAGCACGATCAGCTGGACCTGGACCGGCGCCGCCCGCAATAGCTGGAGCGCCCAGCGGGCCGACCGGGAGAGGCGCCGCGCCCACGGCGCAAGGCGCCGGCGCCAGCGGGAAAGCCGGCGGAAGAGCGCCGTGCGGGCGGGACGCGCGCGCGTCTTCCGGAAACCAGCCGTAGCCATGCGTGACATGTCTGCCTGCCCTGAAAAGGGTTAGTCCCCTATGACAACGAAATCGTGCCGCCGTTTCCAGTTGCATCACCGCGTCATCTCCTCACCGCATCACTTCGTCACCGGTGGATAATATCGATCTTCCATTTCCGTCTGAACGCGGCCAGGCAAATACCGTCAAAAATCTGCTATACGGGCAAACCCTGACATGAACGGAGGACTGCAATGACCATACGTATTGGCGACGAAGCACCGGATTTTACTGCCGAAACTACCGAGGGGAGGATCCGCTTCCATGAGTGGATCGGGGACAAGTGGGCCATCCTGTTCTCGCATCCGAAGGACTTCACTCCCGTCTGCACCACCGAGCTCGGCTACATGGCCGGCCTCAAGGCGCAATTCGACAAGCGCAACACGAAAATCATCGGACTCAGCGTGGATCCCGTGAGCGACCACAAAGCCTGGGTCAAGGACATCAGGGAAACCCAGGGCCACGAGGTCACCTACCCGATGATCGGCGACTCGGACCTCGCCGTGGCCAAACTCTACGACATGATCCATCCCAACGCGAGCGGCGGGAAACGGACGGCGGCGGACAACGCGACGGTGCGCTCGGTCTTCATCGTCGGCCCCGACAAGAAGGTCAAGGCCATGCTGATCTATCCGATGACCGCGGGCCGGAATTTCGACGAGGTGCTGCGGCTGCTCGACTCGCTGCAACTCTCCGCCAAGCACTCGGTCGCGACCCCGGTGAACTGGAAGCCGGGCGACGATGTCATCATCCCGACCTCGGTCTCCGATGAAGACGCGAGGAAGAAATACCCGCAGGGGTTCAAGACCCTCAAGCCCTATTTGCGCGTGGTAGCCCAGCCCAAATAGAGAGTGACGCGATGGATCGTGACACGATACGGCGTGACGCGGTAGTTCGTGACACGATAGTGCGTTTACCGCCTCGCCATCTAGGACGGGCGGAAGGTTCGCTTCTTCGCGTCACGCATCACCGCGTCACCGCGTCACAGAGTTAGGAAGTCGAGCACGAGGCGGTTGAACTCCCCGGCCCGCGTCACCGTGTTCGCGTGGCCTCCGCCGCGTATCATCGCGAGCCTCGCTCCGGGGATCGCCCGCGCGAGCACCTCGGCGTGGTAGCTCGGAATGACGTAGTCGTTCTCCGAGGCCACGACCAGCGTCGGGGTTTTGATGCGCGCCAGCCCCGCGCGCCGGTCGAATGCGAGCAGCGCATCGATGCGCCCGATCATCACTTCCGCCGGCGCAGCATTGACCGCCCGCCGCACCTCCTCCGTGATCGCGGCCTCGTGCGCATTCACGTAATCGGGCGGGTATACCCACAACGGGAAGAACTCCGCGTAGAGCTCGGCGCCGCCCTTGAGCAGGACCCCGCGCCGCGCCTCGAACAGCCGGCGGAACCAGGCATCGCAGTGGGTCCAGGTGCTGCACAGGACCAGGCGCGCGATGCGCCGCGGCTGCTCGATGGCGAGCGTCTGGCCGATCGCCCCGCCGGTGGACCAGCCCACGATGTGCGCGCGCTCGATCTTCAGCGCGTCCATCAGCTCCGCGAGCTCGCGCGTCATCTGGTCGATCGAGAACGTGCGCTGCAGGCGGTCGCTCGCGCCGGTGCCGCGATGGTCGTAGGTGATCACCCGGAACCGGGAGGCGAACGCCGGGACCTGCGGCCGCCAGTAGCTCCCCGTCCCGCCCAGGCCGCTGACGAAGATCAGCGGCTCGCCCCGGCCCGCTTCTTCGTAGTGAATCTCGCCGCCGTCGATTGCGACTTTAGGCATCGCCATTCCTGGAGCGTGATTCGTGAATCGTGATTCGTGATTCGACTTCCACCACCCCGGCGCTTCGCGCCACCTCTCCTCAGACAGGAGGGGATTCAACAAGGGCTGGTCCGCGCGGATGGCGTTACGCCTTTTCTGACACCTGATGTCTGACGGCTGACGTCTTCAGCGGATATCGAGCAAGGTAGCGAGATTCCGCCAAAGAATCTTCTCTTTCTCCTCCGCCGTCAGCGACTTGAGGCCCTGCACCCACGCGACCGGCGAGGGGTGCCACGGCACGAACGGCCAGTCGCTGCCCAGCACGACCCGGTCGGCGCCGACGCGGTCGAGGAGAAAGCGCAGCGCCTCCTCGTTGCCGACAACGGTGTCGTAGTAGAGGCGTTTCTGGTACGCGCTCGGCGGCTGCGGGGTGTTGCGCGTCTGCGGGCGTCCGTGCCAGTTGCGGTCGAGCCGCCCCATCGCGTAGCAGGCGGGTCCGCCGCCGTGCGCGATGCAGACCTTGAGATCCGGGCACTTCTCCAGCACGCCGCCGCAGATCAGGATACCGACCACGATCGCGTCGTCCAGGATCACGCCCAGGCTGTTGGAGAGCCCGTAGCGCTTGATCCGCCCCACCAGGAAGTTGTTCTGCGGCTGCGGATGGTAGAAGAGGACCGCCCCCATCTGCTCGGCGGCCTTGAAAAACGGCAGGAATTTGGGCTCGTCCCACTGCTCGCCGTTCACCTGCGTATCGAGGGACGCCCCCTTCAGCCCCAGCTTCGTCACCGCGCGCTCGAGCTCGCCGATCGCGGACTTCACGTCCTGCACGGGCAGCGTGGCGAGCCCGGCAAGCCGCCCGGAGTTCTGGCGCACCATGGCCCCGAGCCCGTCGTTGAATTCGCGCGCCAGGGCGAGGCCCTGCGCCGCGTCGAGATGGTAGCCGACGAACGGCGTGTGGATGGAGAGCACCTGCACGTCCACTTTCTGCTCGTCCATGTCTTTCAGGCGCTCCTGGACCGTGTAGCGGAGCTTGGGCGAAGTGAAGGCGGTGCGCATGCCGCCGCCCGTCATCGCGCCGAGGCCCTCGTCCGCTTCGTAGCGAAAGCCGTGCCATTCCTTCTTCGCTTCGACGGCCTTCCACAGGGAATCCGGGACGATGTGGGCATGGATGTCTATCGTTTTCATGACTCCCTCGGTGGACAAAGTCGCGTGAGGTTAGCACAGACCCCCGGTGACGCAGTGACGGGGGTCGGTCGTCAGTCATCAGTCGTCAGCCCCTCGTTTTCTGGCAAAATCCCCGCATACCATAGGAGCAGCCGATGCCCGTCGCCGCCCGCAAGCCCGCAACATCGCCCGCCGGCATGACCGCTGCCGAAATTGCCGCGGCGGTCGCCGCCGGAAAGACGACGTGCGAAGCGGTCGCGCGGGCGCATCTCGAGCGCATCGAAGAGCGCGAGCCGCAGGTGCTTGCGTGGCAGTACCTGAATCCTGCCCAGGTCATCGAGCAGGCGCGCGCGCTCGACCGCAAAGGCGTGCGCGGCGCGCTCGCCGGGGTGCCGTTCGGCATCAAGGACATCATCGACACCTGCGACATGCCGACCGAGATGGGCTCGCCCATCTACGCCGGCCACCGTCCCAAGGGCGACGCGACCTGTGTCGCGCTCTCGCGCAAGGCGGGCGGCGTGCTGATGGGCAAGACCGTCACGACGGAATTCGCCAATCGCCATCCCGGCAAGACGCGCAATCCGCACGACCCGTCCCGCACGCCCGGCGGCTCGTCCAGCGGCTCCGCCGCCGCAGTCGCCGACGGCATGGTGCCGCTCGCCATCGGCACGCAGACCACCGGCTCGACGATACGCCCGGCCTCCTTCTGCGGGGTGTTCGGCTATCGCCCGACCTGGGGCGACCTGCGCTGCGTGGGAGTGAAGGAGGCGGCGGGCTTCCTCGACACGCTGGGGCTTCTCGCGCGCTCGGTCGAGGATATCGCGCTCTACCGCGACGTCTTGACGGGCGGCGACCCGCAGCCGATCCCCGAGCAGATGCGGCCACCGCGGATCGGCTTCTGCCGCACCCACTTCTGGTCCCGCGTCGAGCCTGGCACGCAAAATCTGATCGAGGACGCCGCGCGCAAGCTCGCCGGCGCCGGGGCCGCGGTGAAGGACGTGGACCTGCCCGCGGAATTCCACGACATCGAGGACACGCACCTCGCGATCTCGAGCTACGAGTTCGCGCGCAACTTCACCTGGGAAATCGAGAACCACTGGGACAAGATCAGCGAGACGCTGCGCAACAACCGCCTCAAGCACGGGCTGGCGTGCAGCTTCGAGCGCTATCGCAAGGCGCGCGACAACGCCGAGCGCTGCCGCGAGCTCGTCCCGCAGGTGATGGGCGACTGCGACGTGCTGCTCACCGCGGCGGCGGCCGGCGAAGCGCCGGTCGGGCTCGCCCTGACCGGCGACGCCTCGTTCTGCCTGACCTGGACCACGACCCACGTGCCGTGCATCACGCTGCCCGTGTTCAAGGGCCCGCACGGCCTGCCGATCGGCCTGCAGCTCGTCGCCCGGCGCAACGCCGACCGCGCG
>JBIOVQ010000092.1:0-2867 GCA_044867805.1 Burkholderiales bacterium | reverse complement strand
GTCCGAGCCCAGCACGCCCTTCAACTTGCGGCGCTCGTCCTTGAGGTCCTTCAGCTCGGTCTCGATCTTGATGCCCTCGAGGCGCGCCAGCTGCCGCAGCCGGATCTCCAGGATGTCCTCGGCCTGCACTTCCGTCAGCTTGAACTGCTTCATCAGGTCGGCCTTGGGCTCGTCCGAGTTGCGGATGACCTTGATGACCTTCTCGATATTGAGCAGGACGATGATGCGGCCTTCGAGGATGTGGATGCGCCGCTCGACCTCGCCCAGCCGGAACTTCATGCGCCGCGTGACGGTGCCGGTGCGGAACTGCACCCATTCCCCGACGAGCTCCGCGATGTTCTTGCGCGTCGGGCGGCCGTCCAGCCCCAGCGCGACCAGGTTCACCGGGAAGTTCTCTTCCAGGCTCGTGTGCGCGAGCAGGAAGCGCATGAACTCCTCCGGCTCCTGGCGCGAGGAGCGCGGCTCCAGCACGAGCCGCAGCTTGTTGTCCTTGTCCGACTCGTCGTTGATCCGCTCAAGCTGGTTCAGCACGACCTGCTTGAGGTTGGTCTGCGTCGGCGAGACCTTGCCGCCCTTGTCCTTGGGCCTGGGATTGGTGAGCGCCTCGATCTCCGCCATCACCCGCTTGACGGAGGTCGTCGGCGGCAGCTCGTGGACCACGACCTGCCACAGGCCGCGGGCCATCGTCTCGACCTTCCACCGCGCGCGCGCCCGCAGCGAGCCGCGGCCCGTCTTGTAGGCTTCGTAGATCTCCGCCTGCGAGCTGATGATCTGGCCGCCGCCCGGGAAGTCCGGGCCCTTCACGATGTGCATCAGGGCCTTCGGCGTGGCGTTGGGGTGTTTGATCATGAACACCGCGGCTTCCGCGACCTCGCGCATGTTGTGCGGCGGCAGCTCGCACGCCATGCCGACGCCGACGCCCGAGGCGCCGTTCAGCAGCAGCATCGGCAGGCGCGCGGGCAAGAGCTTCGGCTCCTTCAGCCGCCCGTCGTAGTTGGGCAGGAAATCCACCGTGTCCTGGTCGATCTCCGAGAGCAGCAGCTCCGCGAGCGGCGTCAGCCGCGCCTCGGTGTAGCGGTAGGCCGCGGCGGGGTCGCCGTCCTGCGTGCCGAAGTTGCCCTGGCCGTCGATCAGGGGATAGCGCAGCGAGAAATCCTGCGCCATGCGCACCAGCGCCTCGTAGGTCGAGGCGTCGCCGTGCGGGTGGAACTTGCCGAGCACCTCGCCGACGATGCGCGCGCTTTTCGAGTGCTGCACGCCGCTCTTCAGCCCGAGCTCGTTCATCGCGTAGAGGATGCGGCGCTGCACCGGCTTCTGGCCGTCCTCCACGTTGGGGATGGCGCGGCCGCGCACCACGCTCATCGCGTAGGTCAGGTAGCTGCGCTCGGCGAAGAGCGCCATGTCGATGGAGTCGCCGCTCGCCCCGGCCCGGCCGCCGCCCTTCGGGGTGCCGCCTCCGCCGCCGCGGCCGGCGCCCGCTACCGGGCCCGCTTTTTCCTTGCCGGCGCGCTTGCCCTTGCCGCCCGGCTTCTTCGTTTTCGTCGCCACTGGGGTATCCGCCTTTTCGCCGCTCGCCGGCCGCGCAGCGTCCGTGAAGAGATCGAGCGTTGTCTCGTCCTTCTCCCGCCGCGCGCGCGTCCGTGTATCTGTCATGCCTGTCAGCGGTCAATCTTCAGGTCAAAAGCTTCACCGCAAAGGGAAAAATAATAAAATCAAAGGCAGGACCTTTAGCCCGCGAAGAAAGGCGCCAAGAACGCGTACAGGACGCGATGTCTGTATTCCTGGCACCGTATCCAGATTCCACTCTTGGCGCAGTCCTTGGCGTGCTGGGTTTTGGTTCTGATTTCATTCCCCATCTCTTAGCGGTAAAGCTTTTGTCGTCACTCGTCACTCAAACGTCGGCCTCGACCTCATTGCCTTTCTCTTCCATCCACGCGCAGCGCTTCTCGGCCTCCTTCTTCGACATGAGCATGTTGAAGAGCTTGAAGGTCTGGGTCTTGTCCTCGATGCGAACCTTGAGGAGCTTGCGCGTGTCGGGGTTCAGCGCCGTCTCCCACAGCTGGCCCGGGTTCATTTCGCCCAATCCCTTGAACCGCTGTATTGATACCGATTCCCGCCGCACGCCGTCGTCGCGCGCGCGGTCGAGGATGGCCTTCAGCTCGTCCTCGTCGAGCGCGTAGAGCTTCTTCGGCGGGCGCTTGCCGTGGCCCGGGATGTCCACCTTGTAGAGCGGCGGGCAGGCGATGAAGATGTGGCCCTTCTCGATCAGCTTGGGGAAGTGCCGGTAGAAGAGGGTGAGCAGCAGCACCGAGATGTGCGCGCCGTCCACGTCCGCGTCGGTCATCGCGGCGACCTTGCCGTAGCGCAGGCCCGAGAGGTCGGGGTTGTCCCTCTCGTCGTGGGGATCGACCCCCAGCGCCACCGCGATGTCGTGGATCTCGGCGTTGGAGAACAGCACCTCGCGCTTCACCTCCCACGAGTTCAGCGCCTTGCCGCGCATGCGGTAGATCGCCTGGTAGCGCTTGTCGCGCGCCTGCTTGGCGGAGCCGCCCGCCGAGTCGCCCTCGACCAGGAACAGCTCGTTGTCCTTCAGCTCGGTAGACTCGCAGTCGGAGAGCTTCTCCGGCAGCAGCACCACGCTCGAGGAGCGCTTGCGCTCGACCTTCTGCACCGTGCGCGAGCGCTCGATCGCCTGCTTGATCACCAGGTCGCAGATCTTGCGCCCGTGCCCCTCGTTGCTGTTCATCCACAGCGCGAAGGGGTCCTTCACCATGGTGGAGACCAGCTTCACCGCGTCGCGGTTGGAGAGCTTCTCCTTGGTCTGGCCGTGGAACTGCGGCTCGAGCACTTTCGCCGAGAGGAAATAG
>JBIOVQ010000091.1:0-3482 GCA_044867805.1 Burkholderiales bacterium | reverse complement strand
AACGTGGAAACGTCGCAATGCGTGACCGATGCGCTCTACGGCGCGCTGGGCGTGATGGGCGCCGCGCAGGGCACGATGAACAACTTCACCTTCGGCAACGAGCGGCACCAGTACTACGAAACGATCTGCGGGGGGTCGGGAGCGGGCGACGGGTTTGAAGGCGCCGACTGCGTCCACACCCACATGACCAACACGCGGCTGACCGATCCCGAGGTCCTGGAATGGCGCTTCCCGGTGCTGCTCGAGGAGTTCGCGGTACGCCGCGGCAGCGGGGGCAAGGGACGCTGGCGCGGCGGCGACGGCGTCGTGCGCCGCGTGCGTTTCCTCGAACCCATGACGGCCGCGATCCTGTCCGGTCACCGCCGCGTGCCGCCCTACGGCATGGCCGGGGGCAAGCCCGGCGCCGTCGGCCACAACCGGGTGCGGCACGCGAGCGGCGCGCTGGTCGAGCTCGACGCCTGCGACCGCGCCGAGATGAGCGCCGGGGATGTCTTCGTGATCGAGACGCCGGGCGGCGGCGGCTACGGCGCCCCGGAGGGCGCCTGATCGGGGCGCCTAACTCATTGCCGCGCCCGCGGGGCCACCTCCTGCACGAGATTTCGATCGATGAGCGTGATCTCGATGCGGCGGTTCTTGGTTCGCCCTTCGGCGTTGTCGTTCGGAGCGATGGGCTCGTATTCAGCGCGGCCCGACGCGATCATCCGCTCGGGCGGGATACCCACTTCCTGCAAATAGCGCACGACGGTGGTCGCACGCGCGACCGACAGCTCCCAGTTGGACGGAAAGACTCTTTGCAACGACTTGGTGATCGGCACGTTGTCGGTATGGCCGACGATCCGGATCACCTTGTCTTCGTACCCTTTCAGTGCCTCGCCGACCCTTTGCAGGACCGCTTTGCCGGAGTCCTTGAGGTTCGCCCGCCCGGAGTCGAAGAACAGCTGCTCGGCCACCTCGACCGTCAGCATGTTCTTGTACTGCCGCACCTGGAGCTCGCCTTTCTTGACCTCCTCGGTGAGGCTGTGGACCAGCTTGTCGTACTGCGATTCGGTCTGCCGGCTGGCGGCCAGCAATTGCGTCTTTTGCCGCTCCAGCGCATCGATCTGCCTGCGCAGTTCCGCCTGCTGCTGCTCGAGCGTCGAGCGCTGCGCCTGCAGAGCCTGCGTCTCCTCCTGGAGTCCGGCGCGCTGCCCCTGCAGCGCGGCGATCTCCCGGCTCTTCTCCGCCTCCAGCTTCTCGTATTCGCCCTTGCTGACGCAACCGCCCACCATGAGGGTCGCGGCGAGCACGGCGCTTGCGGCGTGCAACTCCATTCGGTTCATTGTCGTCTCCTTTGCCATGACGTATCGTTGAATGATCGAATGAAGCACCTCTCCATCCCTGAATAGCCCCTGAGAGAACTGCCTGTTTAGAAACTGTAATCGGGGCCGGGTTCCCTTCCTTCGGTTTGCTGGATGTGAGCCCGGCCCTTCTTGAGCCGCCGGGCGGGGGAGGCTACGGCGCCCGGACCGGCAGCCGAAGGATGAGCGATGACCCGCCCCTCCTGCCGGTAAGCACCAAATTCCAAATCTCAAATCCCAAACAAATCCCAAATTCCAACTGACAAATTCCAAACGTTTGGTGCTTGGAGTTTGGTGCTTGTTTGATGCTTGGTGCTTGTTTGATGCTTGGTGCTTGGGATTTGGTGCTTGTTGCGCAGCTACTTGATCGGCTCGACGGCGAACGACTGCGGCTTGTCGCCGCGCTGGCTGAGTTCCCACATCCTGGTATAGGCCGCCTCGATGTGGCGGCGGAAGCGGTCGGTATCGAAGAGCGGTGAGGTAGAGAGGTTGCGTTCGAGCCGGGAGCGCAGTTCACCGAGCAGCCGCGGCTCCCGCGCCAGCTTCAGGGCGAGGGCCTCGTAGTCCTGGAGACTGCCAGTAATCAGCTCGGGCAGCCCGATCGTCCGCAGCAGGCTGCCACCCACCCGCCCGGCGTAGGCGCTCCCCGCGCAGGTGAGGAGCGGTAGTCCCGCGGCCAGCGCATCGGACGCGGTCGTGTGGGCGTTGTAGGGCAGCGTGTCGAGAAACAGGTCGGCCAGGCGGTGCCGCGCCAGGTGATCCGCGAATGCCGGCAGCCGGCGCGCGAAGACGATCCTGGCGGGATCGACGCCCCTCGCGCGCGCCTCGTCTCCCAGGCTGCGGCCGGCTGCGCTGCCTTCCTCGCGCAGCCACAAGACGCTGCCCGGGACCTCCCGCAGCAACCGCATCCAGATGTCGAACATCCACGGATTGAGCTTGTAAGTGTTGTTGAAGCAGCAGAAGACGAAGCCGTTCTCCGGCAATCCTTCCGCCGCGCGGGTGGGGGCGCTCGCCGCGGTCACGCGCTGGTGGTCATTGACCTGGAAGCTATCCGGGAGATGAACGACCTGCTCGGAAAAAAAGGGCTTCTGCTCCGCGGGCACTACGAAGTCGTCGGCAATCACGTAGTCGATGAATTCCGCGCCGGCGGTGCCCGGATACCCGAGGTAGCTCACCTGGACCGGCGCAGGGCGGTGCGCGAGGATGCCGGGCCGCGATCCGGTGGTGTGTCCCTGGAGGTCGATCGCAATGTCCACCTCCAGCTCGCGCAGCGATCCCGCGGCGCCGGCATCGGACAGCCGCAGCACGTCCACGAACCGGTCGAAGCCCTGCATCAGCCTGCGCCGCATGGCGCTGCGATCGTCCGGACCATAGGAGATTCCGAAGACCTCGAAGCGCGCGCGGTCGTGGCGCTCGAACAGCCCGGCGGTCAGCTGCGCCACGGGGTGCTCGCGAAAGTCCGCGGACAGGTAGGCAAGCCGGATCTTCCCGTGACGGTAGCGCGTCCCCTGCCATAGCGGAGCCGGAAGGGCGCGCACCTTCTCCCGGACGTGAAGCGCGGCGCAATGCCGTTGCTCCTCGGCTGAATGCGAAACGGCGAGGAAGGCGAAGGGCGCGGTGGGCACTTCGCGCAGCTGCGACCGGAGAGCGCCCACGCGGGCATCGAGCTCCCGCCAGCGGCAGATCGACATTTCGTTCCACAGCAGGTAGCCCAGCGTGTACGCCGATCGGGGCGCGCGCTCGAGCGTGGTTTGCAGGCTGGCGATCGCCTCGTCATGGCGCTTCAGGGATTGCAAGGCCACGCCGAGGTTGTAGTGCGTGTCGGCCAGCTCCGGCTGAACGGCAATGGCGCGCTGCAGGTAGGGAATCGCCTCCTCGTAGCGCCCGAGGTCGCCGAGCACGTTGCCGGCATTGGTGTTCGCCTCGACCGAGCGCGGATCGAGCCGCGCCGCCTCGAGGAACACCGCCAGCGCCTCCGCGACCCGCGATTGCCTCACCAGGGCGATGCCGAGCGCGTTGCGCGCATTGACCAGGTCGGGGTACGCCCTGACCTCCCGCTCCAGCACCGTCTCGGCATTCGTGAGATCGCCGAGCGCGAGGTAGCAATATCCGAGGCGGTGGCCGGCCCCCTTGCGGGGCGCGCCC
>JBIOVQ010000090.1:0-7842 GCA_044867805.1 Burkholderiales bacterium | reverse complement strand
CGAAACCCGGCGCCCGGCGGGCAGGGCCGCGCCTGCCGGACCTCAAGAAGGCGCCGCCCGAAGGCACCGTGAAGGCGGTGCGTCACTGCGGCGACACCTACTTCGTGACCACCGGGGAGGGAAAGGTCCACAAGATCTGGGAATTCAACCTGCGCCTCAAGACGGACACCAGTATCCGCGGACCGGTCCCCGGCAAGCCGGTCATCGTCGGCGCCGGCATGCAGGGCGACCGCGCCTCGATCGTGTTTGCGAGCCTGCGCGAGATCGAAGAACTGGTGAAAGAAAAATGCGAGTGATGCAGCCAGCCATGGAGAACGATATGCGATCGCGCCACCAACCCCTTCTGGTCCTTGCATTACTGCTCGCCTTGTTGCCGGCAGCGCCTGATGAGGCGCGTGCCCAGCACGCGGAAGCCGTCACGCTGACCCACGTGCACGGCCTGGCTTACAGCGCCGACGGCAAGCAGCTCATGATTCCAAGCCATCACGGCCTCGCCGTTTTCCGCGATGGAAAATGGTCGAAGGCGCCCGGCCCTGCGCACGATTACATGGGCTTTTCGGCGAGCCGCAACCGGCTCTACAGCAGCGGCCACCCGGCACCGGGGTTCGGGTTCGTAAACCCTTTCGGGGTCATACGCAGCATGGATGGCGGCAAGACTTGGCAAAAGCTCGGACTGGAGGGCGAGACCGATTTTCACCTGCTCGCGACGGGTTACGAAACCAATGTGATCTATGTCTACAGTCCGGCGCCCAACTCGCGCATGAAAACGCCGGGTTTTTACTACACCGTCAACGACGGATTGGTCTGGAACCGGGCGCGGGCGAGCGGGTTCGGTGGCGAACCTGTCAGCCTGGCGGTCCACCCAAGCGATTCCAAGGCGGTCGTCATCGCCTCCGGGAGCGGCTTTTATCTTTCAACCGACTCTGGCGACAGCTTTCGCGCAATAACGAAAGGCGCGCAGGCGCTTGCCGCCTTCTTCGACCTGGACGGCGAACAACTCTGGCTCAGCAGCTACGCCGGCGCGCCCGCGCTCGCACGCGTCAATCTGAAGACCGGCGCGAAAAACGCCGTTACGCTCCCACCGCTGACTCGTGATGCGGTCGCCTACATCGCGCAGAACCCAGTGAGCAGGAGCGAATATGCCATCGCGACGTTCGAACGCAGCGTCTATGTCACGCAAGACAGCGGGCGAACGTGGCGCCAGATCGCCCGTAACGGCACAGGAATGTAGCGCCTCGTATCTGCGATCCAATTCGATGATGCAAAGTCGCATGGGAGCGGCAAATGTGAAGGCAAATGCAGCCAGCCCCTCGAATCCCGAGCCCCAGGTGTTGGCCCGTGCACCCGACGAACCCTCGTCCAAGGGGCCGCGCTACGCCTACGTAGCGATTCTTCTGGCATTCCTGGCAATGGTGGCGGTACTGGGCATCGGCCTCACCCTCGACCCGCGCATAGTTCCCTCCCCGCTCATCGGCAAGCCGGTCCCGGTATTTTCCCTGCCGCCAGTTCTCGGCCGGACACTCGGGCTTTCCGACAAGGACTTGAGGGGAGAGGTCTCGGTGGTGAACGTTTTCGCGTCATGGTGTGTCCCCTGCCGCCAGGAGCACCCCCTGATCCAGCGTCTTGCCACGGTCGTACCGGTCCACGGACTCAATTACAAGGACCGGCCGGAGGATGCGGCGCGCTGGCTGGACGAGCTGGGCGACCCCTACACGCGCACCGGCGCCGACCTCGACGGCCGGGTCGCCATCGACTGGGGCGTCTACGGCGTGCCCGAGACATTCCTCATCGACCGGCAGGGACGGATCGCTTACAAGCACATCGGTCCCATCACGCCCGAGATCCTGAGCGGGAAACTCATGCCGCTGATCGAGCAGTTGCGGAGGTGAGCAGTGAACGATGTGACCGCCCCTCGTTCCATGCGCCGGTTTCGCATAGCGCTGGCGCTCGCCGGGCTGGCGGTGCTCGTAGCGTCAGCCATCGGAATTTACGTGGCGACGGGCGAGCGCACCGCGCCTCCCGGCGCGCACCCGCAAACGGGCGTGGGATGGGCGAACGCTCCGGAGCCGGTACCGGACATCCGCTTTCAGAACGCCGATGGAAAACCGTACGCGCTATCCGATTTCCGCGGCAAGGTGGTGCTGCTCAACGTGTGGGCGACCTGGTGTGCGCCGTGCCGCAAGGAAATGCCGGCGCTCGACCGGTTGCAGCAGAAGCTCGGCGGCCCGGAGTTCGAGGTGGTCGCGCTCTCGATAGACGGCGGCGGGACCGCGACCGTGCGTCGCTTCTACGACGAGATCGGCATCCGCGTACTCGCGATCTACGTGGATTCCTCCGTTGAGGCGACCGGCAAGCTGCGCACCGTGGGGATTCCGACCACGTTGCTGATCGACCGCGAGGGACGCGAGCGCTGGCGCAAGGCGGGGCCCGCGGAGTGGGATTCACCGGAAATCATCGAGTCGCTGCGTGGGAAGTTGCGCGGCGGCGCATCCTGAGGAGACAACCATGTGGACGCGACGCGATGTTCTGAAGACTCTCTCCGCTGGCGGCGGCATGCTGACAATGCCCGCAACGCTGCGGCAAGCCATTGGCGCCACGGACCCGGACGTGGTCCTGAAGCTTGTCGCCGAGCCGGCTGCGATGGCGATACGACCGGGACCGAAAACGCGCGGACTGCGCTACACGGGAGAGGTCCTGCGTGGCCGCGGGGACGCAATTCGGTCCTCGCCGGGAAATCTCGGCCCGACGCTGGAGCTGCGCCGCGGCGAGCACGTGCGGATCGAGGTCGTGAATCGCACCGGCACCCCGACCGTAATCCACTGGCACGGCATGATCGTGCCCGACACCGCCGACGGGCATCCGCACCAGGCGGTGCACTCCGGCGAAAGCTACACGATCGAATTCACTGTCCGTAACCCCGCGGGAACGTACCTCTATCACCCGCACCCGCACCGCATCACCGGGCGGCAGACGTATTACGGGCTCGCAGGGCTCCTCATCGTGCGCGAGGGTCGTGAGCAGGACATGGGTCTGCCCGCGCCCGAGCACGAATTACAGCTTGTACTGCAGGATCGCCGGATCGGCAAGGACAATCAGTTCGTGTTCAAGCGGATGATGATGGACGACATGAACGGCGTGCTCGGCGACCGGGTGCTGGTGAACGGCCTCGACGATGCCGCGTTCAAGGTGGCGCCCCGTGCCTACCGGCTGCGCATCGCCAACGTATCCAACGCGCGCATCTACAAGCTTGCGTGGTCCGACGGCCGGCCGCTACGCGTCATTGCCGCCGACGGCGGGCTTTTCAGCCGCGCGGAGGGCGTGCAGGAGCGGCCCTACGTGACGCTCTTTCCCTTCGAGCGCGTTGAGCTACTCGAGGATTTTGGCGCGCGGCGCAACGGCGCTGAAATCGCCCTCGTCAGCCGGGAGTTTTCCGGCATGGATGACATGATGGGCTCCATGATGGGACAGGAAGGCGGAAGCGACCGGCGCGGTGGCATGGGCGGCATGATGGGCGGCGGCATGATGGGAGGAATGATGGGTGGAATGATGGGGCCGTCTCAAGGCGACGAGCTTCACATCGCGAGCTTCACCGTTTCCCGGGGGCCGCGTTCCCGTACCCACGGGCTTGCGCTCCCGGAAGAGGAGCCCCGCGCGCGGGAGGGAAAGTACGAGTTGCGCACGCAGCTCGCCTTCCGCCACATGCGCGGCTTCCTCAATGGCCGCCGTTTCGACACGGAGGACATGATGTCCGTCGCGGAGGACGAGCGACTTCCCGCGGGCAAAGCATCGATATGGACTTTCACCAACGACGGCCCGGGCATGCCGATGTCTCACCCCTTGCACATTCACGGCGTTCGATTTCGCGTGATCGAGCGCAGTGCAGGCACGGTTCCCGAAGATCTGCGCGAGGGCATCATCGACACCGGATACAAGGACACTTTCGGGATCTTCGCCGGCGAGCAGGTGCGCGTACTCGTCGCCCCGACTGTCCCCGGCCTGTTCATGTATCACTGCCACAACCTGGAGCACGAGGACGGCGGGATGATGCGCAATTGCCTGTTCCGCGCGTGACCCGGAAAACCAATTGAAACCGCAGATAAACGCAGATACACACAGATAAAGTCAACAGCACAAGATCAATGATGTTTCTTCTATTCTTGGGGTTTCATCCGCGTTCATCTGCGTGTATCTGCGGCTAATCTTGTATTTTTTGAGGAGGACGCGTGGAAAACGTGCGAAACGTCGAAGCGAATACGGCCGCCGCGCAAGAGTGCTGCGCGCCGGCCGCGAAAAGCGGATGGCTGAATCCGCGCAACCTGTTGATCGGTGCCGCAATCCTCGGCGGCGGCGGCGCGCTGGTGCTCGGCTGGGACTGGCTGGTCGCCGCCGGTCTCGCCTCCATCATCATCGCGGTGGCCCCGTGCCTCGTGATGTGCGCGCTCGGCCTGTGCATGAATCGCATGAGCAAGAGCGACTCATCCGCGGCAGGAACACCGCCCCCGACACCCGGGCCTGAGGTCCAGGCCGTCAAGGCGGAGCCGATAAGGAAGCCGAGCGCGCCTTCGCCGGAAAGCCGGGCATGAGCACGTCGGATCGCCCACTGTGCGGATCATAGATGCTTGAGAGCGGTGCCATCGGTTTCGTTGCGGCGTTCGCCGCGGGCCTGATTTCATTTCTTTCGCCATGCGTGCTGCCGCTCGTTCCGGCGTATGTGTCGTACGTCGCCGGCGATCCGTCGTACGCGGTGCAGGGGGAAACGAGCGGCCGCGGGCGGATCGGCGCGGCAATGCTGAGCGCGTTCTTCGTCCTCGGATTCGGCACGGTGTTCGTCGTGCTCGGTGCAAGCGCCACGGCACTCGGCCAGTTGCTGCTCCAGTACCGCTACGAAGCCAACGTCATCGGCGGCGCGATCGTCATCGCCTTTGGCTTGCTCATGATCGGCATGACGCGCGGCATGCCGTGGCTGCAGCGTGAGTTCCGCTTTCATCCGCGCCTTGCGGGTGGGCACCCGGCCGCGGCCTATGTGCTGGGTCTCGCTTTCGGCTTTGGCTGGACGCCGTGCATCGGGCCGGTGCTCGGCGCGATCCTGACGGTGAGCGCCGTGCAAACGACGGTGTCGGGCGGCGTCGCGCTGCTCTCCTCCTACGCTGCGGGACTCGGCGTGCCGTTCCTGCTGTCGGCGCTTTTCACGCGCGAACTCGTCTGGCGGCTCAGGGATCTGCGTCGCTTCGGGACCGTGCTCCAGATCGCCGCGGGCCTCATTCTCGTGCTGATGGGCATCGCCATGGTCACCGGCCAGCTCTCGGCCTTTGCCTTCTGGCTGCTGCGGACGTTCCCGGCGCTCGGCACAATCGGCTGACAGCGAAGCCCTCCGTGAGGAACGCAGCCACTTCAAACAGCGTACGCAACAAGATCGGCGTCGGACTGCTCGCGGCGGTATTTGCGTTCCTCATCGGCACGATCGTCGTCGTGAAGTTCCAGGAAGGGAAGACGCAGGCCGATCCCGGCAACCTCGCGCAGGTCGCGCGCGGCAAGATCGTCTACGAGCGGAACTGCGCGGCGTGCCACGGCGCGCGCCTTGAAGGGCAGTCGAACTGGCAGGAGAGGCTCTCGAACGGCCGCATGCCCGCGCCGCCCCACGACGAGTCGGGGCACACCTGGCATCACCCGGACTCGATCCTGTTTGGCATCACGAAATACGGGCTGGTCCCCGGCAAGTACGCTCCGCCCAAGTACGAAAGCGACATGCCCGCCTTCGGGAACCAGCTAACGGACGAGGAGATCTGGACTGTGCTCGCCTACATCAAGAGCAGCTGGCCCGGCAAGATACGTGAGGCCCAAATGGAGATGACACGTAATGCCGCACGGCGTTGAAACGGCAAGTTCTTCGGATCCAATACGATGGCACATGCGTATATCCGACCAACATAGAGCTCATAGCGGAATGTTCACCCGACCTGCCCGTCTAATTGACTCAGTAGACGGCTTGCCCTAGGATGCCCCGGCCATGCTGATGCCCCGCCGCCTTCTTCGCTCCGTGGGTTGCGTCCTCGTCGGCGCCCTGCTGTTCGCGCAGGCCGCGTTCGCGACGCGGCCGTGCGTCGAGCCGGGCATGACCGCCGCATCCGCGATCGCGGCGCGCTCGGACGGCGGCTGCTGCGAGACCGCCGTTGCGGAAATCAACCTTTGCGCGTTGCAGTGCGGCGACAATAAGAAGCTTCCCGGATCCACAATCCAATTCACGCTGCCTCCTCCGGCGGCGGCGGAATTTGCCGTTTCCGTATCGTTCCCGGAGCATGACGCGACGAACTGGTTGCGCATGCAGCGCGATCTTGTCGCCGATCCTCCTCCAACTCTCCGCTTCTGCTGCTTTCTGATTTGATTCTCCGCCCGCGCTGACGGCGGCCGCGCCTGCGGCCGGAACCATTTTATGCGGAGGATTTATGCGTTTCACGCTGTCGCGCGCGGTGCCCCGGCACTTGCGCGCCCTATGCAGCCTGGCCCTGATTGCGGCGGCCGTGCCGCTCGCGCACGCGGCCGAAACCTCGCTCACGCTTCCTGAAGCACAGCGCCTCGCCGCCGAGCGCTCGCGCCAGCTCGCCGCCCAGGATTCCGCCGTGGCCGCCTCGCGCGAGATGGCGGCCGCCGCCGGGCAGTTGCCTGATCCCACACTCAAGTTCGGCATCGAGAACCTGCCGGTGAACGGGCCGGACGCGTACAGCGTCACCAACGACTTCATGACAATGCGCCAGATCGGCGTGATGCAGGAGTTCACGCGCGGGGAAAAACGCCAACTCCGGGCCGCGCGTTTCGAACGCGAGGCCGAACGCTCTCTTGCGGAAAAATCCGCAATGTTGGCCACGATCCAGCGCGACACGGCGCTGGCCTGGCTTGACCGCTACTACGCGGAAGCGATGTCGGCGGTAATCGCGGAACAGTCCAGGGAGACCCGGCTCGAAATCGAAGCCGCGGAGAGCGCCTACCGCGCCGGCAGAGGCAGCCAGGCCGACGTGTTCGCGGCGCGCTCAGCCGCGGTCACTCTCGAAGATCGTGCGAGCGAGATCGGACGCCGCATCCGTACCTCCAAAATAGCACTCGCCCGGTGGATTGGGACGGCTGCCGAGGTCCCTCTGGCCGGCAAGCCCGACATCGAGGCAATCAAGCTCGACCCGGGTGCCCTGGACGCGCAGCTCGCCCATCACCCGCAAATCGTTTCACTCGCCAAGCAAGCGGAGGTCGCCGCGACCGAAGCCCGGCTCGCGCAAGCAGGCAAAAAGACGGATTGGAGCCTGGAGATGATGTACAGCCAGCGCGGCTCGGCGTACTCCAACATGATTTCCGTCAACGTGGCGATCCCGCTGCAATGGGATCAGAAGAACCGCCAGGATCGCGAGCTCGCGGCGAAGCTCGCCATGGCCAATCAGGCGCAGGCCCAGAGCGAGGAAGCCTTGCGCGCCCATATCGGTGAAGTACGGGCGCAAATCCAGGAATGGGAAAACGGACGCGAGCGGCGCGCACGCTACGAGCGCGAGTTGGTACCGCTGGCGCGAGACCGCACCCGCGCCGCGCTTGCCGCCTACCGGGGTGGCAAGGCGAATCTCGCCGATGTGCTGGCCGCGCGCCGCAACGAGATCGAGGTGCGCATGCAGGCCCTCCAACTGGAAATGGAAACCGCGCGGCTTTGGGCGCAGATCAATTTCCTGTTCCCCGACGGTGACACACCGCACGCGAGCGCCGGGGCGAGGCTGCCCACGGATTCAGCGAGGGATGCCAAATGAGAACGCGAAGCTTCATCCTTGCCCTTCTTGCCGCCGGCCTGATCGGCGCGGCGGGATACGGCGC
>JBIOVQ010000089.1:0-12561 GCA_044867805.1 Burkholderiales bacterium | reverse complement strand
CGCCGCAGGAAGAGGCTTTCGAGCGCACGCTGCGGCCCAAGCTGCTCGACGAATACGTCGGGCAGGAAAAGATCCGCGGCCAGCTGAAAGTCTTCATCGAGGCCGCGCGCAAGCGCAAGGAAGCGCTCGATCACGTCCTGCTGTTCGGCCCGCCCGGGCTTGGCAAGACCACGCTCGCGCACATCGTCGCGCGCGAGATGGGAGTCAACCTGCGCCATACTTCGGGGCCGGTGCTGGAGCGCCCGGGCGACCTGGCCGCGATGCTCACCAACCTCGAGCCCAACGACGTCCTGTTCATCGACGAGATACACCGCCTGACGCCGGTGGTGGAGGAAATCCTCTATCCCGCGCTCGAGGACTACCAGATCGACATCATGATCGGCGAGGGACCCGCAGCCCGCTCGGTCAAGCTCGACCTGCCACCGTTCACGCTGGTGGGCGCCACGACCCGCGCCGGCATGCTCACCAACCCGCTGCGCGACCGCTTCGGGATCGTGTCGCGGCTGGAGTTCTACACGGCCGAGGAGCTGCAGCGCATCGTGCAGCGCTCGGCCAGGCTGCTGGAGATCGAGGTCCACGCCGAGGGCGCACGCGAAATCGCCGGCCGCGCGCGCGGCACGCCGCGCATCGCCAACCGGCTGCTGCGGCGCGTGCGCGACTATGCCGAGGTCAGGGCCCAGGGCAGGGTCACCCGGGAAGTGGCGGATGCGGCGCTGAAAATGCTCGAAGTGGACGCGCTCGGGCTCGACGTCATGGACCGCAAGCTGCTGCTCGCGGTGATCGAGAAGTTCGACGGCGGCCCGGTCGGCATCGAGAGCATCGCCGCGGCAATCGGCGAGGAGCGCGACACCATCGAGGACGTGCTGGAGCCTTTTCTCATCCAGCAGGGCTACCTCCAGCGCACGCTGCGCGGCCGCCTGGCGACCGTCTCTGCCTACCGCCATTTCGGCCTGGCGCAGCCGTCGCGCTCCGCCACGCCGGATCTTTGGGACCGGCCCAAGCAGCAATGATGAATGCGGAATGATGAATGATGAATTGAAGCCACGCGGCAAACGGCACGCAGCTCGGCCGGGCAAATTCAACATTCAAAATTCCTCATTCAGCATTCCCGTCCGTGTGTACTACGAGGATACGGACGCGGGCGGGGTGGTCTATTACGCGAACTACCTGAAGTTCCTGGAGCGCGCTCGCACCGAATGGCTGCGCGCGCTCGGCTTCGAGCTGGACGGGCTGGCGCGCGACCACCGCGCTGTCTTCATCGTGCGCTCGCTCTCGATCGAGTACCTGCGGCCGGCGGCTTTCAACGACGAAATTGCCGCCACCGTGGAACTCGGCGAGCTCGGGGGCGGACAAATCTTTCTGAGGCAGCGGATCACGCGCGGGGCGGAGGAGCTCGCGACGGCACGCGTGCGGCTCGCGTGCGTCAACCCGGCGACATTCCGTCCCGTTAGAATACCCAGGAGCGTGGCGGAGCGCCTGACCCGCCACGCTCCTAACGAAACCGGCAAGCGTCCGGGATGAGCGCGAAAATGAATAATGGCATTTCCGGCATGCCGTCGCAGTGCGGATCGTTCGGGAGGTTCCCCGGCCGTTGGCTGGGAGTGCGGTGCTGTTCATCAGAGTTTTCGTTCAGGAATTTGCCGCGCGCTGGCGCGGCGAATTCCTCCGCGGCGAAAGGAAGCGGAACGTGAATCCCACCGTGACACACGACACTTCGCTGCTGGGCCTGGTCACCGGCGCGAGCGTGCTGGTGCAGATCGTGATGCTGATCCTGGTGCTGGCGTCGATCTTCTCGTGGTACTACATCTTTCTCAAGATTTTCGTGCTGCGGCGCTCCGCGCGCCTCGCCGAGCGCTTCGAGAAGCAGTTCTGGAGCGGGACCGATCTCAACGATCTCTACCAGCGCGCGGTGGACGCGCGCGGCGGCGGGGGCAGCCTGCAGCGCATCTTCGAGGCGGGGTTCCGCGAGTTCGTCAAGCTGCGCAAGCAGCCCGGCATGGAGGTCGGCATCGTCATGGACGGGGTGCGCCGCGCGATGCGGGCGACCTACCAGCGCGAAATGGAGCGGCTCGAGTCCTATCTCTCGTTCCTCGCCTCGGTGGGCTCGGTGACCCCCTATATCGGGCTGTTCGGCACCGTGTGGGGAATCATGAATTCGTTCCGCGCCCTCACCAACGTGGCGCAGCAGGCGACGCTCTCCGCGGTGGCCCCGGGTATCGCGGAGGCGCTGATCGCGACCGCCATGGGACTGTTCGCCGCGATACCGGCGGTGGTCGCCTACAACCACTTCGCCGGCAACATCAACCGGCTCGCCACCCGCTTCGAGTCGTTCATGGAAGAGTTCTCGAATATCCTGCAGAGGCAGGTGCACTAAACCGTGATTGGTGATTTGTGAATTGTGATTCGACTCTTAAATCCCGTTCTTTTTCCCCCACTTCGGGGAACAGAGCGGGGGTGAGGGGGCACGAATCACGAATCACGAATCACGATTCACGCAGTATGGGATGAGGCCATGCTGATCGAGAGGCGCAGCGGCCGCAGGCTGATGAACCAGATCAACGTCGTGCCATACATCGACGTGATGCTGGTGCTGCTGGTGATCTTCATGATCACCGCGCCGCTCGTCAATCCCGGCCAGGTCGATCTGCCCAGCATCAGCAAGAGCTCCGACCCCCCGGTGCAGCCGATGGAGGTGTCGGTGCGCAGCGACGGCTCGCTGTGGCTGCGCGACCGCGCGCGCTCGATGGACGAGCGCCGGGTCTCGCGCAACCAGCTGATCGCGGCGATCCGCCAGAAGCAGAAGAAGAACCCGGCGCAGGCGGTGGTCATCGCCGCCGACAAGGACGTGCGCTACGAGTCGGTGCTGGAAGTGATGGATATGCTGCAGCAGAACCAGGTGCAGAAGATCGGCCTGCTCGCCAAGCCCCGGACTCCATGATCGCGTACGCCTACGCGACGCAGAGCGAGAAGACGGTATCCGGCGCGCTGACGCTGCTGATGCACGCGCTGTTCCTGGTCCTGCTCGTATTCGGCGTCGCCTGGCAGAAGCGCGAGTCCCCGACGATGGTGGCCGACCTGTGGAGCAACCTGCCCCCGCCGCCGGCCCCGAAAGTCGAGCCGCCGAAGGCCGTCCCCGAGCCGCCCAAGCCGGAGCCCAAACCAGTGGCAAAGCCGGCGCCCAAGCCGCAGCCCAAGGCAGACATTGCCCTGCGCGAGAAGAAGGAGAAGGCGCTCAAGGCGAAGGAGCTGGCGGAGAAGAAGAAAAAGGAGGAGCAGGCGCGGCTCGAGAAGTTGAAGCAGGAAGCCGAGGCGAAGCGCCTGCGCGAGCAGGAAGAGGCGCTGAAGAAGCTCGCGCAGCAGCAGGCCGCGGCGCGCGCCCAGCTGGTCGACGAGTACAAGCGCCGCATCGCCGAGCGCATCAAGCGCTACATCATCGAGCCCCCCAGCCTGCAGGGCAATCCCGAGGTCGAGCTGCATGTCACCGTCCTCCCGGGGGGCGAGGTGCTGGACGTCAGGACCCGCAGATCGAGCGGGCAGCCGCTGTGGGACACCGCGGTCGAGCGTGCCGTGCACCGGGCGCAGCCCCTGCCGCTGCCCCCGGACCCGGCGCTCATGAGGGAATTCCGGGAACTCAATCTCAGATTCCGGCCCAAAGAATAGTGAGCGGGCGATGCAATGTCGTCTGACAGCGACATGGCGCAGCCCGCGGGCCGCTCCTTATCCGTGCTGACTCCGGAGCAGGGGAGCACGAGGGGAGTATCCCCTCGTACCCATCATCAAAACGTATAATCACGGCACATGAGCACTGGCAGGCTGCACCGCCTCTTCCAAGCCGCTTTTGTCCTGGTTTTGCTGCTGGCGCCGCTCCCCGCGGCCCGCGCCGTCCTGACCATAGAGATCATCGGCAGCGGCGGCACGCAGTACCCCATCGCCATAGTGCCGTTCCGCGCGGAGGGGGGCCTTCCGCAAGCGCTGTCGCCGGTGGTGGCCGACGATCTCACGCGCAGCGGCGTGTTCAGGATGGTGGATGCGGGCGGGGTCAACCCGCCGCACGAGCCGCAGGACGTGAACTACGCGACCTGGCGCGCGCGGGGCGCCGAGGCCGTGGTGATCGGGACCGTCTCGCTTCTTTCCAACGACCGCTACGACGTGCGCTTCCGCCTCATGGATGTCGCCAAGCAGCAGCAGCTCGCCGGTTTCGCGTACACCGCCTCGAGCGCCCAGCTGCGGCTGACCGCCCACAAGATCGCGGACGTCATCTACGAGAAGCTGACGGGCGACAAGGGCGTGTTCAGCACCCGCATCGCCTACGTCGTCAAGACCGGCAAGCGCTACGAGCTGCAGGTCGCGGATGCCGACGGCTACGGAGCGCAGGCGGTGCGCTGGTCGTCCGAGCCGATCATCTCGCCCACGTGGTCGCCCGACGGCACGCGCCTCGCTTACGTTTCCTTCGAGAACAAGAAGCCGATCGTCTACGTGCAGTCGCTGATCACCGGGCAGCACCGCGCTGTCGCGAATTACTGGGGCAGCAACAGCGCGCCGGCGTGGTCGCCCGACGGCAGGACGCTCGCCGTCGTGCTCTCCAAGGACGGCGGCTCGCAGATCTACTTCATCAACCCCGACGGGACGGGCGAGCCGCGGCGCATGACCCACAGCTCGGCGATCGACACGGAGCCGAACTTCTCCCCGGACGGAGCGCTCCTGATATTCACTTCCGACCGCGGGGGCAGCCCCCAGATCTACGGCATGCCGGCGACCGGCGGCGAGGTGCGGCGACTCACGTTCGAGGGCAGCTACAGCGTTTCGCCGCGCTTCAGCCCCGACGGCAAGAGCTTCACGTTCATACAGCGCAACAACGGACGCTTCAACGTCGCGGTGCAGGACTTCGCCACCCGGCAGGTGCAGGTCCTCACGGACGGAGTGCTCGATGAGTCGCCGAGCTACGCGCCGAACGGCCGCATGATTCTCTACGCCACCGAGGTGAAGGGGCGCGGCATGCTGTCCGCTGTCTCCAGCGACGGCAGGGTGAAGCAACGCCTGAGCGCGAACGCCGGCGACGTGCGCGAACCGGCCTGGGGCCCGATATTAAGATGACGTGTTGTTACTGAGAGGAGCCAGCACATGAAGACACTGACTATTTTGGCAGGAATATTGGCACTGGCCGTACTGGCGGGGTGCGCGACCGCCCCGCAGGAGCAGGCAGGCGCCGCAGTTGAAGACCGGCCCGCGCCCTTGGGACCGCAGAAGCCTGCGCCGGACACCGGGGCCAAGCCGCTCGACACCAGGCCGATGGTGGGCGACCCGCTCAAGGACCCCGGCAACATCCTGTCCAAGCGCAGCGTCTTCTTCGATTTCGACTCGAACCTGGTGAAGGAAGAGTACAAGCCGATCGTGGCGGCGCATGCCAGGTACTTGCAGGAGAACCGCGGGAAGAAGATGCGCGTGGAGGGCAATGCCGACGAGCGCGGCAGCCGGGAGTACAATATCGCGCTCGGCCAGCGCCGCGCGGACGCGGTGCGGCAGATGATGCAGCTGCTCGGCGCGCAGGCGGGCCAGATCGAGTCCGTGAGCTACGGCGAGGAGAAGCCGCGCTGTACCGGGCATGACGAAACCTGCTGGGGGCAGAACCGGCGGGGGGATATCGTCTACCAGGGCGAATGAAGCGTGGCTGGTGCGGCGTGACTGGTGGTGCGTGACTGATGGAGCGTGACTGATGAGGCGTGCGCAGAGCCGGCTTGCCGCGCTCGCTCTTGCAGCGGGCGCCGCGGCGCTTGTTTTCGTTTTCTTTGCGGCCCCCGTGCACGCGCAGCGGGGCGATGAGGAGGCGCGCCGGCAGCTCGTGGAGCAGAGCCGGCGCATCGAGGATCTCCGCCAGCAATTGACGCGCATGGAAGAGTCGCTCAGGTCCATGAGCGCGGCCAACCCCGCGCTGGAGCTGGCGCAGCAACTCGAGAGCATGCGCAGGGAGGTGATGAACCTGCGCGGCCAGGTCGAAGTGCTCGGCAACGACGTCCAGATGTCCTCCAAGCGCACCCGCGACATGTACGTGGACCTCGACACGCGCATGAAGCGGCTCGAGCAGCCGGCCGCGGCGGAGGCCGCGCCCGCACCGGCAGCTGCGGCGAGTGCCGCTGCCGGCGCCGCGACGGCCGCAGGACCCGCGGCGACCGCGAAACCCGCGCAGGCGGGTGCCACGAGATCCGCGCAGGCCACGCCGCAGGCGTCGGACGCGGAAACCCGCGCGTACGAGGCGGCGCAGAGCCAGCGCCGCATCGGCAACTACCAGGGCGCGATCGCGGCGTTCCGGAATTTCATCGCGGACCACCCGAAGAGTCCGCTCACGCACCGCGCCCAGTACTGGATCGGCGACTCGTACTACAACCTGCGCGAATTCCGCGGCGCGATCCAGAGCCAGCAGAAGCTGATCGCGATGTATCCCGACAGCTCGTCGGTGCCGGACGCGCTGCTCAATATCGCCAGCTCGCAACTGGAGCTCGGCGACACGGCCGCGGCGCGCAGGACCCTGGACCGCCTCATTGCCCGCTATCCCGCCAGCGAAGCGGCGGAGAAGGGGCGGCGGCGCCTCGCTGCCACCAAATAAGTTGGCAGTTGGCAGCCGTCAGTTGGCAGTAACTGCAAACTGCCCACTGCAAACTGCACACTGCCAATGACAAGCCGCGCCGTCGTCCTCCTGTCCGGCGGGATGGACTCGGCCACCGTGCTCGCCATAGCGCGCTCGGACGGCTGCGAGTGCCACTGCCTGACGCTGGATTACGGGCAGCGGCACCGCGCGGAGCTCGCCGCCGCCGAGCGCGTTGCCGGGGCGCTCGGCGCCGCCGGTCATCGTCTCGTCGGGCTCTACGCGGCTTTCGGCGGATCCGCGCTGACCGACACGCGCATCGCGGTCCCCGAAGCGCCTTCGTCGGGGATACCGGTCACTTATGTGCCCGCGCGCAACACCATCCTGCTGGCCCTGGCGCTGGCCTGGGCCGAGGTGCTGGGCGCGCAGGACATCTATTTCGGCGCGAATGCGGTGGATTATTCCGGCTATCCCGATTGCCGGCCCGAATTCATGCGCGCTTTCGAGACACTTGCCAATCTGGCCACCAAGGCCGCGGTGGAGGGACGCGCGCTCAAGCTGCATACGCCCATCATCGATCTGTCCAAGGCGGATATCGTGCGGCGCGGCGCCGCGCTCGGCGTGGACTACGCCCTGACGGTGTCGTGCTACCAGGCGACGCAGGAGGGCCTGGCGTGCGCCCGCTGCGACGCATGCCGGATACGCCGCGCGGGCTTCGAGGCGGCGGGAATGCCCGATCCCACCCGCTACAGTCCCCAGACGCCAGATGCCAGACGCCAGATGCCAGTTGTTGGTTCTGACGGCTGACGGCTGACGGCTGGCGGCTGGCGGCTTAGACTAGGCCGATGATCTCGGTGCATGTCGGGGTGCTGGCGGCGGTGTTCGCCATCGCCGTGGTGATGGGCGCGGTCACGCACAAGACGAATTTCTGCGCCATGGGCGCCGTCTCCGACTGGGTGAACATCGGCGACACCGGCCGCATGCGCGCGTGGGTGTTCGCCATGGCCGTGGCGCTGGCGGGCGTGGTCGCGCTCGAGGCCGCCGGCGCGATCAACCTGTCGCAGCAGACTTTCCCGCCGTATCGCACTGCCAATTTCGGGTGGCTGCGCTATCTCCTGGGCGGCGCCCTGTTCGGCGTGGGCATGACGCTGGCCAGCGGCTGCGGCAACCGCACGCTGGTGCGCATCGGCGGCGGCAACATGAAATCGCTGGTCGTGGCGCTGGTCTTCGCCGGCAGCGCGTACTGCATGCTGTGGACACCGCTGTTCGAGAAGGCCTTCCAACCGTGGGTCGCGGCGACCACCATCAATCTCCAGAGCTACGGCGTCGCCAACCAGGAGCTCGGCACCGTCCTCTCGGGCATGTTCGGGATGCCCCTGTCGAAGCCGTTCAATCTCGCGGTCGCCGCCGCGGTGGCGGCGGGGATGATCTGGTGGGTTTTCAGGTCCGTCGATTTTCGCGGCGAGCCCGGCCACATGCTCGGCGGCGCGGTGGTGGGGCTCGCCATCATCGCCGGCTGGTGGATCACCGGCGGCGCCATCGGGCGCGAGTGGAAGGAGTACGTCGAGCTCGCGACCGTGGCTCCCAGCCGCGTGCAGACCCAGTCCTTTACCTTCGTCGCCCCGATGGGCGACACGCTGCGCTATGCTCTCGATCCGCTTGATCTCTCGCTCATCAATTTCGGAGTGATGGCGCTCACGGGCGTGACGGTCGGCTCCCTCCTCCACTCCGGCTTCAGCCGCGAGTTCCGCATCGAGTGGTTCGCCGGCTGGGGGGATTTCTTCAATCACGTGGCCGGCGGCGCGCTGATGGGCATCGGCGGCGTGCTCGCCATGGGCTGCACCTTCGGCCAGGCGATCAGCGGCATGTCCACGCTCGCGATCGGCTCCATCCTCACCTTCCTCGCCATCGTCATCGGGGCGGCGGGGACGATGCGCTATCAATACTGGAGGATTACGCGGGAAACCTGATCCCGCGTAATCCTGAATTGAAGTTCCCTATTCAAAAAAGGCCGCGCGAATCAGCCTCGCGCCACGCGTCGGTGCGGCAATCTTCGTTGACCGTGCCACGCGGTAACGGTTAGAATTCGCGGCCTTTTTCGGGCGGTTAGCTCAGTTGGTAGAGCAGCGGACTTTTAATCCGTTGGTCGGGGGTTCAAATCCCCCACCGCCTACCAGTTGTTAAACCCGGACGCCTTCGGCGCCGGTTTAACTCCGCGCGATGGAGCGGACGGCTCCCCCGCCGCTCATCGCGCGGGGTGCCGGACGCGAAGCGCCGGAATAGGTCCGTCCGTCGAGGCGGACGCCGGGCAACGATTCCCCCGATTTCCGCCCACCGGCCTGCCGCCGCCACCCCGATCGGCGTATGCTGCCCGAGAATTGTGCAGGCGCAGGGCATGCACGCCGGGGAGGGCCGATGACTTTCTTCGTCGAGGGCATAAGCGACCACCACGAGCCGGAGACCACGGTTCGCCGCATCGGCGAGTACGACACGCTTGAGGACGCTGTTTCCAGCTCGAAGCGTCTGATCGACGTGTTCCTGCGCGGCCATTTCAGGCCCGGCATGGACGCGAAGGCGTTGCTCGCCCGCTACCGGGACAAGGGCGAGCACCCGTACATCTTCCGCGACGACGACAAGACCTTCAACGTCCCCGGCTTCAATCACCTGCACTACGCCACGACCCGCAGCACCGACATCTGCAGCGGCAAGAAGAAGTAGGAATTCCGTGGCTATTCTTGAGACCGCTTCTGGTCGTCGCTGTCCCTGTGCCGGGGCTTGTCGTCGTCCCGGTCAGGCAATGCAGCCCTCGTAATCCGTTCGGACGGGTTCCGGTACAATGTCGGTACCGATTCAGAACCGGAAGCCCCGGGGAGGGCAAATGACCTACTTTGTCGAGGGCCTGAGCGGGCACGACGGATCGGAAAGCAAGGTGCGCCGCATCGGCGCGTATGAGTTGCTTCCCGAGGCGATAACCAGCGCAAGGCGCATCGTGGACGTTTTCCTGCGCAAGGAATTCAAGCCCGGGATGGATTCGAGGATGCTCCTGGCGCGCTACCAGGAGCTGGCGGAGCACCCCTACATCTTTCGCGACGACGACAAGACCTTCAACGTTCCCGGCTTCAACCATCTGCAGTACGCGACGACCCGCAGCGCGGAGATCTGCAGCGGCAAGAAGAAGTGAATTCCCGCGCAGGCGGGAAACCAAAGCTGAGCAAGAACTGGGTCCCCGCCTTCGCGGGGATTCGCATAGTCCGTTCGGACTATATTCCGGCTGCTCATTCACGGTGCCCGGCTGCCAAAAACGCCCGCAGCGGCCCTGATTTCCCCCCAAAACGCGGCGTTCTGTCGCTCGCGCACGACATCCGGGGCAGTTCCGTGACCGATTGACTGGGCAGGCACCTGCCAGGGTTCCGGCGGCCGCCACGCCGTGACCAAGCTCACGGCCGGTCCCGATACGGCTGGGCGCCCATCGAGCCTCGCCGCTCCCCGGCTTGCGGCCTTTGTCGGGCGGCGGCGACAGCGAAAACCGATGCTGCTCAAGCAACTTCCCCTTATTCCGCCGCGTTGTCGCTTGACCGCGACGGATCCTGCCCGCCAGTGCGCGCCTGCGCCGGCTATCCCGTTGATTGTGAGCGCCTACGGTTTTTGGCATGGGCTGTGCGTGCGCGACGATGCAAGAGCGCTCAAACCCGGATCGGGCACCGGACACTTAACAACCTGCAAGAGGAGAGAGCCGCAAGCCATTCTGAATTTTCCGTACTCGGGCGCGCGTTTCCGGCCGGCCCGAGGAACGAAATCGGTGGAGGAGGGGCGATTCAAGGCAGCAAGTGGCGCACGGCGGCATAGTCCGAACGGGCTATGCCGTCGCGTACCTGCAGGAAGTTCCATGACAGATATGAACAGGATGATTAAAGGTTGTCCGTCGCACCGACGCGGGGTCCATGGCACCCGGTTCACCGGCGCGTCACATTGTGTCGCTAAGCTTCATCGCGGATCGTCCTTTCGCGCCACGTGCGCGGCCCTTTTATTTCTGTACGGTGACAGCGGAGTGAACGCCCAGGCGCGGAATATCCCCTTTTTGCCCGACCGCGCCGCGGGATTTACCCTGCTCGAGCTGCTGGTCGTGCTCGTCATCATCGGGCTGCTCGCCGGTTACGTCGGGCCCAAGTATTTCTCCCAGCTGGGGAAGTCCGAGGCGAAAGTCGCGCGCGCCCAGATGGACGCGATCGGGAAAGCGCTCGACCATTATCGCCTCGATGTCGGGCGCTATCCCACCACCGAGCAGGGGCTCGCCGTGTTGTACACCCGGCCGCCGAACGAGCCCAAATGGGCCGGCCCGTACCTCAGGAAGGAAGCTCCACCCGACCCGTGGGGCCGTCCCTACCGGTACCGCGCCCCCGGTGAGAAGGGCGACTACGAACTCCTGAGCTACGGCAAGGACGGCCAGCCCGGCGGCGCGGACGAAGCCGCGGACATCACGAGCTGGTGAGGAGCGCCATGCACTACCAGGTTCGGGGACTGGGCAGCGACGGCTCGATTCTGGTGCTGGAGCTCGACGCGCGCGACGAGCACGACGCCAACGAGCAGGCCGCTTCCCGCGGGCTCGCGGTGCTCTCGGTGCGGCGGCGCGCGGGCCTCGGCGCCTGGGTGCTCGCGCGGCGCGCGCGCTTTCCGCTGCTGTTGTTCAGCCAGGAGTTGCTCGCCCTTCTGCAGTCGGGGATCAGCCTGGTCGAGTCGATCGAGACGCTGGCCGAGAAGGAGCAGCGGCCCGAGACGCGCAAGGTGCTGGACCAGCTGATCACGCGGCTGCGCCAGGGCCAGGCCCTGTCGGCCGCCATGCAGCAGTCGCCCGCCGCGTTCCCGCCGCTGTACTTCGCGGCAGTGCGCGCGGCCGAACGCACCGGCGACCTCGAGGAGGCGCTGTCGCGCTTCATCGCCTACCAGACACAAATCGACTCCGTGCGCAAGAAGCTCATCTCCTCGGCCATCTATCCGGCGATGCTGATCGGCGTGGGGTTGCTGGTGACGCTCTTCCTGCTGGGCTACGTGGTGCCGCGCTTCAGCCAGGTCTACCAGGACATGGGCGACAGGCTGCCGTGGATGTCGCGCGTGCTGCTGGTCTGGGGAAAGCTCATCGAGCAGCACGCGCTGGCAATGGGCATCGCGGCGCTCGCGGCGGGAGCGCTGGCGGCGCACTGGCTCGCGCGGCCGGAGATTCTCCAGCGCATCGCATCGTGGCTGTGGCGCATACCCGCGCTCGGCAGCCGCATGCGCGTCTACCAGCTTGCCCGCTTCTACCGCACGCTCGGCATGCTGCTGCGCGGAGGCATCGCCGTCGTCCCCGCCCTCGACATGGTGTCGGGGCTGCTCCAGTCCTCCCTGCGCACCCAGCTCGACCACGCCTCGCGACTGGTGCGGGAAGGGAGGCCGATGTCCCAGGCGATGGAGACCGCGGGCCTCGCGACACCGATCGCCCTGCGGATGCTGCGGGTGGGCGAGCGCTCCGGCCGGATGGGCGAGATGATGGAACGCATCGCGGCATTCCACGACGAGGAAATGGCGCGCTGGGTCGACTGGTTCACGCGCGTGTTCGAGCCGCTGCTGATGGTATTCATCGGCCTCGTCATCGGCCTCATCGTGGTGCTGCTCTACCTGCCGATCTTCGAGCTTGCCGGGAGCATACAGTGAACGCGGTGCACGAACAGGCACAGGCGGCGCTGGCGGGAGCGGATATGCACCGGCATATCGCAGAGGCGCGCGCGCAGGCGCAGCGCGGCGGGAAGCGCCTCATGGAATGCGTCGAAGAGCGCTGCGGGCAGTCGCCGGCGGAGTTCACCGCGGCTCTCGGCGCGGCGCTGCAGTATCCGGTCCTGACGATGGAAGCCCTGCACCAGCTGCAGCCCGCGTTCGACCTGCTGCCGTTCACCGAGGCCTTGCAGCACGAGTGCGTCCTGCTCCGCGACGCCGAGGGCGGCCTGCTG
>JBIOVQ010000088.1:0-28513 GCA_044867805.1 Burkholderiales bacterium | reverse complement strand
CCGGCCGGCTATTGCGGCAGGCGCTCGAGGCCCGCGGCGAGTTCGCGGAGGCCAGGATCGTGCTGGCGCGAGTGCTGGAGTCGCAGGGCGAGCTCGCCGCGGCCGCCGCCGCCCTGGAGTCGGCGCTGGCGCAACGGCCTGGTGATTTCGGGGCGCTCTACCACTACGCGGAAGTCCTGGGCCGGCTCGGCAGGCTTGAGGAGGCGCAGTCCGTCCTCGAGCGCGCGCTCGCGGTGGACCCGGGCAACCCCGACGCCGCCTTTGAGCTGGCGCGCGTGCTGCTCGCGCGCAATGAGCCGGGGCGGGCCGAGCCGCACTTGCGAGCCGCGCTGGCGCGCAAGCCCGATTTCATCGAGGCGCGCGCCGTGCTGTCCCAGGCGCTCGATGCGCGCGGTGACCTTGAAGCCGCCGCCACGGAACTGGAAGCGGTGCTCGAACGGCGGCCCGATTGGGCCGACGCACTCTACAACTACGGCAGCCTGTTGAAGAAGATCATGCGGGTGACGGAAGCGGAATCCGCGCTGCGCCGTGCGCTCGCCCTGGACCCGAAGCACACCCGCGCGTACCGGATGCTCGGCAGCGTCCTGCTCGGACAGTGCCGCATGGACGAGGCGCTCGCCCTCTACCGTGGCGCCCGCGAGCGCTGTCCGGGCGATTTCGACCTCGAGTCGGCCGAGCTGTTCGCGCTGAACGCCTCGGAGGGGATCAGCGACGAAGCCCTGTTCGCGAAGCATGTGGAGTTCGGGAAACGGATCGAGGCGGCGCATCCCTCGCGATTCGAGCCGTTTCGCAATACGCGTGAACCCGATCGCCGCTTGCGCGTCGGTTACGTGTCCGCCGACTTCTGCCAGCACGTCGTTACGCTGTTCATGATCCCGGTGATCGAGCACCACGACCGTTCCGCGGTCGAGGTGTTCTGCTATTCAACCGGCGGCAGGGTGGACGACTACGGCCGGCGGTTGTCGGAGCGCGCGGACGCCTGGCGGGAGGCGGGCTCGGCGTCGGCATCTGAACTCGCGGACGAGATCAACCGCGACCGCATAGATATCCTGGTCGACCTTGGCGGGCACTCGGGAATTCCGCAGCTTGCCGTATTTGCCCAGCAGCCCGCGCCGGTCCAGGCCACCTGGCTCGGCTACCTGAACACGACCGGCATGGCGCGTATCCACTATCGCATTTCCGACCGCCACGCCGATCCGCCGGAGACCGAAACCCATCACACCGAGACCTTGCTGAGGCTGCCGCACAGCCAGTGGTGCTATCGTCCTTTCCTGACGACGCCTCGCACGGAAACGCCCCCGTGCACTCGCAACGGCTACATCACCTTTGGGTCGTTCAATCAGGCCCTCAAGCTCTCCCGCTCCTCCCGCCGGCTGTGGGCCGAAATCCTCGCGCGTCTTCCGGATTCCCGCCTGATGATCCTGGGCGTCCCGCAGGGACGCGCCCGGGACGACCTGTGGCGGGACCTTGCCGCCGCGGGGGCGGGCCGGGAGAGAATCACCATCCTGCCGTACGTGTCGCTGCCCGACTATTTCCGGCGGCTGGGTGCGGTCGATATCGCCCTGGATACCACGCCGTACAGCGGAGGCACCACGACCTGTGACGCGCTGTGGATGGGAGTGCCCGTCATCACCGTTCCCGGCTCGCGGCCATCTTCGCGCAGCGCCGCGAGCATACTGACGACCGCCGGTCTCGGCGAGTGGATCGCGCCGAGCCCCGGGGATTACGTGCGCCTGGCCGTGGAGTTTTCCGGCAACCAGGCGGTGCTCGCCGGGATTCGAAGATCACTGCGGGAAACGCTGCAGCGCTCGCCGCTCATGGACGAGCAACGGTTCGTGCGTGACCTGGAGGCGGTGTACCGGGATATGTGGCGCCGGTGGTGCATGGGCGATGAGCGCGGGTGACCGGCCGTTCCCCATGGGCAAAGTGACGTTCTTGGTCACCTAGTGACCATTGGGGAAACCCCGACCTACATAGGCGCACCGCCCATTCCGCCAGCAAGTGTGCTCAAGTTGGCAAGAAAAACTACCACTGCATGCTGGGATTGCCGCTGGCATAATACTTGCTGCCTGCTCAGGGCGAGCAATGAAAATTGCTTGTTTTTTCAGGGATTAATCACGAAAGGAGCAATTCCATGCGTCATATCCAGAAGGGCTTCACGCTGATCGAACTGATGATCGTGGTCGCGATCATCGGCATTCTGGCGGCGGTTGCGTTGCCCGCGTATCAGGACTACACCGTCCGGGCGAAGATGTCCGAGGTGATCCTGGCGTTGAGCGCGTGCCGCACGACCGTCACCGAGGTCTACCAGTCCGGCAGCTCCGGCCCCGGCGCGAACAACTGGGGCTGCGGCGAAGCGGGCGGCTCGGGCACGCCGGTCCAGTCGAAGTACGTGGCGGAGATCACCACGACTGCCGACGGCATGATCAAGGGTAAGGTCCGCAACATCAACACCGACGTGAACGACAAGTACATCTCGCTGGTCCCGCTGAAAGATGCGAGCAACCCGGCAGCGGTGGCCACCGACCTGGGCACGGGCCTGTACGGCTGGGTGTGCGGCAACCAGAGCTCGGGCACGGACGTAAGCCCGAAGTACCTGCCGGGTTCCTGCCGCGGCAACTAATCGCAACATCCGTTGCTGAAAGAGGTACCCTTCGGGGTACCTCTTTTTTTTGGTGCGTCGTCCCGTGCGCGCGCTTGCCGCCGTCAGCCGTTTCCCGCACCTGGCCGGCGCCGCCCTCATTGCCGCCCTGGCGGGGGCCCTCTATCTCCCGTTCCTCGACAATCCGCCGGTATTCGACGACTTCTACTTTCTCTGGGGGCAGAATTTCGCGTATTACGCGACCCACCCGTTCGGGCTCGAACTGAGGGTGCCGCCGTACTTTTCGATGGCCGTGGTCCAGCTCGCGTGGTGGGGGCACATCGAGGCGCACCGCATCCTGACGCTCGCGTTCCATATCGCGTGCGCGCTCGCGCTCTACAAGCTCATCTTCGACATCCAGCGGCATGCGGCCCGGAACACGGCCGAGGCTCCGGCCACCACCGTCCAGTCGCACGCGCCGGCGCTCGTCTGCGCGGCCGTCTTCGCCGTCCACCCCGTGGCGGTGTATGGCGCCGGGTACCTCATCCAGCGCACGACGCTCTTCGCCACGCTGTTTTCCCTCGTTTCGATCGTCCTCTACCTGCGCGGGCTCGCGCGCCGCAGCCACACCGACGCGGTGGCAGCCGCGCTCATGTACTCGATCGCGGTGCTGTCCAAGGAAACCGCTGTGCTGCTGCCTGCCGCCGCCGCGGTTGGCGGGCTGCTGGTCGCGGTAGAGCGGCGCTTCCGGATACGCCACACCATCCTCTATTGGGCCTTGTGCGCGCCGTCAGCCGCGCTGGTCACCGTGCTGGTCAAGGGCAAGATTGCGGGGACCGAGGAGCCGGACTTCCAGATCGTGACGGCGCAAATCTCCCAAGCTGGCGCGCCCATGTTGCTGGAATCTCCCTGGCTGGAAAGCGCCGTCACGCAAGCCGGGCTGTTCTTCCGCTATCTCGCGCCATGGATCTGGCCGGACACCGGCGCCATGTCTTTCGACATGCGGACCGACTTCGCCAGTCAGTGGCCGCCCGCGGTGGCGGCGCTGGGTGTACTGGGATTTGCCGGCTACGGCGCGCTGGGTGTCTGGCTCATGGCGAGGGCAGGCATGGCCCGCGTTGCGGGTTTCGGCCTGCTATTTTCCTGGACCCTCTTCTTCACCGAGCTCGTCGCGATACGCTTCCAGGAGCCGTTCGTGCTTTACCGCAGCTATCTGTGGGCGCCGGGCCTGCTGGTAGTGCTGGCCCTCGCGCTCGCCCGCCTGCCCGTTCGCGCGGTCGCCGCGTTCGCGCTCCTTGCCCTTCCGCTGCTGGGCTACCAGGCCCATGACCGCCTGCAAACGTTCGCGAGCGGGATTGCGCTGTGGGAGGACGCGGTCGCGAAGCTTCCGCAGGCGGCCGCTCCCGGCGGCTCGCGCACGCTCTACTACTTGAGCCGCGAGTACTTGTCCGCGGGCCGCGCCGAGCGGGCAGCCGAGATTGCCGAGCGCTGCCTGGCGGAGTATCCGGCCACGTACGACTGCCACTACGCGCGCGCGAGGATCCACCTGCGTCAATACCAGGTCTCCGAGGCGCTGCCGCACCTCGTGAGCGCAGTGGCGCTGCGTCCCGAACGGGGCGAAGCGCGCCACAAGCTGGGGCTTACCCTGGAGTACCTGGGATGCATCGAGGAAGCGAAGAACCAGTACCGGCGTGCCGCCAGGCTGCAATTTGACGAAGCCAGGGAGAGCCTGGCTCGGCTCGAAAAGGGGCTGCCGTACCCCGCCAAGGCCAAGCGGGTCCCGGAGGTCTGCGGCCGTGCCTACCCTTAGGCCGGCGTGCTACAGGTTATTGACGTAGATCACCTGCGGAGGGATCACTCCGCGGGGGTAGAGCGCAGCCCCGTAAGCGCGCCATAGCCGGTGCGCTTCCTCCGTTTCGCCGGCAACCCGCGCGCCGAGCATGGCGGTAAGGAGCAGGTAGCGCCCCCAATCGTCCCCGCCCCCGGCCCGGCCCTGCTCGAGCAGCGCGCGCCCGCGCGCGAGCATGCCGCGCGCGTCACGCCCTGCGATCGCCGCGTAGAGCTCCAGGCGATCGCGCACCGGCGGCGCGAGCTTGCCGGGCGCGCAGCCGAGCCACCGCCGCTCGATCCATAGCGCGCGCCTGAGATCCGGCGCGAGGTTGGCGAGCGTCAGCTCGGCCGCAGCATGCAGCTGCTCGATGGCTCCCGGCGAGACCGAGGCGCCGCACAGCGCGCCCGGCCGTTTCAACGCGAGCAGGGGGACGACCGCCTTCCGCTCCGCGGACGCGAGCGGGTCGGCCGAGGGGTTGAGCAGGCCGCGCGCGACTTCAAGCGCGGCGGACTGGGACCGCAGGTTGGTCGACCGTACGTATTGCGGGACGGGATCCCGCAGATAGGTCACCGGCTTCTTTCTGGCCATCTCCAGGATCGGCAAGGGCGTCGTGACCAGCGTGGAAAGCGCGGCCGCCACGGTCTCGTGGAAGCGCGCACGCGGCGCCTCGAGCTGCACGTACGGGCGGTAGTCCGAGTTGACCGGCGCGCCGAGCGGCGCGAACAGCGGCATGATGTCGCGCTTCGCGCCTATGCCGAGGGCAGCGAGCTCCTCCACGCGCGTGAGGCCGAGGCGTTTCAGCTGGCCCATGAAGGCAGCTTCTCCGGCCGGCAGCGCCCCGAGGCGCGGCACGCGGCCCTCGGCCACGGCAACCACGATGAGGTCCGACCCGTTCGTTTCGTAGATTTCGAAGTCCGAGAAATTCTCGGCGAGCGCCGCCAGTATGGAGGCCAGCAGCCGGTCGTTGAACTCGTAGGTCTGCAGCCACTGCACCAGCAGGCCGCCCGGCGCGAGGTAGCGCTTCACGTCCCGGTAGAACTCCGTCGTGAACAGGCTCGCGACGCCGTTTACCCAGGGGTTCGAGGGCTCGGAGATGATCACGTCGTAGCGCTTGCCGTGGCGCGCGAAGTAGCTCTTGGCGTCCTCGATGACGATATTGCTGCGCCGGTCGCGGAACGGCCGCAGCACGCGCGGCGCGAAGGCGCGCGCCCCGGACACCATCGCCGGCTCGATCTCGATCGAGTCCACCTGTCGCGGCCCGCTGTGCGACAGCAGCGTCTCGACGGTGAGGCCGGAGCCGAAGCCGATGTTGGCGTAAGTCCTGGCGTCGGGTTTCATCAGCAACGGCAGCGCGGCGGCGACCACCATGGTGTATTCATCACCACCCGGGTCGCGATCCGGGTCCATCTGGATGGTCGCGTCCGGCTTGCCGTTGGTGATGATCCCGAACATGTTGTTGGCATGGCCCCGCACGGCGACCGAGGCGGTCTTGCCGTCGTGGTAGAAAAAGATCTTGCTGTCCGCGCGGAGCACGACTCCATAGCGAAACACGCCGGACGAGAGCCGCGCAGGGTCGAGCGCGCCGGCGCGCGCTGTCGCGGTCGCCGCGAGCAGGCCGGCAATCAGGGCGGCGAACGCGTGGGCGCGCCGCAGCGCCGCCTGCGAATAGCGCAGGAGCCAGGCGCCCAGCAGGATGTCGGCGGCGGCGCCCACGATCAGCGCGAGCTTCACACCCATCTCGGGGAGGAGCACGTGTACCGCGAGCAGCACGCCGGCAATGGCGCCGAGGGTGTTGGCGGAGTAGATCTGGCCGATCGCGCGCTCGCCATGGCCGCCGCGCAGCAGCACGTGCGTGAACAGCGGTAGCGTCATGCCGGCGAAAAAGGTCGCCGGCAGCATGATGGCGAAGGCGATGGCGTGACAAAAAAGGTTGAACAACGGATAGGCTCCGTCGTTACGCTGGAGCACGCTGAGCGCGAACGCCATCCAGTCGAAGGTGTAGTGATACACGAATATGGTTGCCAGCGCCGCCAGCCCCATGGCGACCTGCACGATGCCGGAAAACCGTACCGGGTCGGCGATGCCGTCGATGCGGCGCCGTATCCACAAGCCGCCGAGGGCCAGGCCGGTGATGAACGCCGACAGCATCAACTCGAAAGCGTGGAACGAGGAGCCGAGCACGAGGGAAAGCATCCGGATCCATGCGATCTCGTAGACGAAGGACGCTGCTCCGGTCACGAACGCCGCGGCGAGGAACAGCCGCACCGCGTGCGAGGTGACGGGCGCCGCGCCGTGGGCGGGGGCTGCCGCAGCCGGGCGCGGCTCGCCCGCGCGCGCGACGGTGAGGACCACTGCCGCGAGGGCGAGATTGAGCAAGCCCGCAGCGCGCATGGTTCCCGGCATGCCCAGCCACCCCAGCAGCAGGAACGCCGCCGCCAGCGCCCCGGCCGCGGCGCCGATCGAATTGGTGAAGTAGAGCATCGCCAGGTGATGGCCGCTCGCCTCGGGGCTGCGCCGGATCACCGACCCGCTCATCAGCGGGAAGGTCATGCCGAGCAGCACCGTTTGCGGGACGATGAGCACGGCGCAGACGGTGTACTTGTACAGCTCGACCGAGAGCGGCGAGCCGAGCGCCGGAATGACGCGATCGAGCGAGAGCTGGGTCAGGGCCACGAACAGCTCGTGGAACACCAGCGCGGCAAGGCCGATGCCCGCCTCGATCCAGCCGTAAGCCGCAAGCAGGTTGCCGATGCGGCGGCTCCAGCGGCTCGCGATCCAGGCGCCCAGCGCCAGGCCGCCCATGAACGCGGCGAGGACGAAAGACTGCGAGAACGCCGCCGCGCCGAGAAAGAGCTTGAGGTAATGCGACCAGATAGACTCGTAGATGAGGCCGGTGAAGCCCGACAGCGTGAACAGGCCGAAAAGCAATCTGACGTTTCCGCTTGGCATACGTTTCCGATCGGCGAAAAAGGCGAGTGTAGCCCGCGCGCGGGCCTTTCGTCACGGCCGCGTATTTGCGGGTCATGACATACGTTGGTATCCTCCGCGGGCGTGCATTTTTCCATCCCAATGCCGGCGGACCTCGTCGATACCGCACCCCGCGGCGGCCGTACGCAGGAATCTCCCTAAACGCTTCCCGATGCCGTCCGATCTGCGCATCGCCCTGTGGGTTGGCCTCGTCGTGCTCGGGCTGACCGAGGCATTGGCGCTCACGGGGATCGCGGAGGCTCCGCACGCGCGGCTCCTCAGGATCTACGCTTCGCCGCACGCGGTGTTCGTCCTGGGGGAGTTCGCGACCGTATTTTGCATCCTGTATCTCTGCTCGCGCCCGCGCTGGCGCGAGGTCGCTGCCGCCGGCGCCGGCGGCGTTCTGCTCACGGGCATCTACCTCGCGCTGCGACCGCATGAAGCGGCGCGGCCGGTCAGCGACTGGCTGTATTTGCTCATCGGCGCGTTCGGGCTGTCGGTCCTCATAGCATTGGTCGCGCGCGTGCGCGGCGCCCCCTCTCAGCGGTCGCTCGCGTTGACGCTGGTAGCGGCCTTTGCCCTGGTGCTGGTTTACGACACTTTCGTGGTGTCGCTATTGGGATTCACGGCGGCGCTGCACCCGCGCACCTACGATGCGATCGCATACAACCTGGACGCGACGCTCGGTTTTTCCCCGGCCATCCTGACTTCCCTCGTGGTGAACGAATGGCCGTCCCTGCTTACCGTGGCGACGGCGGTTTACCACTATCTGCCGTACGCTTTTGCCGTGCTCTATGGCCTGCAGCTGGCGCGGCCGGAGCGTGCCCCGGTGAGCCTGCTGCTGGCGTACACGGTCAGCGGCGCGATCGCGATTTTTCTCTACCATGCGTGCCCGATCGCCGGCCCGCGCTATGCCTTCGGAGACTACTTCTATGCATGGCCGGTTGCGCCCGCCAACGATCTGCTGGCGGTGCCGCCGGCGCCGCGCAACGGCATGCCCTCCATGCATTTCGGGTGGGCGCTGCTGATGTGGATGCACGCGTCCTTCATCGGACGCGGCGTGCGGGCGTTCTTCGCGGTGCTGGCAGGGCTGATGTTCCTCGCGACACTGGGGCTCGGGCAGCACTATCTGGTTGACCTGGCGGCATCGCCGCCCGCGATCGTCGCATTGCAGGCCCTGTGCGCGACGGGCCTGGGATGGGCGAGCCGGGAGCGCCTGCGCGCGCTGGCGGCGGGAGGACTGCTCACGCTCGCCTGGATCCTGGCGGTACGCTACGGAATAGTCCTGTTCGAAGCGGTGCCGGGGCTCACCTGGGCCGCGCTTGCCGCCACCGTGGCAGCGAGCGTGCGGCTCTATCTGCCCCTGGCACGAGCGCTGCGGGGAGCGCCCCCGGCTGTGCTGCGCGAGGAGCGCGCTGCGGCCGCCCCGCAGCGCCGCGACGCGACGTACGCGGGGGCGATGTTCGTGGTTTCGGGGTTTGCCGCGCTCATGTATCAGGTGATGTTCTCGAAGTCGCTCGCACTCACCTTCGGCAGCACCTCGACCGCCACCTACACGGTGCTGGCGGTGTACATGGGCGGCATGGCGCTGGGAGCGTGGCTGGGGGGTCGGCTGGCGCAGGGACGCTCGGACGCGCTCAAGCTCTACGCATGGTGCGAGCTCGGCATCGGGGCCTACTGCGTGGCAACACCGCTGATCTTCAAGGGCATCCAGGCGCTGTACGTGGCGCTCGCCAGCGGGGTGCCGCCCGATGCGGGCATGCTGACGGTGTTGCGGACGCTGCTTGGAGCCTTCGCCCTGCTGGTTCCTACGGTGCTGATGGGCGCGACACTGCCGGTACTGGCGCGCTTCTTCGAGCTTCGCGCGGCCACCTTGGGAACGTCGGTGGCGCTTTTGTACGGGGCGAACACCGTGGGGGCGGCGCTGGGGGCGCTGCTCGCCGGCTATTGGATTTTGCCGGAGCTGGGGGTGTGGAGAACAACGCTGACGGCGGCGGCACTGAACCTCGGAGTGGCGTGGCTGGCACTGCGGCTGGCGCGGCGGCCGCTGCCGGAAGGGCAGCCGGTGGCACCGCCGCCTGCCGCGGTGCCGGGGGTGACGGGAGCAGAGGCGCGGCGCTTGGGCCGGATCGCACTGGTCGTGCTTACGGTGGGGGGTGTCGTAACGCTGGCCCTGGAGATCAATTACATCCATCTGCTGGCGGTGGTCGCGGGCAACAGCGTGTATGCGTTCTCGCTGATGCTGTTTGCCTTCCTGCTCGGTCTTGGCGCGGGCGCGGAAGTCGCCCGCCGGCTGCTGCGGCTGCCGGTCTCTCTCCCGCTGGCGCTGGCGTGGCTGGAGTTTGCCCTGGCCGCGGTCATCCTCGGAGGTGTCTTTCTCTGGGACGGACTGCCGGCCTACTTCGCGTCGTTCGAGCAGTATCCTCTCCCGCGCGAGTTCGCGGCGCGCGAAGTGGTGCGCGGAGCGGTGTGCTGGGTCGCGATGTTTCCGCCGGCCGTCCTGATCGGCGCGCTCTACCCGCTGGCGATGGAGTGCGTGGGGCGCGCCCACCCGGACGCGCCGATCGCCGCGCTGGGAAGGGCGGCGGGATTGAACACCGCGGGCAACATCGTGGGCGTGCTCGCCGCCGGATTCTGGCTGTTACCGGCGGTCGGGGCGCTGCGCTCCGTCCAGCTGCTGGCCGCGATCTGCCTGATACTGGGCCTCGCCACGATCGCCTGGACGGCGCTCAAACGGCGTCCGCTCGCCTGGGCGCCCGCGGCGGCCGTCGTCCTGCTGCTCATCGCGCAGCCGCGCAGCTTCGATTACACGGCGCTCGCCTCGGGCGCCAACGTCTATTTCGCGGGCCAGGACTACGGGCGCGTGATAGACGCGGTCGAGAGCGTGGACGGGGGACTCACTACGGTCGCGCGCGGGGCTCCCGTGGTGGAAGGAGGCCGGGTGCCGCTCGTGCTGCTGACCAACGGCAAGTTCCAGGGCAGCAACGGGGGTGAGGTGCCGGCGCAGGTCGGCATCGGGCTCTCGCCGTTGCTGCACACGCCGGCGCGCGGCAGCGCCCTGGTGATCGGCTACGGCACCGGCATGAGCGCGCGGGTGATCGCCGATGCCGGTTTTCGCGAGCTCGAGATCGTCGAGCTCAGCGCGGACATCGTGCGGCTCGCCAACCGCCACTTTGCCGACATCAATGCGCGGGTGAGCGAGCGGCGCGGGGTGCGCACCTACATCACGGACGGGCGCAATTTCCTGATGTTGCAGCCGCGCAGCTACGACGTGGTGAGCATCGAAATCTCCTCGATCTGGTTCGCGGGCGCCGCGGCGCTCTACAACCGCGAGTTCTACCGGCTGGTCAAGCGCCGGCTTGCGCCCCACGGAGTACTGCAGCAATGGGTGCAGCTGCATCATGTCGACGCCACCGACATCCTGCATGTGCTGAGTTCGGTGCGCGCGGAGTTCGAGCACGTGTGGCTCTATTTCATCGGCACCCAGGGCATCATCATCGCCACCAACAGCCCCGACGCCCGTCCCTCCGCGCAGAACGCGGCGATCATCGACGCTACGCCGGCACTGAAGGGATTGCTCGCGTCGGTCGGAGGCAGCGCCCGCGATCTGCTCGAAAGGCGACTCCTCGAACCCGCCGCCACCGATCTTTTCCTGAGCAGCTTCGGCATGCCCGCGCCGTTCTGGATATCCACCGACGATAACCTGAGGCTCGAATACTCCACCCCGAGAGGCAACGTGCTCGACGGCGCCGCGTCCATTGCCCGGAACATCGAGCTGCTCTTGCAGTTTGCCGGCGCTCGCCAGTGAGGTCGCGGGTTTGGTATCCTCCTGAACGATGATCAGCGTGTACATCGGCTACGACCCGCGCGAGGCCGTCGCCTTCAGCGTGCTGGCCTACAGCATCCAGGCGCGCGCCTCGCAACCGGTCTCGATCACCCCGCTCATGCTCGCCCAGCTCAAGGAACTGACCCGCGAGCGGCATCCACTGCAGAGCACGGACTTCTCGTTCTCGCGTTTCCTGACCCCTTACCTTTCCGGCTACGCGGGTTGGTCGGTGTACGCCGACTGCGACATGCTGATGCTCGACGACATCGTCAATCTGTGGAAGCTGCGCGACGAGCGCTATGGCGCGATGGTGGTCAAGCACAATCACGTCCCGAAAGAGACCGTCAAGCACCTGGACGAGCCGCAGAGCAAGTACGAGAAGAAGAACTGGTCGAGCGTGATGCTGTTCAACAACGCGAAATGCCGTGCATTGACGCCCGAGTACGTCAACAAGGCATCTGGACTCGAGCTGCACCAGTTCAGGTGGCTGGGGAACGACGATCTCATAGGCGCGCTGCCCGAGCGCTGGAACCACCTGGTCGGGTACAACCCGCCGCGCAAGGACGCCGCGCTCGTTCACTTCACGCTGGGCGGCCCGTATTTCGACGAGTACCGGGGCTGCGAGTACGCGAGAGAGTGGTTCGCCGAGCGCGACGAGATGCTGCGCGTGGCGAGCCGGGTCACGGCGTGACGCGGAGGCCGGCCGGCAGCCACGGCCGGCCCGTCGTTCGATGCTTCGCGGCATTCTGAACCGGCTGATGCTTGCGCGGGATGCGTCCGCGCCGCCCACCTCGCAGGCCGCGGAATCCGATCGGCTGATCGCCGAGGGCAACCGCGCCGAGAAGGAGGGCAGGCTGCGGGAAGCATGCGTACTGTATCGCGAAGCGGTGAAAGCGGCTCCCGATCGCGCAAGAGGGCACCTCAATCTCGGTATAGGGCTGGAAGCCGCCGGTGATATGGATGGCGCGCTCAGTTCCTACGAGGCGGCCCTGACGTGCGATCCCCGGGACGCGTACGCGAATTACAACCTCGGCAAGATGCTCTACTCGCGGGGAGCGCTGGCCCGTGCCGAGCAGCTCCTTCTCGCCGCGCTCGAGGGCAAGCCGGTGTTTCCGGAGGCCCAGGTGGTGCTGGGCGGCATCTACGAGTCGCAGGGACGGCTTGACGCCGCACGGGATGCTCTCGAGATCGCCCTGAAGGAGCGGGCCGATGTTGCGGGTGTCTGGTACAACTACGCGGGTGTGCTGCGGAAACTGGAGCGGCCGGCCGACGCCATCGCCGCCTACCGGAAAGCGCTCGCGCTGGCACCGGATTACGCCGAGGCCCACTACGAGCTGGGCATGGCGTTGCGCGATCAGGGGCAGGACGAAGGGGCGGTGGCCTGTTTCGAGCGGGCGCTCGAACTCAAGCCCGACCTGGCCGAGGCGCACTACTGCTTGGGAGTGCTATTCGACGACCAGGACCGGCACCAGGAGTCCCTCGCCTCCTTTCGAAAAGCGCTGTCGCTCAATCCCGAATATGCGCTCGCGCGCTGGGCATACACGATGTCTCAGCTGCCGGCGGTGTACGGCGCGCATGCCGACCAGGAGCGATGCCGGGCGGCGTTCTCCTCGGAATTGGAGAGCCTGGATCGCTGGTTCGATGCGGCGCGCGCGCCCGGCGGCTTCGAGATCGTCGGCACTCACCAGCCGTTCTGCCTGGCGTATCAGGAGCTGAACAACAGGGCCCTGCTGGAACGATACGGCCGGCTGTGCGCGCGTTTGATGGCCGAGTGGTTCAACCGCCAGGCTTTCGCCCCTCGCGGCGGCCGCGGCTTGGACGGCATCATCCGGGTTGGCGTCGTATCGCGCTACTTTCGAAACCATTCGGTCTGGCACGCCATCGTCAAGGGCTGGTTCCAGCAGTTCGACCGGGCGCGCTTCAGCCTCCATGTTTTCCACACCGGGACCGAGCACGACCGGGAAACGCACTTCGCCAGGTCGCGGGCAACGAGTTTTGACTCGGGCCACGGAACGCTGCGCCAGTGGGTGGATGCCATAAGAGCCCAGCAGCCCGATGTGCTGATCTACCCCGAAATCGGAATGGATCCGATGACGACCAGGCTGGCGAGCCTGCGCCTTGCGCCGGTTCAAGCCGCCACCTGGGGACACCCCGAGACGACCGGGCTGCCGACTGTGGACTATTATCTGTCCGCGCAGGATCTGGAGCCGCCTGGCGCGCAGGAAAACTACACCGAGCGGCTGGTCGCCTTGCCGCACCTCGGCTGCTGCTATCAGCCGACGGCGGTTGCCGCCAGCGACGCCGATCCGGGCAGCCTGCGTGTCGGCGCGGACGTGCCCCTGCTGATCTGCCCCGGAATGCCGTTCAAGTACGCGCCTCAGCATGATTCGCTCATCACCAGGATCGCTCGCAGGCTGGGCCGGTGCCGGTTCGTTTTCTTCAAGTCCCGGCCCTACGGCCGATCCGAAAAGCTGCGCCGACGGCTGGAAGCCGCATTTGACCGAAGCCAGCTGGACTTCGACGACTTTGTTGCTTTCATCCCCTGGCAGGACCGGCCGGAATTCCACGGCTTGCTGAAGCGCGCCGACGTCTTTCTGGATACCGTTGGATTCTCCGGCTTCAACACCGCTGTGCAAGCCATGCAGTGTGGCCTGCCGATCGTCACCGGGGATGGCCGTTTCATGCGAGGAAGGCTGGCGAGCGGCATCTTGAAGCGATTGGGGCTGGCAGAGCTGATCGCGTTGTCGGAAGAAGACTACGTCGAGCTGGCGGTCCGCCTCGCGCGGGACAACGAATTTCGGGAGCATATCCGCGAGCGTATCGTGGCCTCCCGGCACGTGCTCTTTGCGGACGTCGCGCCGATACGGGCGCTGGAAGAATTTCTGGTCAGGGTAGCAGTTCGGGGTTAGGTGCGGGGCGCAGGCGGTCAGGCGCGACCGGGATTGCCCCGCACGTCGATGAGCGCCGGGAGGTTGGGCGTGACGGAGCGAATGACTTTCCTGGCGCGCAGATGGCGCGCGACCACTTCCCACACCGGCTCTCCGCTTGCTCCTTCGGCCACCGGCGCCCAGCTCGCAACCTTGTAGCTCTTGCCCGCCTCGAGCGGTTTCCCGTTCAAGGTCATGCCGCTGATGCGGCTGCCGATTCCCTGCCCCGGCTCGCAGCGGTAGCGCATCCCGCCCACGCGCACCATGTCTCCGCCCTGCTGCCGGTAGGGATCGGGGTTGAACAGATTGTCGCAGACGTCCTCCAGGATGCCCTTGATCGCCGCGCCGCTGAGCGCGTTGACCGTGACATGGGGGTAGGTGATCGCCGTCTGTTCCATCACGTGCTCGAAAGTCACGGTCGTTCCGGGGAGCAGGGAAGGGCCAAAGCGAAAGCCGGGCGAAAACGCTATTTCCGCGCCCTTGTCCTCCATCAGCGCGTCGAGTATCAGCTGATCGAAGGTGCCGGCGAAATTGCCGCGCCGGTAGAGCAGTTGCTCGGTGACGGCAAGCTTTTCGGCGAGCTTCTCCTCGTACGGGACGCGCACCCGGCGGATCAGCGCGTCCATCTCCGCGTCGGGCTCGAGCAGGTCGGAGAAGACCGGCAGCAGCCGGTAGCGGCGTTCCCGTACTTTTCCGCCCTTCACGTCGAGGTCCAGCACGCCGAGGAACTTGCCGTTGCAGCCGGCGTTGGTGACGAGCGTCGTGCCGCCGCGATTCTCGACCACAACCGGCTCCGGCACCGCGTCGTGGGTATGCCCGCCGAAGATCACGTCGATGCCGGCGACGCGGGAAGCGAGCTTGAGATCCACATCCATGCCGTTGTGCGAAAGCAGCACCACCGCCTGCGCGCCCCGGCCGCGCGCCTCGTCCACCGTCTTCTGCAGGGTTTCCTCCTGGATGCCGAAGGTCCATTCCGCGACGAGATGCCGCGGATTGGCGATCGGTACGTAGGGGAATGCCTGGCCGACGATGGCGACGGGCACGCCGTTCACCTCGCGCGTGACGTAGGGCTTGAACACGGGGTCGCCGAAGTCCGCCGTGCGCACGTTCTGCGCGACGAACTCGATCCGTCCCTTCAACTCGGCATCGATCGCCTGCTTCACGCGCGCGGCGCCGTAGGTGAACTCCCAGTGTCCGGTCATGACGTCGACCCCGAGCAGCTTCGAGCACGCGATCATGTCTGCGCCGCGGGTCCACAGGGCGGTGGCCGAGCCCTGCCACGAATCGCCGCCATCGAGCAGCAGCGCCCCCGGCCGCCGGGCGCGCAGGCGCTTTACCAGCGTCGCCAGGTGCGCGAAGCCGCCGACCCGCCCATACCGACGCGCGGCGTCCTCGAAATCGAGATGCGTGTAGGCGTGGGCAAGGCGGCTGCGGGGCTTGATCCTGTAGTGCTTGAGCAACGCCCCGCCGACGAGGTGCGGCGGCCTGCCCTGCGTGCCGAACAGGCCAAGGTTCGTGTCCGGTTCGCGGAAATAGAGGGGCTTGAGCTGCGCATGGCAATCGGTCAGGTGGAGGAGGGTGACATTGCCCCCCGGCCCGGGCAAATCGTAGAGCGCATCCGCGCGGTCCGCCGCGGATGCCCGCGGCGGCAAGCCGTGCGCCGCCGCGACGGCAAGGATCTGCAGGAATTCGCGCCGCGTGAGCGACATGGAAAGTCCGCCGCTACGAAACGTCCGTCCGGCTCACGGTTTGCGATTAATAGGCGAAGCGGGATCGATCAGGTACGCCACCAGGTGGATGATCTGCTCCGGCGTGAGGTGGCCGGTGGCGCCGAGGCGCGGCATGTTGGAGCAGGGGGCGTAGGCCCAGCCGTTGTAGATTCTCTCGTAGGTCAGCTTGGCGACCGCGTCAGAGTTGCCGCGCTGCAGGCCGTAGCCGGTGAGGGCCGGGCCGATGTTGCCGACATTGATCTCGCCCGGGGCGAGGCCGTGGCAGTTCTGGCAGAGCCCGCCGTTTTCCTTGCGCTTTTCCAGGGCTCCGCGCTGAATCCGGGAGCCGGCGCCGTCATGGGCGAGCTTTTCGCCTGCCTTCCAGTCGCCCACGAGCTTGCCGGATGCCGGGTACTGCATCGAGGCGCGCGCCAGCCTGACCACCTCGGCAGCTTCCTCCTGCGTCAGCCTGGCGTCCCCGATCTTGCTGCAGATGCGCTGCGACCTGTCCTGCTCGAGCCGTTTCAGCAGGCCCGGTGCCGGAGCGGTGAAGCTCGTGCCCAGCATCTTCTCGGCGATCTCCCGCGTCGCCGCCTGATCGGGATAGGAGGAACATCCGGCAGCGACGAGCGCCGCGGCACCGACCATCGTCCATTTCCACCAGGCCGATCGCATCGATGGCTCCCTAGCGCTTGAATCCGGGCACCTGGATCGTCGCCCCATTGCCCTGGTAGTTGAGATACGTGAGCAGCGCGATCGAGGCGTCGGACGCATAGGCCAGTTCCGGCAGCCGCATCTGCCAGAAGCAGTCGTAGAGCCGCCACTGCATGGTGCGCACGACGTAATGCGCCCCGCGATAGGCGGGCCAGGTCCCGGCAATCTCCTGCGTGCCGTTCTTGCCGGTCATGTAGACCAGGTCCTGCAGGCGGATGCGCTTGTCGGCTTCGCCGTGGCACTGCACGCACGAGAAATCGGTCTGCCCGCTGCGGCGGAAGAACAGGTACTCGCCGGCCTTGTACATTTCCCGTTCCTTGGGGTGGTCGAGCGCGACGCTGATCTTCATGCCATTCGAGCGGGAGGTAATATAGAGCGCCAGCGCCTCGACGTCGGAGCCCCTGCTGCCCGCGGGGCTGATCGCCCGGCGAATGACCTCGTCGCGGCTGAATCCCTGCAGCTCGACCATGCAGGTCAGCAGGCGCGATTCCAGATCCTGGACCCGGCCGGTATCGGGAAAATAGCGCGGCAGGCGCGCACTGGCGCCCTCGAGCTTGCCCGGACCCAGGCCGAAGTCGCACTGCTCGAGCGACGCGTTCCTGGGGCCGCGCTTCTGGTGAAACAGCGTCCTGCCCTGCTCGATCCACAGCTCGCCGGGATTGTCCTCGGCGAGCATCTGGCGCCCGATGGCGATGCCGGGCTTGCCTTGCGCCAGCGCCGCGCCCGGTGCGACGAGGCAGACCAATGCGAGCGCGGCGATTCCGCGCGCTGCGGTCATGAATCTTTCCTCCATGTACCTGTGAAAAACAGGCGGCGGGACGTCCCGCCGCTTCACGAGGACGGCATTATGACGGCCTCGTCGGTGCGCTTGTCACCCTTGTTGTCCACCCACGTGACGCTCACCCGCTCGCCCGCCTTGGCGCCCTTCACCCGCAGGAACAGCCGCGGGTTGCGGGAAACCGCCTGGCTCCACTGGGCGTCCATGACGGTCTTGCCGTTATGGGTCACCACGACGTTCTGGATGAAGTGCAGCGGCACCAGCACGCCCTTCGCGTCCTTGCGGTTACCGGTTTCCATCGGATGCATCATGATGATGCGCACGTCGGCGACATCGCCCTGGAGCGTCGCGCGGATTCTCATCGGGTCAGCCATGACTCGCCTTCCCGGCCTATCCGCAGCCGCCGACGGTGATCTTCACTTCCGTCTTCGCCACGTAGAATTTCCCGTCCGCCTTGACGACGGCCCAGATGTCGGAAGTCTGGCCCATCTTGAGATCCGTGCGGACGTAGCCCTCGGCCCCATTGGCTATTTCGAAGGTCGCAGCCAGCGGAAACGGGTTCTTCTCCGCGACGATCGAGATCTGCTGCGTGCCGGGTATCCTGCTGGTCACGGCCACCGGTACCAGCGCGCTGTTCTCGGCGATGTCCGGTGCGGTGATCACGATATCCCGGCTCTCGGCGGGGTTTGCGGCGCCGAGGCTCTTGAGGACGTCGGCGAGCGCCTTCGACTCGAAGCCGGCCTTGTTCCAGTTCGCGGCCCAGGACTCCGCGGAGCGCAGCAGCCCGCCCGCGCCGGCCGCCGCCAGCGCGGCGACGCTGCCCAGGAACTTCAGGACCGATCTACGAACCCGTTTCATGTGCTCCCTATCCCGCCCGATATATTCATAGCATCCGTCAGAATATCGATTGCGGTCCGGGGAGCCGAATGTAGCCAAGATTCACGGCGCTGTCCATATAGGGCTCTGATCAGGAGGGGAGACAAAAATTCCTGCCCGGCGCAGGCGTCAGCCGCGCCGCGCCGGGCGCCCGGCGATCCAGTGCCCGGACCGGCCGCCCTTCTTCTCGAGCAGCTCGATGCGTTCCAGGCGCATGCCGCGGTCGACGGCCTTGCACATGTCGTAGATCGTGAGCAATCCCGCCGCCACCGCGGTGAGTGCCTCCATCTCGACGCCGGTGCGCCCGGTCGTGGCGACGGTCGCCGTGCATTCGACGGCGTTCGCCCGGCGGTCGGTCGCGAACTCCACCTGGACATGGGTGAGGGCGAGCGGATGACACAACGGGATCAGCTCAGCCGTGCGTTTCGCGGCCTGGATCGCGGCGACACGCGCAACGCCCAGCACATCCCCTTTCCTGGCGCTGCCCGCGGCGATCTGCCTGAGCGTGGCCGCGGCCATGCGGATGCGCCCCGCGGCGCGCGCAACGCGCTCGGTGACGCCCTTGCCGCCCACGTCCACCATGCGCGCCTGGCCGCGCGCGTCGAAGTGGGTGAACTTTTTCAGGCCGCCTGATCTGGGCATGAATTCGGGTGCCGCGTTAGGAACTCCAGCGGCTCCGAATTATCATAGCATCATGCCGTTGCGCATCTGCCTTGCGGCTCTGCTGCTTGCCGTTCCCGGCGTGCTGGCCCAGGGCCTGCCGGACCTCGGCGATGTGGCGCACTCCGGCTTCACGCCGCTGCAGGAGCGGCGGATCGGCGAAAGCATCATGCGCGAGATCCGCGCCGACCGCAGCTTTTACGGCGAGCCGGAGGCGACCGACTACATCGCCAGCCTCGGCCGCCGCCTCGTTTCGCGCAGCCACGAATCGCGGCAGGATTTCGAGTTCTTCCTGATCCGCGATCCGGCGGTCAACGCCTTTGCCCTGCCGGGAGGATTCATCGGCGTCAACACCGGCCTCATCCTCACCGCGCAGGCCGAATCCGAGCTGGCGGGCGTGCTGGCCCATGAAATCTCCCACGTCACGCAGCGCCACATCGCGCGCATGCTGGCGCAGCAGAACCAGAGCAGCATCGCGTCCATTGCCGCGATCGCGGGCGCGCTGCTGCTGTCGCGCGTGAGCTCCCAGGCAGGGGAAGCCGCTTTCGCGCTGGGGCAGGCGGGCGTGATCCAGTCGCAGCTCAATTTCACGCGCGACAACGAGCGCGAAGCCGATCGCGTGGGGCTGCAGGTCCTGCAGCAGGCGGGCTTCGATCCCCGGGGCATGGCGAGCTTCTTCGAGCGGCTGCAGCGCGCCTCCCCCATCCACGAATCGAGCGCGTATTCGTACCTGCGCACGCACCCGCTGACCTTCGAGCGGATCGCCGACATGCAGAACCGGACCCAGGACATGAGCTATCGCCAGGTGCCGGACAGCCTCGAGTTCCAGCTGGTGCGCGCCAAGCTCAAGGCGTTGCTCGATCCGCCGCGGGAGGCCGTGGCTTTCTTCGAGGAGAGCCTGGCCGAGCGCAAGTTCCTGAGCGAGGCCGCCGCCCGCTACGGGCTGGTCGCGAGCCGCATGCGCCTGGGCGACTACAAGCGGGCGCGCGGCGACCTCGAGGCGCTGCGCATGCTGGTGCCGGCGAACGCGATCGTGGATACGCTCACCTGCGAGTTCGGGACCAAAGCCTACGGCGCGGGGAAAGCCCTGCCTTGCTACCGCGAAGCGCTGAAGACCTATCCGTCGTACCGGGCGTTGATCTACAACTACGCGGAAGCGCTCCTGCAGTCCGGGCGGCCGGAACCGGCCTTGAAGCTGGTCGAGGAAAGGCAGCAGGTCATCTCCGACGATTACCGGCTGTATGTCCTGCAGGCGCGTGCCTACGCTGCGCTCAACCAGCGTCTCGCCCAGCATCGCGCGCAGGCGGAAGCCTACGCCCGCCTCGGCAACCTGCCGGCGGCCGTGGAGCAGCTGCGCATCGGCCTGAAGAGCGGCGACGGCGATTTCTACCAGGTGTCGAGCGCGGAGGCGCGCCTGCGCGAACTGCGCAAGCTCGACGAGGAATTGCGGCGCGACGCCGCGAAGCGCTGAGCGCCGCGCCTTGACAGTCGCAACCCCCTAACGCATCATCGCCCGGTCCCACGCGGGGGTCGGCGGGCCCCCCGCTTCCCCAGACGTCCTGCGTCCAAGCGCTGCCTTTGCGCGATGTCGCGTACGCAAAAGGAGACGACGTGGACCAGCAAGAACACCTCCAGGGGGCCGGCGCTGGGAACGTGCCTTTCGGCGAGGCCTTGCGCGTCTGGCTCAAGATCGGCTGCCTCGGCTTCGGCGGACCGGCCGGCCAGATCGCCCTGATGCACCGCATGCTCGTCGACGAGAGAAAATGGGTCGACGAGGCGCGCTACCTGCACGCTCTCAATTTCTGCATGCTGCTGCCCGGCCCGGAGGCGCAGAAGCTGGCGACCTACGTGGGCTGGCTCCTGCACGGCACCCGCGGCGGGCTGGCGGCCGGCATCCTGTTCGTGCTGCCGGGCGCGCTCGTGATGCTCGGCATGAGCCTCCTCTACGTGCTCGGCCGCGGCGTCCCCCTGGTGGATGGCGCCCTTTTCGGCATCAAGGCCGCGGTGCTGGTGATCGTGGTCGAGGCGCTGATACGCATCGGCCGCCGTTCGCTCAAGACCGGGCTGCTGATCGGCCTGGCAGCCGCGGCCTTTATCGGCATCTTCTTCCTCGATGCCCCGTTTCCTCTCATCGTGGCGGGTTCGGCGGTCCTGGGCTTTGTCGTCGCACGGGAGTCTCCCGGCCTGCTGGGTTTGCAGGCGCAGGCGGCGGCGCCCGCCGCTCCGGCCCCGGGCCGATGGCAGCGGGCCGCGATGATGACGGCCGGCGGCCTGGTCCTGTGGTGGGCGCCCGTCGCGGCCGCCGTGGTGCTGCTTGGATCGGACCATATCTTCGTGGACATCGGCGTTTTCTTCTCGAAGCTCGCCGTCGTGAGCTTTGGCGGCGCCTATGCGTTGCTCGCCTATATGGCGCAGGAGGCGGTCGAGACCTACCGCTGGATGACGGCGCCCGAGATGGTGGACGGGCTGGGGCTCGCCGAGACCTTGCCCGGTCCGCTCATCAAGATAACGCAGTTCGTGGGCTTCCTCGGAGCCTATCGTGACGCGGCGCCCTTCACCCCGGCGGCGGCCGGTGTGCTGGGCTCGGCACTGACCACGTGGGTAACGTTCGTGCCGCCGATGCTTCTGATTTTCGTCGCTGCCCCCTTTATCGAGCAGCTGCGGTCCAACCGGCGCCTGTCGGGCGCGCTCGCGGCCATTACCGCGGCGGTCGTCGGGGTCATTCTCAACCTCACGGTCTGGTTCGCGCTGCACGTCCTGTTTGCGCGGGTCGAGGAGGCGCGTGCAGGGCCGCTGCGGTGGTACGCGTTCGATCCCTCGAGCGTGGATCCGGTGGTTTCGACGCTGGCGCTGGTCGCGGCGGTCCTGGCATTGCTGCGGCGCGGCCTGGTCGAGCTGGTCGTGATCATGTCCGCGCTCGGGGTCGCGGTGAAATTGCTCCTCGGCGCGTGATCGAGTGCACAGAGTTGCCGCCGGCGGTGCCGCCGTTCCCGCTGGGCAGCGCGGCGGTGTGGTATGTTCGGGGCATAGAGCCATCGCGCGTCGCGGTCCCGGAGCAGTTCCCTTGTTGGAAAAGATCGGCAAGTACGAGGTAGTCAAGGAACTGGGGCGGGGCGCCACCAGCGCCGTCTACCAGGCCTACGATCCCTTCCAGAGCAGGCAGGTCGCCATCAAGCTGGTGCACGCCGAGGCGCTGGGAGACCGGGAGCACGGCAAGCGCTACCGGAAGCTGTTCGTCACCGAGGCGTCGCTGGCCGGCAAGCTGTCGCACCCGCACATCGCCGCGATCTACGACGCCGTGGCGAACGAGCGGGAAAACTACATCGTCATGGAGTACGTGGACGGCACGACGCTCGAGCAGTACACGCAGGTCGCGGACCTGCTGCCGTTCTCGCGCATCGTCGAGATCGCCTACAAGTGCGCCAAGGCGCTGGAATACGCGTCGGAACAGGGAGTCATCCACCGCGACATCAAGCCGGCCAACATCCTGCTCGCCGGCGAGTCGGACATCAAGATTTCGGATTTCGGCGCGGCGCTGACTCAGGCCGGAGAAACGACCCAGGTGAGCGGCATCGGCTCGCCGGCCTACATGTCGCCCGAGCAGGTGAAGGAACAGCCGCTCACGTACCAGACGGATATCTTCTCGCTCGGGGTGGTGATGTACCAGCTGCTCACGGGGCGGCTCCCGTTCCAGGGCAGGAACAACTACGCCATCATCTACCAGATCATGAACGTCGATCCGCCGGCGCCGATCGATATCCGCCCCGACGTGCCGCCGCGCGTCAATGCGATCGTGATGCGCGCTCTGCAGAAGGACGCGGCGCGGCGCTACCAGCTGTGGGGAGAATTCGCCCACGACCTCGCCACGGCGCTCGGCGCGGAGCCCAGTCTGAGGCAGGGATTCGCCGAAAGCGAGAAGTTCGACACCCTGCGCCGGCTGGATTTCTTCCGGCAGTTCTCCGACGTCGAGCTGTGGGAGGTGCTGCGCATCGCGAAGTGGGGACGCTACGAGCGCGACGCGGTGCTGATCCAGGAGAACGACATCGGCTCCTCGTTTTTTATCCTGGTCTCGGGCGAGGTCAAGGTGATGAAGGGGGACCGGCTCCTCAACGTGCTGAAGACAGGAGAATGCTTCGGCGAGATGGCCTATCTCGGCAAGCAGAAGTTCCAGCGCTCGGCGAGCATCGTGGCGTTGAGCGATACCCTGGCGCTGGAGGTCCGGGCCGAGACGCTGACGCGCGCCTCGGACATGTGCCGGCACCATTTCCACGGCGCCTTTCTCGAGCTGCTCGTCGATCGCCTGGCGATGGCCAACCTCAGGCTGTCGCAGCTCCTGGCGGACCGCAACGTCACCGTCTATTGAGCGCGGCAAGCTGCGGGCGTGAGGACATGGCGCGCGGCTTGCGGCGTCCCCGAATTGACCCTATATTTGGACCACCATGGCAACAGCGATGCCATTCGACAGAGAGCTGGACACGCGCGGGCTCAACTGCCCGCTGCCGATACTGCGCACGAAGAAGGCGCTCACCGACATGTCTTCGGGCCAGGTCCTCAAGGTGGTGGCGACCGACCCGGGCTCGGTCAAGGACTTCGCGGCATTTTCCCGGCAGACCGGCAACCCGCTGCTGTCCTCCGAGGCGCTGAAGGACGAGTTCGTTTTCTTCATGAAGAAGAAGTAGGGTGGCGCGCGGCCCCCGCTTCCCCTTGCCACAGCATCTCGTAGCCCAGCTCCTGGGATTCCGAACACATGCTCACCAGGGCGGCAAACTTGGCGGTGAACAGGGCATCGGCGTGGGATCGCTCGTGATCCTCGAACGAGCGCCAGTAAGTCACGATGGCGACGTGCTCGCCGGCGCCGCGCGCGCCCATCGACCCCGCGTCCGACACGAAGCCGGAGAACCTGAAGACCTGTCCGGCAATGAAGCCGCCCGCGTCCCCGCCGTAGGCGCTGCTGACGACGCTGCACATCTCCCCGATCGCGAGCTCGACGTCCTCCATGCTGACGCCCGGCTTCAGCCGGACCGTGTTGAACAGCATCCGGGCGCCGAAGGGGATGGAAATGGCGTCAAACATGGCGGCCTCCGTGACGGGCTTTTGAGCGCCGGCTTGCGCGCGGCGGTCGTGTTGAATATAGCAGATGGGCGCCGGGCAGCCGTGCCGGAAGCATGCGCATCCGGGCGGCACGCCGGCGCCTAACGGGTGGACGAGGAGGGGGCAATGAGGAAAATGTCGCGCAGAGCCTGGCTCAGGCGCGCCGCCGGCAGCGCGGCGGCGCTGGCGGCGGCGATGGGCTATCTGCGCCATGTGCTCGCCATGGGCGCGGTGCCGCCCGGGGTCTACCGGGCGCGCGGCGACGTGCGCATCAACGGCAGGCCCGCGCAGAAAGGCATGGAATTGAGACCCGGCGACGTGGTCTCCACGGGGCGCGACGCGGAGCTCGTGGTGGTCGTCGGCAAGGATGCGTTCCTGATGCGCGGCGACACCCGCGTCGAGTACTCGGGCGATGCCGCGCAGCTCATCGTGAGCGGCCTGCGGGTCGTGACCGGCGCGCTGCTCTCGGTGTTCGAGCCCGGGAAGCCGAAGACCATCCGCACTGCGACCGCCACCATCGGCATCCGCGGCACGGGCATCTACGTCGAGGTCGAAGCCAGGCGCACCTACGCGTGCACCTGTTACGGCGAGGCCCGGCTCGTGCCGGTGGACGATCCGAACCAGGAGGAAACGGTGCGCACGCAGCACCACGACGAGCCGCGCTTCATCTACGCCAAGGGCATGCCGCGCATGATGGAGAAGGCGCCGGTATTCAACCATACCGACGCGGAGCTGATCATGCTGGAATCCCTGACCGGGCGCCCGAAGCCGTTCAGCTCTACGCGCTATTAACTATGAATGCAGAGTGCAGAATGCAGAATACGGGGCGAGAGCCCGACTGCCTCGGTGTTGGGATTCATCATTCATCACTCTGCACTCATCATTGGGTAATGACGCCGAGCCTGACGTAGATCGGCCGCAGGTGCACGCGCAGGCCGGGCAGCCGGCTCCATAGCCACAGCGCGCACAGCATGCAGCACGCGCCGCCGATCGCGAGCGTGTGCATCGCGCCAATCCACGACGCCAGCGCGCCCGCGGCCAGCCCCCCGACGGGGTACATGCCGAGAAATGCCATGGTATAGAAGCTCATGACGCGCCCGCGCATGCGCTCTTCCACGATGGTGATCGTAACCGTCGAGATGCCGTTGACGGCAACCACGATGCCAGTCCCGGCGGCCATCAGGGCCGCGATGGACAGCGCCAGGTGGGTCGAGTAGGAGAAGACGGTCAGCGCCGCGCCCGCGCAGAAGCAGGCTGCGGCGATCCAGCGCAGCATGCCGCGCAGCTCGCGGCGCGAGGCGAGCAGGCCGATCCCGACCAGGCCCCCCAGTCCCGCTGCGCCCATCAGGAAACCGAGCATGTCCGGGCCGCCGGCGAACACTTCCGCCGCGAAGATCGGCATCAGGGCCTGGTACGGCGTCGCCATGAAGCTCACCAGCGCGACAACCGGCAGCAGCACCCGCACCGGCACCAGGTTCCACGCGTAGGCCACGCCTTCCTTGAAGGCGCGCAGAATGGGGACGTGCCCGGTCGGCCGGTTGCGGCCGGTCGTCGCCATCACGAGGAACGGCAGCACCGCGATGATCTTGGTCACGCCGTTCACGAGGAAGCAGAACGCCTCGCTGGTCGCGATGATCAGCACGCCGGCAATGGCCGGGCCGATCAAGCGGCCGACGTTGTACATGCCGGAATTGAAAGCGACGGCGCTCGGCAGGTCGTGGGTGACGGGCACCATCTCGGGCAGGAACGACTGGCGGATGGGCGCGTCGATTGCGATGACGACGCCCAGCAACGTAGCCAGCACGATGACGTGCCACACTTCGACCACGTCCAGCCCGGCGAGCCCGGCGAGCACGAAAGCCGGCGCCGCCGCCGCGGCCTGGGTCACGACGAGCAGCTTCCTGCGGTCCACCCGGTCGGCCCACAAGCCGCCGAAAGGCGCCAGCACCAGCACCGCGATCTGCCCGGCGAATGCGGTTGCGCCCAGCAGCAAGGCAGACCCCGTGAGCCGGTAGACCAGCCAGCTCATGGCGATCTGCTGCACCCAGTAGCCGACGATGCCGAGCGACTGGCCGTAGAAGAACAGCCGGAAGTTGCGGTGGCCGAACGCGCGCAGCGAGTGAACCACGGGTGTGCGCTCGGTTGTTTGGGGAGGAATTCGCCGGGCCGCGTCCCGGCGAATTCCTAGGAGAGACCCCGTAACTGTTCGTTGATCTTCTCGAGCATGGCCTTGGAGCGGGCAAGCCGTTCCTTCTCTTGAGCCACGATCAGGGGCGGGGCACGTTCGACGAACGCTGGGTTGGCAAGCTTGGCCTCGTATTTCTCGATTTCCGCCTCGAGCCGCAGCCGCTCCTTGAGCAACCGTTCGCGCTCGGCCGAGATGTCCACCTCGATCTTGAGCATCAGGCGGTGCTCGCCGACGATGGACACCGGCGCCCCCGCCGCGGGCAGGGTGCCTTCGACGATCACCACGTCCGAGAGCTTCGCCAGCGCCATGAGATAGGGGGCGAAGGGCGCAAGCCGCGCGCGGTCACCCTGGATAAGGAGCGGGAGTTTCTGCGAAGGCGGCACGTTCATCTCGGAGCGCAGCGTGCGGCAGGCGTTGGTGAGTTCCTTGAGCAGGGCGACCTCGACTTCCGCCGCGTCGTCGAGCTTCTCCGGCTGCGGTTCGGGGTAGCGTGCCAGCATGATGGAAGGGCCCGCCCGGCCGGCGAGCGGCGCCACCTTCTGCCACAGCTCCTCGGTGACAAACGGAATGACCGGGTGCGCGAGCCGCAGGACCGCCTCGAGCACGCGGGCGAGCGTGCGGCGGGTGGCCCGCTTCTGCGGCGCGCCACCTGCCGCGAGCTGAGCCTTGGTGAATTCCACGTACCAGTCGCAGTACTCGTCCCAGGCAAGCTCGTATATCGTGCGCGCCAGGTTGTCGAAGCGGTAGTCGCGGAACGCCTGGCGCGCCTCGGCTTCCGCGCGCTGCAGGCGGCTCACGATCCAGCGGTCCACGATCGAGAGCTCGAGCGGCTGCTTCTCGTCGAGGCCGGTGTCCTCGCCTTCGCAGTTCATCAGCACGTAGCGCGTGGCGTTCCACAGCTTGTTGCAGAAGTTGCGGTAGCCGTCGCAGCGCGAGAGGTCGAACTTGACGTCGCGCCCGTGGGAGGCGAGGCTCGCGAAGGTGAAGCGCAGCGCGTCGGTGCCGAAGGCCGGGATCCCACTGGGAAACTGGCGCCGGGTAGCGGCCGCGATCGAACCGGCCTGCCGCGGATCCATCAGGCCCGAAGTGCGCTTGGCCACGAGCTCCTCGAGCCCGACGCCGTCGATGATGTCCAGGGGATCGAGGATGTTGCCCTTGGACTTGGACATCTTCTGGCCTTCCGCGTCGCGCACCAGGCCGGTGATGCAGACCTCGCGGAACGGCACTTTTCCCGTGAAGTGCAGCGTCATCATCGCCATGCGCGCGACCCAGAAGAAGATGATGTCGAAGCCGGTCACCAGCACGGAGGAGGGCAGGTACATCCGCAACGCCGGGTTGTCGCGCGGCCAGTCCAGCGTGGAGAACGGCCACAGCGCCGATGAGAACCAGGTGTCGAGCACGTCTTCGTCCTGCCTCAACTCCGAAGGCGTGACCTTGCCGCCGCTGCGCACGCGGCCCATCATCGCCTGCCGGTGCCTGGCCTGGGCCTCCTGCTTGTTGCGCCCGACGAAGATGTTGCCCTCGTTGTCGTACCACGCGGGGATGCGGTGGCCCCACCACAGCTGCCGCGAGATGCACCAATCCTGGATGTTGGTGAGCCAGTCGTTGTAGGTCGCGGTCCAGTTCTCCGGCACGAAGCGGATGTCGCCGCGCGCCACCGCGTCGAGGCCCGCCCGGGCGAGCGACTCCATCTTCACGAACCACTGGTCGGTGAGCATGGGCTCCACCACCGCGCCGGTGCGGCCGCAGCGCGGAACCTTGAGCCGGTGCTTCTTCACTTCCACGATCAGGCCCTGGTCCTTCAAGTCGGCGAGCACCTTCTCGCGCGCGACGTAGCGGTCGAGCCCGCGGTAGGCGGCGGGGACGTTGTTGTTGGTGCGCGCTTCCAGCGTGAAGATGCTCAGCGGCACGAGCTTGTGGCGCTGCGCCACCTGGTAGTCGTTGAAATCGTGCGCGGGAGTGATCTTCACGCATCCCGTGCCGAACTCGGGATCGACATAGGAATCGGCGATCACCGGGATCCTGCGTCCCGTCAGCGGCAGCAGCACCTGCTCGCCGATGTACTTCTTGTAGCGGGCGTCCTCGGGGTGCACCGCGACCGCGACGTCGCCCAGCATGGTCTCCGGTCGCGTCGTGGCCACGTTCAGGAATGCCGCCGCCGACGCCAGGGGATAGCGGATGATCCAGAGGCTGCCGTCCTCCTCCTCGGACTCGACCTCGAGGTCGGAGACCGCGCTCTTCAGCACCGGGTCCCAGTTGACCAGCCGCTTGCCGCGGTAGATCAGGCCCTGCTCGTGCAGCCGCACGAACGCCTCGGTCACCACCGCGGACAGGCCCTCGTCCATGGTGAAGCGCTCGCGCTGCC
>JBIOVQ010000087.1:0-61893 GCA_044867805.1 Burkholderiales bacterium | reverse complement strand
CCGCTCGATGGTCATTGCCACGGCGAGGATCCGCGCGAGGATCCGCGTGCGGAACAGGCCCGCGAGCCAGCTGTCGGAAACGACTACCATGAACGCCCGGTCGGTCGTTTGCAGCAGCCGCCGGGCGACCGGGATGCGCTCTTCCTCATACGTATCGAGCAGCTCCGGGGCCGCCCGGCCCTGGACGACAAGCGCAAGCTTCCATGCCAGGTTGTAGGCGTCCTGCAGGCCGGTATTCATGCCCTGCGCGCCGACCGGGCTGTGGATGTGCGCCGCGTCGCCGAGCAGGAAGCAGCGGCGGTCGCGGAATCGCTCCGCGGCCCGGTGATGGATGCGGTAGGTCGAGAACCAGCTGCACGACTTGAAAGACAGCGCGGACCCCGCCTCGTGGCGCACCGAAGGCACGACCGCCTCGAAGCCGACGTCCTCCCTCCCCCGCAACTCCGGCGGCAGGATGCCGACGACGCGCCAGTGATCCTTGCCGCGCATCGGGAAGAACAGGTGGAAACCCTGGCGCCACAGGTACACGTTGACCTCGTCCGGCACCATGCCACCCGTCGCTGCCGTGTCCGCGACGAAGAACACGTGCTCGTAGGGTGCTCCCGGGAACGTGATGCCGGAGAGCTCGCGCACCGCGCTGCGCGCCCCGTCGCAACCGGCGACCCATGCCGCGCTGATCTGCCGGCTTTTCCCGTCCGGCTGCCTGATCGTGGCCGTGGCGTGGCCGGGCGACTGGTCGAGCGCGGTGAGCTCCGTATTCCACTGCACGGACAGACCCTGGTCGCGCAGCTTCTCGCCCATGATGAGCTCGTTGTCGTCCTGGCCGAGGATGAGGATGAATGGGTACGGGGTGGCGCTCCGCCCTGCCTCGCCGAGGGGAACGCGCGCCATCTTGCGCCCCTGCGCCCAGATGTTGGCGCCGGTGCCGCGCTTGCCGAGCTCGAGCGCTCGCTCGACGATGCCGAGCTTCGAATAGATTTCCAGCGTGCGCGCCTGAACGCCGAGCGCCCGCGATTGCTGTGCCGGCCCGGAATGCCGGTCGATGATCATGGGGCGCACGCCGCGCCGCACGAGCTGATTGGCAAGCATCAGCCCGGTCGGACCGGCGCCCACGACGAGAACTTCGATATCCACAGCGACTGCGGGAGCTGTCATCTCCATTGATACGGATAGCACATCTGCTTGGCGGCGCGCGCCCGCGCTTCCGGGCCGGCGAGGCGCTCCACGATGTGCAACCCGAGGTCGATGGACGCGGACACGCCGCCGCCGGTGACCACGTCGCCTTCGTCGACGATGCGATCGGTGAGGACCTTGTCGCAATACGGCTCGAGGTCCTTCAGGGCCGAGGGGTGGGTCGTCGCCCGCTTGCCCCGCAGGAAACCCGCGGCCCCCAGCAGGAGCGCGCCGGTGCAGACGCTGATCTTCGGCTTTACCGGCGCGGCGGTCTTCAGCCAATCTATGAATTCGCGGTCATGCTGCAGCTCCCGGGTACCCATGCCGCCGGGCACGAACAGCAGGTCGTAGCGATCCAGCGGCTCCAGGACCGACTCCGCGATCATCGTCATCCCCGGTATTCTGCGGTCATCGGCGACCTGCTTCCGGTTCGAGCAGATCCGCCACTCGAAATCCGGCAGGATGTTCAGGGATTTCAGCCGGGTCAGCGGATCGTAGAACCCGACGAAGTCCAGGTAGGTCATGCGGTCGAAAACAATCAGCGCGGCTTTCATGTCGGTACTACCTCAAGATCGAAGACAGAAATGGACTCCTCCCCTCCTCTATTCTAGTCCGCATTGCGCGAACCCTTGATCGGGCGCCGGACTACAATTACTCCTCCCCCTTCGCCAAGGGGGAGGTTTGGAGGGGGTCATGCCCGATACCCGAGTCGCGAAGCAGCAGCGGACCGGGCGCAGCGCCGCCGTGACGGGCCTCGAAGTAAGCACGCGCGCGACGGTCCTCGGCGGCCAGCCGTTCGGCGCGGCCGGCGCCTACGAGAAGATCGCCGGGACGATCCGCTTTTCCGCCGATCCCGACCATCCCCTGCATCGCGCCATCACCGACATCGGGCTCGCGCCCCGCAACGCGGCCGGGCGCGTCGAGTTTTCCGGGGATTTCTACCTGCTCAAGCCGGTCGACATGCGCAAGGGCAACCGCCGGCTGCTGCTCGACGTCGCCAACCGCGGGCGCAAGGTCGCGCTCGGGATGTTCAACAGCACGCCGCGCGCGCCGGATCCCTCGACCCCGGCGGATTTCGGCAACGGCTTCCTGATGCGCCACGGCTACACGGTCGCGTGGGTCGGCTGGCAGCACGACGTGCCGCGTCGCGACGGCCTCATGGCGCTGGATGCGCCGCGCGCGCGGGGCGTCACCGGTTTCGTCCGCTGCGAGCTGCGGCCCAACAACCGCGTCGAGAAGCTGCCGCTCGCCGATCGCTATCACATTCCCTATCCGGCGCTCGACCTGGCGGACTCCGAGGCGCGGGTCACCGTGCGCGAGCACGCCGCCGCGCCCACCGTCGAGCTGCCGCGTTCAGCGTGGCGCTTCCCCGATCCCGGCCACATCGAGCTGAAGGGCGGTTTCACGCCCGGCGCGATCTACGACATCGTCTACCGCTCCGCCGACCCGCCGCTGGTGGGCCTCGGGTTCCTTGCCGTGCGCGACACCGCCGCCTGGCTGCGCTGGGCGCCCGCCGCAAGCGGCAATCCATGCGCGGGCGCGCTCGAGCGAGCCTGCCTCTTCGGCGTCTCCCAGAGCGGGCGTTTCCTGCGCCATCTGCTGCACCTGGGCCTCGACGAGGACGAGCAGGGGCGCATCGTATTCGACGCGGTCATCCCGCACGTCGCCGGCGCCCGGCGGGGCGAATTCAACCTGCGCTTCGGCCAGCCCTCGCTGAATGCCGTGGAGGCGGCCGGCAGTCTTCCGCCGTTCAGCGACGGCGAGCAGCTCGCCCGGATCCGCAAGCGCGGACGCGTGCCGCGCATCTTCGCCATCAACACATCCGCCGAATACTGGCGCGGCGATGCGTCGCTCATTCACACCGATACAGATGGGCGCTGCGATATCGAGCCACCGGATGTCATGCGCACCTACCTGTTCGCGGGCACGCAGCACACGCCCGGCGGGCTGCCGCCGCCGGCGGAAGATCCCAACACCGGCAGCCGCGGCCTGCAGCGCTTCAACGTGGTGGACTACGCGCCGCTGCTGCGCGCCGCGCTCGTCAACCTGGACCGCTGGGTGAGCGAGGGCGTCGAGCCGCCCGCCAGCGCTTTTCCGCGTCTGTCCGACGGCACGGCGATAGCGGCCGAGGCCAAGGCCTCCTTCTTTTCCGGGCTTCCCGGGGTGCGTTTCCCCGATCGCATTCACCGCCCCGCCCCGCTCGACTTCGGACCCGGCATGGACCGCGGCATCCCCGCCTATCCGGCCAAAGCCGGGGCGCCCTACCGGACGTACGTCCCGGCCGTGGACGCGGACGGCAACGAGATCGCGGGCATCCGGCCGGCCGAACTCCTCGTGCCGCTCGCGACCTACACGGGCTGGAATCCGCGCCACCCGGACCAGGGCGCGCCGGGCGACCTCATGTCCATGATGGGCTCGACGCTGGCGTTCCCTTTAACCCGCGCCGAGCGCGAGCACAGCGGCGATCCGCGCGCCTCCATCGCCGAGCGCTACCCGTCGCGGGCGGCGTACCTCGAGCGGGTGCGCGAAGCGACGCAGAAGCTGGTCGCCGCGCGCCACGTGCTGGCCGAAGACGTCGAGGCGATCGTCGCGCGCGCGGGCCGGCTGTGGGACCTGCTTCACTCGTGGGCCGCCTCGACGAACGACGCGAAGGGAGAGGCTCGCGGCGCGGGTCTATAAGCCGCGCCGGTCTCGCCAGGGAAGCGTCAAAACTCTACCGTTCCTTCGCGGTGAAGCTTTTTCTTTACTCTGTGAGCGCCGGAAAAGGTGTCAGGAACCTTTTCGCATCTGTGAATTAACACGGGAAGCGGACAGCGGGGCCGCGGCCGGGTCCTGTCGGAACGGCCGGCGTCTTCCCGATTCTCCGGGGCGCATTCGGGCCATCACTTGGACATCGCGTTATCTCGAGTCAGTACCAGCCTCGGAGAATCGGATCAGCCACCGGCCATTCCGCCACCCGGGCGCGGGTCGAGACTCCGGCGTTCGGATTCTCTCGGAATGGCCGCCGACTCTTTTTTAGAGGGAGGCCCCACCGCCCCGCCCCCGCCTCCCTTCCTGCTGAAGCACATCGTTCTGCGCGTCTGGATCAAAAGATCGGATGCGAGAGTCCGGTTACGAACCCAAGCCGTGATTCGACGCTAACGTTCGCGTTGAAATCCGCGTGCGAGCGACGCTCGCGGAGCGTCATTTTCGAACGCGGGGTTAGTTGGCAAGTTCCTCAATGAATGGCCTCACCAGTCCAGCGATCGCGATGGGCCCAGAACGGACAGCGTGGACACTTCGAGCCCTCGGGGTAGTCCACTCCCTCCTCGTGAGGACAGCCAATTACGCGATCCACCATTGCAACGCTCTTCGCTTCGTGTGCTCGAACAAAATTCAGGACCTTTTCGATGATGATGTGGTCGTTCCTCACATCGGCAGCATCGGAAAACCACCGCTCAAGCGCAACGGGTTCTTCTCCTTCGGCACGAACGATTCCAACGCTAACTTTCGTCGCCACCTTGTCATCGGGCCCATAGAACGCGACGGTCGCTACGGGGTACCCAGAGAAGCCACGGCGTGCCTTCTTCCAGAGCGCTACTTTATGGCGTTCCTTCAGAGTCACAGTGTTTTCTTGCCAACTAACTGGTATTAGTGTTCCGAAAAGGTGGATTGTATTCCGTCATCTGCGGCTGCAAACGGCCAAATCCCAAACGCGCCAACAGTCTAGGCCCAATAAGTCCGAAAAATGACGGTCTTGGTAGCCAAGAAGCGCGCGCTGTGCATAAACGAAACAGGGCGGGCGGTGGGGGCGGTCTTAGTGGGCCCATTCCAAAGAGACGCACGGCTTCACCCGCGGCCGGGTGGCGGAATGGCCGGTGGCTGATCCGATTCTCCCGGTCTGGTACTGACTCCAGATAACGCGACGGCCAAGTCTATTGACCACAAGCGCCGGGAAATCCGGAGAGGATCGCGACCGGCCTGACAGGACCCGACCCTTGCACGGGAACCTAGAATCGTTGCACAAACGCACGGGCAGAATCGGGAGCATGTGCCGGCTGTTCCGACAGGACCCGGCCAGCGGCTTACCGTTTCCTCGAATGTGCGCAGGCACATTTTTCGAATTCCCCGCTCACCCTCCGCCTTCATCCTTCACGCGGAGCGCGAGCCCCGCGCGAGCTCGTAGGCGCGGTCCACGACGCGCATCGCCCGATAGCAGTCCTCCGGCCCCGCGGCGGGCGGCTCGCCGCGCTGCCAGCGCGCCAGCGCGTCGCGCAAGGCGACGGCCGCAAGCGGCTCGGCGGGCGGCTCCGCGAGCCGGTGCTCGCCGGCGGCGGTCGTGCAGCGCACGGTTCCATCCTGCTGCACGAGCAGCGCGTCGCGCCCCGCGAGCTTCCACTCTCCGTCCGCGCCCTGGCCGGGGAAGAGGTTGCCGACCTCGATCGTGCCGACCACGCCTTGCGGCGTGCGCAGGAGCACTGCCGCGTAGTCCTCGACGGGCTGGCCGAGCGCGCGCGAGCTGAGCTGCGCCGCGGCGGGCTCGGCATCCTCGCCCGTGAGGTGAAGAAAGAGATCGATGCCGTGCAGGCCGATGTTGCGCAGGCAGCCGCCGCCCGCGATCCTGGGGTCGAGCATCCACGGCGAGCCCCACGAGACGTAGCGCGCCGAGCTGCCGCGATTCGAGCGGAAATGAAAATGCGATACCGGGCCGAAGGCGCCGTCAGCCAGCATGCGCCGCGCGTGGGCAACGAACGGGTGGTGACGCTGGAACAGCGGCACGGCGGCGAACGCCTTTCGCGCCGTCGCTTTGTCCGCGATGCCGCGCACCTCGCCCGCGTCGAGACCCATCGGCTTTTCCATCAGGAACGGGTAACCCTCGTCGAGCAGATAATGGGCGATCCCGGCCATTGCGCTCGGCCGGCCCAGCGCGACGACGAAATCGGGCCGGGTGCGTGCGAGCATTTCGCGGAAGTCGGTGAACACGGGCGGACCGCCCAACGCCGCGGCGCGCGCGGCGGCCAGCGCCGCGTCGGGATCCTGGACGCCGACCAGCCGCGCCTCCGGTATCCTCGCGAGCGTCTTGAGGTAGGCGGCGTCGAACAGCGAGTGCCAGTGGCCGACTTCGATCGCGGCGATGCGGATCGTCATGGGGTGCACGCCGCGTCCTGCAGGCAGCGGCGCGGGACGTTACGATGCGGTGATACTTTTCCCGGTCGCGGGTCGCTGGGTCACGCGGCCTTGAACACGGCCAGGCACTTCGGCGCGTTGAAGGCCCAAGTCTCGACCCAGTCGAGGATGTCGGCCTTGTAGCCGAGCTCGGACATGGCGCCGGCAAGGCAGGTCCAGTTGAGCACTTCCTGCTGGCCGGCCGCTTCCATCTGCGCGAGCGGCGTGTCGCGCCAGGCGGCGTAGTTGCCCCGGCGCAGGTGCTCGAGCAGCGCGCGATCCGCGTCCAGGTCCGGGTACATCCAGTGGTTCTTCTCGGTCAGGAAGCCGTGCGACCAGCTCGACGACGCCATGATCACGACCCGCCACGGGCTCGCCTTCAGCGCGCGCGCGGTCGCCTGCCCCATCTCGAAACAGCGGCGCGGCGACGGCGAAGGCGGATCCGGCTCCTGGGTGTGGTCGGCGCTGCCGCCCCGGAAGCGGATCACCGAGCTGCCGTAGCAGTTCACCGCCACCGGCACGACCGGGATGCTGAATCCCGTGCGGTCGAGGTCGAGATAGAGGAGCGTATTGGCGAAGGCGTGGCCGAGGCCGTCCTGGTGCAGGGGCTTGTAGGCGTAGGACATGTCGATGCCGTCCTCGAGCAACCGCCTCGCGATCCAGCGCCCGGCCTGGTGGTGCCCGGGGTGGGAAAAGACCTTGTCGGCGGGCTCGCCCCAGATATTCGGCCGCCCGCGCAGCCGCTCGAACGGCTTGAAATCGAGCCGCTCGTAGGCGAGCACGCAGAACGGCGGGATGATGTCTTCCTTGAAGTTCTCGTACTGGTCGTCGCCCCACATGAGGATGAAATCGGGCCGGAAGGCGTCGATCTCCTCGCGGATCCTGCGGAAGGCGCTGAAGATGCGCGACTTGTGCGTGCGATGAGCAGTGATGCCCTCGTCGTCGCCCCATTCGAGGCGCAGCGGCTCGGGCCAGTTGGCGGGATTCCGCATGCGCTCGGGAATGCGCGGATCGCTGTGCAGCATGCGCGCCAGCGGCCAGGGCTTCAGCTCCTCGGGGACCAGCCCCGGCGGATAGTGCGTGGCCCCTATGCCCAGTATCTCTGCCATGATTCGCCTCCGTGCGGCTATGCTCAACGAGACAGGGTTGTCCAGCGGATGGCTCAGAACCTATTTCATATATAGGCACGTGTGCGACGGAGGCGATGTGGGATGCAGGTCGAGGAGGAGAGCCCGCAGCAATATGTCGATATTGCAAGGGCTCCCGACAAAGAGATGCGCCCAGATCGCCCCGTCCCTCTCGGGTTGCGGCCAGGACGGTCGGCTGCTACGTTGCCCTCCTTGACCATATCGACATATGGCCTTCGTCGGGCGCCTTGCATCCGGTCCGTCCTGGCCACAACGCATCACGCGCCTATATATGAAATAGGTTCTAGTATAGGGTGAATCGGCGGCGGGGTGCGCGCCGCTGGAGAGGGCGCCGGGACAGCTCCGTTGGCGCTCTTTCCCCGCCTGCCCGCCACTACAATACGGCATGGCTGCAAGGCGCGACATCGCCATTGCGCACCAGCATTCTCCGCGGCACCCGTCACGCGGCGTGCGTTCGCGGCCGCGACGTCCGGCGGAAGTTCTCTTGCTGCTCGCGCTGCTATGCATACCGCCGCCGGTGCCGGCCGCCGGCGCCGTGGACATCGCCGCGGTAGTGGGGTTCACCGACACCTTCCAACCCGGGCGCTGGACCCCTCTCGCCGTCACCGTGACCAATCACGGCGGCGACCTCACCGGGGAGCTGGAGGTGCAGGTCACCGGTGGTGACGGGCTGCGCGGCCGGCTGTTCGTCACCACCTATCGGCGCGAGCTGGAGCTCCACCGGGATACACGCAAGACCTTCCAGTTCACCGTGCTTCCGCAGCATCTGTCCCATCCGCTGGTGATACGCGTGCACGCCGGCGGGCGGGAGCTGGCGCGAACAGAGGTCGATCTGCGCACACGCTTCGCCGCCCAGCGCCTGGTCCTGGTGTTGAGCCGCGATGCAGACCTGGATTACCTCAACGACGACGGCGCCGACGGCCTGCGGGTGCTCTACCCGCACCCCGAGTCGCTGCCCGTGCACTGGCGCGGATACGACGCGGTGGCGGCCATCGTCGTGCATGGAGTGTCCCTGGAGCCGCTCAGCGCAAGCCAGTTCGAAGCACTGCAAAAGTGGATTGCCCAGGGCGGGATACTCGCCGTGTCCGGCGGGCCGGATTACGCGCTGCTGCGCAGCCCGCGCCTCGCCGCGCTCCTGCCCGGCCTGCCCCTGGGTATGACGCGCCTGGATCCCGGCGCGCTCCGGCGCGCGTTCCCCGCCTCCCTCGATGTCTCCCGTCCCGTGCACATCAATCGGCTCGACGACTTCCGCGGGCGCGTGCTGCTGCGCGCGGGTGAGGCGGCGCTCATCGCGGAGCGTGTCCTCGGGCTCGGCCGCGTTCTGTACCTGACCTTCGACGTGGCGGGCTTTCCCTTCGACCGCTGGGACGGCATGCGCGCGCTGTGGCTGGACAGCCTGAGGCTGCCGCCACCGGCCTCCCTTGCGGTAGCGGAAACGAAATTCGAGAGTCCGCTCCCGTCCCTCATCAGCGCGGAGTCCGGGAGTTTTCCTTCGTACTCCACGGTGCTCTTCTTTCTGGCCCTCTATCTGGGGCTGCTGCTGGCGGGGTACCAGCTTCCCGTGCGCGGTCCGCGGCTACGCTGGCTGGCACCGCTTTGGAGCTGGGCCGCGCCGGTGCTGTTCGCGCCCGCGGCGTGGCTGCTGTTCGGGCCGGCCGCATTTCCCCGCGGCGCCACCGCGGTGACGGTAGCGGTGATCGAGCCGTTTCCGGACAGCATCTACGCGCGGCTCGGGCTGGATCTGGGCGTGTACGCCAGTCGAATCGGCACGCTGCGCCTGGAGTACCGCGGCGTCGAGCCGGTGCTGTATCCGGCCCGCCGGGCGCGGCGGGAGGGCAACGCGGAGCACTGGGTGTTCGGCGAGGGCTCGCGACGCTTCGTCGAGCCGCGGGACCGGCGACGCTACGTGCTGCACGCGCTGGAAGGGGAGGACGTGATAGCGTTTCACCTCGAAGCCGCGGTGCACGACGAGCCGAGGGGTCCGCGGCTCGTCCTGGACAACGCCAGCGGGCGCGCCCTGGAAGACCTGTGGCTGGTGTTCGGGGGCCACGCCTATGAGCTCGGGGTCATTGCAGCCGGGGCACGGATCGAACGCAGGCTCGCCCGAGGCACGCACGGGGTCGAGGTGGGCGAGGCATGGTGGCGCGTGCTCAGGCCGCCCCCCGGCGTTCCGGCGCAACTGCGGTCGCCGGCCCGGATCGTGCTCGAGCGCAGGTCGCGGGAAATGGGCGAACGCGGATATCCCGGCCTGGGCCATGCACTGCTGGTAGGCTATACGGCAAACCCGCTTCGGCCCGCGGGCGCCAGCGCGGACTGGCCGCGCCGGGAGCGGGCGCTGGTCGCGTTCCGGGTTGCGGCGATACCGGGCGGCGCTCCTGCCACGGTGGGCGCCGCCGCACAATAGGACGGATGATGCGAAGCAATCCGCTGGTCACCGAAGCTCTGATCGGGCTTACCCGGCCAGGCCAGGCCCATCTCGCCGGTCTCGGCTTGCTGCTGGTGCAGGCGGTGGTGCTGTTCCTGTGGTGGCCCAAGAGCGAGGTGGCGCAGCTGCTGGAGGACCAGCACGGGCCGCACACCCTCGAAGCGGTGGTGATGGCCGCGGGCGTCACCATGGCGTATTTCGCGCTGCGAGCCGGCGCCGAGGAAGTCCTGCTGCCCGGCCAGCACGGACTGCGTGACTGGGCGCTGGCGACTCACCTGCGCCTCGGCCGGATCCTCCGCGGCTACCTGCTGGGACAGCTCCTTCACAGCCTGCACCTGCTGGCACTGTCCTCGCCCCTGTTGCTGATGGCGTTCACGGTGTCCGGGGGCGAGTGGACCCCCCTCGCATGGTGCCTGGCCGCGGCGCTGGTCCAGGCCCTGTTCTACAGGCTGTGCGGCGCGATCACGCACCTTACGATCGGGCAGCATCGCCCCGAGAGCTACTTCGCCGTGCGTGCGGTATTGCTGCTGTTCTACGTTCCCGTCGGCTGGTTCGCGCCCTCGATCAGCCACCTGGCGTTCACAACCCGCGCGCTCGGTGAGAGCATGGCTGCCCAACCGGCATCCGCGGCGGACCACATGGTTTTCCTGGCGGCGTATGCGGGACTTGGCGCGCTGGCGGCAGCTGTGCTGCATCGCCTGCTCGCGCGCGAGCGGCGCGGCACGGCAGATCCCCGCGCCGGCGCCGGTGAGGCTGTCGCGTCATGAGCCAGGCAGCGAGCGCGAGCAGTCTCTGGATTGCGCACGACGCCGGGCCCGCCCGGGAGCGCGTGCGCAGGACGGTGGCCGAGCTCACTCGCGCACGACGGCTGCAGGTGCTCGTGGATCACGGGTTCGGCGGCTTGCTGGCGGGACTCTGTCTGGCCACGGTCGCGGTGCTGGCGTCCCGGCTGCTGGCCTTGCCCTACGCGCCATGGCAGCTTGCCGGCGCGGCGGCAATCGTCGCGCTGGTCGTTGCGTTGCTGATCGGCTGGCGGCGGCGTCCCCATGCCCTCGAGGTCGCCATCGGCGCCGATCTCAGGCTCAATCTGAAGCAGCGCCTGAGCACCGCGTGGGAGTTCATGACCGTTGACGGCGACGGCCCGCTTGCCGAGCGGCTCGCCGTGCAGGCGGTCAAGGCGGGGCTTGGGCCCCGCCCCGCCAGGGTGTTTCCCTTGCGGGTGAACCGCTGGGGGCGGTTGGCCCCGCTCGCGGCGGCGGCGCTGCTGCTCGCGAGCGTGGTCGATCTCGAGCGCATGCAGGCTGTGGCGCCGCAGGGGGTGGACGAGCAGGTCGTGAGCGAGGGCCGGCGGCTGGGCGCGTTCGGACGCGAGATGCAGGCGCGGGCGAGACGCGACGAGCTGCCGCGCAGCGAGAAGCAGGCCGGGGAACTCGAGCGCCTCGGGGCGCGCATGGAAAGCGGCGCGCTGTCCCGCGGCGAGGCCCTGGGGCAGCTGCGCGGGCTGGCCGCCGCCCTGGACGAGGAGCGGAAGCAGGCGCGGGCGGATGCGCGCCGCGCGAGCCCCGGCGAGCCGCGCGTGGAAGGCGGCGAATCCTCGCGCGCCGCCCCGGGCCTGGACGCGCGGGAGATGCTCGAGCGCATGCAGCGCGGGCCGCTCGACAGCGCCGACACCCGCGCGCTGGACGGGCGCCTCGCCGACCTCGAGCGCGCGGGCATCCCGCGCCGGGACCTGGAGAAAGCGCTGGAGCGCCACAAGGCGGGCGCCGATGACGCACTGAGGGAGATACTGGAAAGGCTGGCGCAGGTGGACCTCTCGCGCATGGAGCAGAAGGAACTGCAAGGGGCGCGCCGGCAGGTGCGCCGGGCCCGGGAGAATCTGGGCGAGTCGGCCGCCGGGACCGGCGGTGAACGCGACGCGGGCGCCGTGATCGACTGGGACGAGGAAGAAAACCGTGGCGCCGGGAGCACCGCGAACGCGGGCATGGACAGGCGGCTGGACGGCGAGACGGGTCACGAGGCTGCGCGCTCCTCGCAGCGGGATTCCAGCAGCGGAGCCGACCGGCGGCCCTCGCCGTTTTCCCCGGAATCCGGGTCATCCGGGCCTCTCCTGAAGCCGGAGAGCCAGGCGCGTGAGGGCGAGGTGTACACGTCGCAGGCGCGGGTGCTGCCGGGGCTGGCCCGGCCGAGCGTGGAGAACATCGAGTTGAAGAGGGAATTTGCGTCACAGGTGGAGGAGGTGCTTTCGAGAGAGCACTACCCGGCTCACTACAAGGAATTCATCCGCAGGTATTTCCTGGCGCTGAGCCGGGGCGCGACCGACGCGCGGGAGCAGCCTCCCGGCACGCGAGGAGCGCCATGAGCGACGAGTCACGCCTGGCGGCCGCGCGCGAGCGGCTGGATGCGCTGAGGCGCCAGGTCGGGCGGCGCATCGTCGGGCATCACGACCTGGTCAACGGCATCCTCGCCTGCCTCCTCTCCTCCGGCCACGTGCTGCTGGAAGGCGTGCCGGGCCTGGGCAAGACGCTGCTGGTCAAGACCCTGAGCGAGGCGCTGCACCTGGAGTTCGCGCGCATCCAGTTCACGCCGGACCTCATGCCCGCGGACATCATCGGCACACGGGTGGTGCTGCAGGACGACGAGGGCCGCCGGCAGTTCCAGTTCCAGCAGGGCCCGGTGTTCACTCAGCTCCTGCTCGCCGACGAGATCAATCGCGCGACGCCGAAAACCCAGTCGGCGCTGCTGGAGGCGATGGAGGAGAAGCGCGTCACCGTCGGGCGCACGGCGCACGCGCTCCAGGAACCCTTCATGGTGCTCGCGACCCAGAATCCGATCGAGATGGAGGGGACCTATCCGCTGCCCGAGGCGCAGCTCGACCGCTTCCTGCTCAAGCTGAACGTCACCTATCCCAACGCCGGCGAGTTGTCCCGGATCGTCGATCGCACCACGGGCGCGCCCATGCCGGCCGTGGAGCCGGTGTTGAGCGCCGCCGAAGTGATGGAGCTGAGGGAGCTGACGCGCTCGGTGGTGATCGCCGGCCACGTCAAGGACTACGCCATACGCATGGTGCTCGCCACCCATCCGGCCAACGCCGAAGCGACATCGCGGGTGCGCCGCTACGTGCGCCACGGCGCGAGCCCCCGCGGGCTGCTCGCCATGGTGCTCACCGCCAAGGCCCTGGCCCTGTTCGCCGGGCGCATCAGTGTGAGCTTCGAGGACCTGGCGGCCGCCACGCCGTCGGCGTTGCGGCACCGCATCCTGCTCAATTTCGAGGGCGAGGCGGAGGGCATCGACGTGGAAGACCTGATCGCGGAAGTCGTCCGCGAAACGCCTGCCGTCCGCGAGGAGGCGCGCGCCTGAGCCTCGCATCCGCCGCCGGCCCCGCTCTCGTCTTCGACGACGCGTTCCTGCGCAAGCTCGAGCAGCTCGAGCTGCTGGCGCGGAAGATCTTCCGCGGCCTGCTGCGCGGCGAGCACGCCACCTCGCGCCGCGGGGGCGGGCTCGAGTTCTCCGACTTCAGGCACTACCGGCCGGGCGACGACTTCCGGCACATCGACTGGAACATCTACTCGCGGCTCGATCAGCTCTTTCTCAAGCTGCACGCATCCGAGGAAGACGTGACGCTCCATCTCGTCGTGGACGCGAGCGCCAGCATGGGGTTCGGCGCGCCGTCGAAGTTCGACCACGCGCGCAAGCTGGCGGCGGCGCTCGCCCATATCGCGCTCCACAACCTCGACCGTGTCGGAGTGAGCGCGTTCGCCGGGGACCTCGGCGCGGCGCTGCCCCCCATCAAGGCGCGCCATCACCTGGCGCGCCTGCTCGCCTTTCTCGGCGAGTTGCCGTGCGCCGGGGTGACCCGCTTCGGCCCGGCCTTGCGCGCTTTCGCTACGCGCACGCGCAATCCGGGACTGGTGATCCTGATCTCCGACCTGCTGGGCGGGGGCGATGCGCAGGACGGCATCGAGGCGCTGCGCCACGGAGGTCATGACGTCGTGGTGATCCAGCTGCTCGCGGAGTCGGAGATCGATCCCCCGCTCGACGGCGCGTTGCGCATGGTCGACGGGGAGACCGGGGACGAGCTGGACGTGACCGTCGACGAAGAGCTGCGCCGGCTCTATCGGCTCGGGCTCGAGCGCCACCTGCGGGAGATCGAGACTTACTGCCGCCGGCGGGGCGTCGAGTACCTGCGCGCCAGCACGGCCATCGCGTTCGAGGACGTGGTGCTCAAGTACCTGCGCCAGGGGGCGCACCTGAGGTGATCGAGCTCGGCTACCCCCTGGGGCTGGTGTCGCTCCTGGCCATCCCGCTCATCATCACGCTGTACCTGCTCCAGCCGCGACGCCGCCGGGTGATGCTGTCCACGACGACGCTGTGGCAGGCGGCGCTCAAGGATCGCGAAGGCGGCCAGGGGCTGCGCAGCCTGCTCAGGAACCTGAGCCTGCTGCTGCTTCTCGCAGCCGCGGCCGTGCTCGGAGCCGCCCTCGCCGGCCCCCAGTGGCTGGTCCGCACGGGCGAGGGTGCCGATACCGTGGTCGTGATCGACGTGAGCGCCAGCATGAAGACGCGGTCGGGCGCCGGCACGACGCGTTTCGACCAGGCGCTTGCCGAAGCCGCCGCCATCGTGGACGGCCTGCCCCGGGACGGTCGCATGCTGGTGATGACCAGCGGACGCAGAGCCCTGCTCAAGACCGGCTTCGAAGCCGACCGCGACGTTCTGCGGCGGGCGCTGGCGCAGCTTCGCCCCGGGGACGAAGCGGGCCGGCCGCGCGAGGCACTGGCGCTGGCGTTGTCCTTGCTTCGCAGCCGCGAGCAGGGCCGGATCTACTTCCTGACCGATGGCGCGTTCGAGCCCAACGTCGACCCCGGCTCGCCCCAGGTGGTGTTTCGCGTCGTGGGGGCGCCCGCGCGCAACGTGGCCATCACCCGCTTCGATTTCCGCCAGGAGCCGGCGAGCGACGACCGTTTCCAGGTGCTGATGACGGTGCGCAACTATACCGACGCGCCGGTCGCGGTGCCGGCGTCGGTGAGCCTGGACGGCCGCGTGCTGTTCCGGCGTTCCCTCGAGCTGGCGGCGCGCGGCGAGGAAGCCCTGGCGCTTCCGTTCACCGGCCGCGCCGTGGGACAGGCGGTCGGGCGCATCGAGGTGGACGACGACCTCGCGGCCGACAACCAGGCCTTTGCGGCGGCGAACGTGGACGCGCCGCTGCGCGTGCTGCTTTTCACCCGGGGCAACTTCTACCTGGAAAGCGTGCTGCGGGCGTTGCCGGGCGTGCATCTCGTCAAGCGCGAGGGCGCGCCCGCGCAGGACATCGCGCAGCTCGCGCGCGCCCACGACGTCGTGGTGTTCGACGGGGTGGCGGCGCCGAGGCTGCCGCCGGGCAACTTCCTGCTCGTGAACACGGTGGCGCCGGGACTGCCGTTCTCCGCGACCGGCCGGGTGGAAGAGCCGCGCATCCTCGGACGCGGATCCAGCGCGCTGATGCGCGACGTGGACCTGACCGCGGTTCGAATCGGCGAGGCCCGGCGCGTGGCCGTCCATGAGCGGGTAGCGGGACTGCAGCGCCTGTTCTGGTCGCGGGAAACCGACCTGGCGCTCGCTCTGCTCGACGGCGGCGTGAAGCTGGTCTATCTCGGCTTCGATCTCGCACGGTCCAACTTTCCCCTGCAGGCCGCCTTCCCGCTGTTCATCAGCCAGAGCATGGCGTGGCTGCGCCCGCGGGGCGACGGCTTCGTATCCGCCCACCTGGCGGCCGGCTCGACTCACAGGATCCAGGCGCCCGCGGGCGCCACGCAAGTGGTCGTGCGCATGCCGTCGGGCAGCAGCGCGACGCTCCCCGTGAAGGACGGCTCGGCTTCGTTCGACGCCACCGCGGACGCCGGAATCTATCGATACACCGTGGGCGAGATCGAGCGCTATTTCGCGGTGACGCTCGCCGACGCGCGGGAATCCGACGTGAGCAACCGATGGACGCCACCCGAGCGGCGCGCGGAAGCGCCGCCCGGGGGAGCCGGCGCGCAGGCGCTGGCGCCGCTCTGGCCCTGGCTGCTGGCGCTGGCACTGGCGCTGCTCACGCTGGAGTGGTGCGTCTGGACCGGGAGGCGAGGGAATGCCTGAGTTCGCGTACCCTGCATGGCTGCTGCTCGCCGCGGCGGCGGCGCTGCTCGTCGCAGCTTCCGTCTGGCGCGCGCCGCGCGCGCACTTCAGGCTCGTTACCGCCGCGGCGCTGCGGGCGCTGGCCCTCGCCGCGCTCGCGGTCGCGCTCGCCGGGCCGCTCGCGGGCTCCCGTTCGCAGCATACCGACGTGGTGTTCGCGCTCGATCTTTCCAGCAGCGTCGGCAGGGAGGCCGCCGCCGAGGCGCTGGACTTCGTCAATCGCGCCAGGGAATCCCCCGCGCGGATCGGGCTGGTGGTGTTCGGCGCCGATGCCGCCGTGGAATCCGTGGTGCGGAGCGGCGGCGACCCGGTGCGCGAGATCGCGGCCCGGGTGGAGGGCGCGGGTACCGATATCGGCCGCGCCATCGAGGTGGCCGTCGGCGCGTTTCGGGACGCGGCGCGCCGGCGCATCGTGCTGCTGACGGACGGCCGCGAGAACCTGGGCGACGCGCGCTCGGCGGCCGCGGTGGCGCGTTCCCTCGGGGTGGAGATCCACGCCGTCGCGCTCGAGAGCGCCGCGCCGCGGAAGGAAATCCACGTGCAGGGCATGACGCTCCCGTCCCGGGTGCGCCTGCACGAGCCCTACAACGTCCAGGCGGTGGTGCACAGCACGGAGCCCGCCCGCGCCCACCTCGTCGTCATGCGCAACGGGGCGCTGCTCACCGAATCCGGGATCGAGCTCGCGCCGGGCGTCAACGTCTACTCGATCGTGGAGCAGGCGGACGCGCCGGGATTGCTGGAATACGAGGTCATCGTCAACAGCGACGCGGACAGCGAGCGGGCGAACAACCGTTACCAGGCTTTCGCGCGGGTCGAAGGCAAGCCGAAGGTGCTGCACGCGGTGGGCGGCCCCGAGGCCGGCCGTCACGTGACCGCTGCGTTGAGGGCGCAGGGGCTCGCGGTGCACGAGGTGCCGGCGAGCGCGCTCCCGGCCAACCTGCACGGGCTGGTCGACTACGACCTGGTGATCCTGGACAACGTCTCCGCCTTCGATCTGTCCCTCGCCAAGATGGAGCTGCTCGAGTCCTACGTGCGCGATGCGGGAGGCGGCGTGCTGAAGATCGGCGGCGACCGGAGCTATGGCGCCGGCGGCTACTACGGCACACCGGTGGAGCGTCTCCTGCCGGTCACGATGAGCGTAAGGACCGAGGTCCAGATCCCGAGCCTGTCGGTGTTCTACGTGCTCGACCGCTCCGGCAGCATGGCCACCAAGGCACACGGCGAGGAGAAGCTCGCCATCGCGAAGAGAGCCACGGTGTCATCCGTGGACCTGCTGAACCGGCTCGATCGCGTAGGCGTCCTTGCCTTCGACAGCGGCTGGCAGTGGGTGGTCCCTCCCACCGAGGTGGGCGTGCGCCTGCCTGTCGCGGAGCAGCTGCGCGGGCTCGAAGCCGGCGGCGGCACCGATCTCTACCTTGCGCTCGAAGAGGCGCACCGCGTCATGCGCCGCGAGCGGGCGAAGGTGAAGCACCTGATCGTGCTCTCCGACGGTCTCGCCGACGGCGAGCAGAACTTCGATCCCCTGGTCGCCCGCATCGCCGCCGACGGCATCACGGTCTCCACCGTCGCCCTCGGCGCGGACTCCGACCGCGAGCTGATGGCGAGCCTCGCCGCTGTCGGCAAGGGCCGCCACTACCACACTGACGATCCGCGCAACGTGCCGCGCATCTTCGTGAGCGAGACCCTGGCGGTCGCGCGCAACCTGGTGGTGGAAGGGGAGATCCGCCCGCGCAGGGGCCATGCGGGCGAGCCGACCGCGGGCTTCGCCGCGGATGCGTTTCCGGTCCTCGGCGGCTACCAGCGCACCTACGCCAAGCCCGCCGCCCAGGTGCTGCTCACCGGGCGCGATGAGGACCCGGTGCTGGTGTCGTGGCGCTACGGCCTGGGCAAGGCCGTGGCGTTCACCTCCGACCTCTCCGGACGCTGGGGCCGGCGCTGGGTCGAGTGGCCGGAATTCGGGCGCTTCGTCGCGCAGATGGCCCGCTGGACCATGCGCCGGGCGGGGAGCGAGTCCTTCCTGCCGCGGTTCCGATGGCACGGACAGCGCGGCGAGATGGACGTGGACGTGCTGGACCGGGACGATCGGTTCGTCAACGGCCTGGAGCTGGAGGCCTCGGTGGTGGACCCATCGCGGCGCGCGCGCCGCGTGCGGCTCGAGCAGACCGCGCCGGGGCGCTACCGGGGCGAGTTTCCGGTGCCTCGCGCCGGGCGCTACTACATCACCTTGAGCGGGCGTGACGGCCCGGTGCAGGTGGGACCCGCAACCTTCGGGCTGGCCGTGCCGTATTCCCCGGAATACCTGGACCTGGGCGTGGATAGGGAACTGCTGCGAGACGTCACCGGCATCACCGGCGGACGCCTGCTGCCGCTTTCGAGCGCCGGCCTGGATGCCGTGACCGCGCCCTCACCGCGAGCGCCGGGTCCGCACCTGCGGATCTGGTGGCCGTTTTTCCTGGCGGCCCTGCTGCTGCTGGTGGCCGAGGTGGCGGCGCGCAAGGTGGCGCTCCCCGATGCGTGGCGTGCGCGCTGGGCACGATGGCGCGGCGCGCGCGAGGGCACGGAGCCTCCGGAACCGGAGTACGATGCCCTGCGCGCCACGATCGCCCGGGAGCGGGCGCGGCGCCTCAGGGCCATGCGCGACCATTTCGCCCTGAACGCCGACGACCCGGCCGTGCGCGCTCGGCTCTACCTCGCGGCAGGCCGCGGACGCGGGCGCAATTAGCCGTCAGCCCTCAGTCTTCAGCCGTCAGTTGAACTCTTAAGGGCGCTGAGGGCTGAGGGCTGATGACTGACGGCTCCCGGAACGTCTTCCTGGGTAGCTCCCACCACCCCGTCACCTGCGGTGACACCCCTGGATACACCGGGCCTGGAAGGCGCGATCCTGAGCAAGGCAGGAGGGGGCCGCTTGGCTGAGGGCTGATGACTGACAGCTCTTACGCCACCAGGTGGCACGCCACCATGTGACCGCGGGCGGTTTCCTTTTCAACCGGCGCAATTTCGGCGCACTTGCGCATGGCGAAGGGGCAGCGGGGATGGAAGCGGCACCCCGACGGCGGGTTGATGGGCGAGGGGACTTCTCCCGTGAGGATGATCTCCTCGCGGGTGACGTCGGGGTGGTCCGGAAGCGCCGCCGAGAAGAGGGCCTTGGTATAGGGGTGCTGCGGGTTGTTGAACAGCTCCTTCGTCGTGGCCTTCTCCACGATCTTCCCCAGGTACATGACCGCGACCTCGCCCGCCATGTAGCGGGTCGTCGCAAGATGGTGAGCTATGAGCAGGTAGCTCACGTTGTACCGCTCTTGCAGATCAACCAGCATGTTCATGATCTGCGCCCGGATCGAAACGTCCAGGGCCGAGACCGGCTCATCGAGGATGATCAACTTCGGCTTCGACACCAGCGCGCTCGCCACGGCGATGCGCTGACGCTGCCCGCCGCTGAACTCGTGCGGGTAAAGGTTGGCCTGCTGGGGGCGCAGGCCCACGGACGCCAGCACCTCGGCGACACGATCCTTCACCTCCTGGTCGGAGACCTTCTGGTTGACCACCAGCGGCTCGGCCACGATGTCCCGCACGCGCATGCGAGGGCTGAGAGAGGACCAGGGATCCTGAAACACCGCCTGGACCGTCGTGCGGTACTCCTTCAGGTCGTCGCCGCTGAGCGTATGGACGTCCTTGCCGTCGGCGAAAACCTGGCCGGACGTCGGTTCTTCAAGACGCAGCACGAGCTTTGCGGTCGTCGTCTTGCCGCAGCCGGACTCGCCCACGAGGGCGAGCGTCTCGCCCTGGGGGATCGAGAAGCTGATGCCGTCCACGGCCTGCACCCAGCCGACGACCTTCGTCCACAGGATGCCCTGGGTGACAGGAAAATGCTTCTTCAGATTCTCCGCCTGGAGGACCGGTGCAGTCGTCATACGCGTCCCGCTTTCCAGCAACTTGCGGTGTGGCCATTGCCCACGGAGATGGAGGATGGATACTCGCGCTGGCAGCGATCGTCGGCGTGGGCGCACCGGGGAGCAAACCGGCACCCCTCGGGCAGGTCCCACAGGGCGGGAGGCTGGCCCTCGATCGAGTAGAGCCGCTCCACATCCTCGTCCATGCTGGGCACCGAGCGCAGCAGGGCCTGGGTGTAGGGATGCGACGGATGATTGAAGATGTCCCGCACCGATCCGCTTTCCACCACGCGGCCGGCATACATCACCATCACGCGATCGCACATCTTCGCGACGATGCCGAAGTCGTGCGTGATGAAGATGAGCGCGAGGTTCGTCGCTTCCTGGATCTCGCGGAGCAGGCGCAGGTACTGGGCCTGTATGGTGACATCCAGTGAAGTGGTCGGCTCATCGGCGATGATGATCTTCGGCTCGCAGGAGATGGCGATAGCGCCGACCACGCGCTGCTTCATGCCGCCGCTGATCTGGTGCGGGTAATCCGCGACCCGCCGCTCGGGCGCCGCCACCTTGACCTGCTTCAGGCCCTCGACCGCCCGCTGCACCAGCGTCGGCTTGTCGTCGTCAGCGTGCTGACTCTCGATCGCCTCGATCAACTGGTTGCCGACCGTGAACACCGGATTGAGCGAAGTCTGCGGATCCTGCAGGATCATGGAAATACGGCGGCCGCGGATCTGCCGCATCTCCTGCTCGGACTTGGGGATGAGATCCTCGCCTTCGAGCCGGATGGCTCCCTTGACGATGCGGGCCGCCGGCCGCGGGATGAGTTTCAGCAGCGACAGGGCCGTCATGGTTTTCCCGCTGCCCGACTCGCCCACGATGCCCAGCACCTCGCCCTGGCGCAACGAAAAGCTCACCCCATCCACCGCCTTTACCGTGCCGAAGCCGGTAAAGATGTAGGTATGGAGGTCCTCCACTTCCAGTATGACGTCGCCAATCCGCCGGGCCATGCGCCTAGCCCGTCCCGCTTTTCGTGGAGACAGCCCGCATACCACCCTCCTCCTGTCGAGGTTGACGGATCATCGAGATACGACCCACAAACAAGGGGAAGCGTTGCTTCCCCTTGCCGTGGCCCTGCCCCTACTTGGCGAGCTTTATGTTCTCGAAATGCGACGAGCGGCCGGCGGCGGGCCCCGGGTAAACCCAGCTGCCCACGGCCTTGGTCGCAAAAACCTCGTTGCGGAACCAGAAGAGCGGGATGTCGGCGTACACCTCCTGGAGGTGGTCGCCGATCGCCCGCATCAGCTGATCGCGTTTCTTGTCGTCGCTCGACTTCAGCACCTCGCCGAAGGTTTTCTCGAGGAAGTCGTCCTCGTAGTGGTGGTTGTTGCCCTTGCTGTAGTAGAAGTTGCGGATGCCGTTGTCGGAGGGCCGCCAGCCGATGATGTTCGGCCACATGAAATTCTTGCTCTGTTTCTTCCGATACGCGTTCCGGATCTTGGACCAGTCCTGCATCTGGACCTGGGCTTCGACCCCGACCCTCTTGAAGTAGATGGCGAGCGCGTCGGCGATCGCCGGGCCTTCCGACTCGCCCGGCTCGGTGAACGCCCAGATCTCGAACTTGAGCGGATTTCCGGGACCGTAACCCGCCTCCTTCAGCAGCTGCTTCGCCTTCTCGGGGTTATAGGCATAGAGCTCGTTGAACCGGCTCTCCCACTTCGGGTTCCAGCCCTCGGAACTGGGCACATACAGCGAAACATACGCGAGCTCCGCCCGGCCGGCGAACACCGTGTTCAACATCTCTTTCCGGTTGATGGCGATGTTGAGCGCCTGGCGCACCCTCTTGTCGACGAACGGGCCTTTCGGATCGAAATCCTTGTCCCCCGTGATGTGCCACTGGCCGCCCAGGTACACCGAGACCCAGTCCACCGCCAGCGAGGACTGGAAACGCTTCAGACCCCTGGCGAGCGCGTCCTTGTGCAGCTCGCGCGGCAGGTCGGCGATATGAACGTCGCCGGACAGCAGCAGGGCGAGACGCGTGGCCTCTTCGCGGGCGATGCGGAACTCGAGCTCCTCGTATTCCACCTTGTTCTTGGACCAGTGCTTGGGACTCCGCTTGAACACGATGTTGAGGCCTGTCTGCCGCCCGCCGTACGTGAAGGGGCCGGTCCCGGCGGGCCGCTTGTCGAGTCCTTCGACTCCCTCCTTGTCCCACTGCGCCTTGCTGGACATGCGCAGATCGCCGGAGCGCGCGAACGCATAACGATTGACCAGCAGCGCCGGATCTTTGAAGCGGAACATGACGGTGTACTTGTCGATGGGCCTCACTTCCTCGACCGTGCGCCAGAACGGGGCGAGCGTCGCCGTCGAATCCTTGCGCACCAGCAGCGAGTGCGCGTGCACGACGTCCCGCGAGGTGAACTCCCCGTAGCCGAAGTGGAACTGGACACCCTTGCGCAGGTGGAAGGTCCACTCCTTGAAGTCGGGGCTTATCTCCCACTTCGTCGCCAGCGCCGGGATGTAGTCGCCGGTCTTGGGATCGATTCCGAGCAGCGTCTCCCAGAACGGCTCGAACTGGAGGTGGTCGGGCCGGGCGATGGTCCAGAAGCGGTTGCTCTCGTGGAATCCGGCAGACGCAAAAATAAGGCGCTTGATTTGCGCAGCATCGGCCGATCCGGGGGCCAGGGCCGTACCAAACATGACTGCCACGACCATCAGCAGTCCCGTGAACAGTGAAGCGAGCTTCCATTTCATGGGTCGTCTCCTCCTAAGTTGGCTATGGTCTTGCGGGCTACACCTTTCTTCGTTTGTCGTTCTACGGACGTTTCTGTTTCCGGGCATTTCGTGCTACAGGTTTCTCAACCTGGGATCCAGGTGGTCCCGCAGCCAGTCACCGAGCAGGTTGAGCGAGAGCACGGTCAGCATGATCGCGAGGCCGGGGAACATGGAAACCCACCACGCCGTGACGATCAGCTCCCGGCCATCCGCGACCATGACGCCCCAGGCCGGCTCGGCGCGCGGCAGCCCCGCCCCCAGGAAGCTCAGCGCGGACTCGAGCAGTATGACGTATCCCACCTGCAGCGTCGCCAGCACCACGAGGGAGTTGACCACGTTGGGGAAGATGTACTTGAACATGATGCGGGTGTGCGATGCCCCCGCCACCCGCGCCCTCGCAATGAAGTCGCGCTCCTTGATGGCGAGTGTCTCGCCGCGGGTCAGCCGCGCGTAGCGCGCCCACAGGAGCACGATGAACACGGTGACGACCGTCCCGAAACTGGGGCCCACCGCGGCGACGAGGACGAGGGCGAGCAGGATCGTCGGAATCGAGAGCGAGATGTCCACCAGGCGCATGATCACCGCATCCGTCCTGCCTCCGAAATAGCCCGAGATCAATCCCAGGACCGTGCCGATGATTCCGCCGACGAAGATCGCGATCAGCGACACCATGAGAGAAACCCGCGCGCCGAAGATGATTCTGCTCAGAATGTCGCGCCCGAGCTTGTCGGTGCCCAGGATATGCTCCATGGTGCCGCCGTCCTGCCAGAACGGCGGCGTCAGCCGGTTCGAGAGCGATCCCATGAACGGGTCGTGCGGCGCGACCAAGGGCGCAAAGATCGCGGGAATCACCAAAACGAATACGAGGATCCCGAGCGAGACCAGGGGATAGCGCTTGATGTCGCGCCACCTGTCAACAACCCACGGGATCGCATACCAGGGCAGCGTTCGTGTGCTCGTCAATTGCGGCATGATCCGGTGTCCTCCAGGTTGCTATTCATATCGGATGCGTGGATCGAGATACGCGTAGAGGATGTCGACCAGCAGGTTGCACAGGATGAAGATTACCGCGAATACGATCACGACGGCCTGAACGACCTGGAAATCCCTGGACCGGACAGCGTCCACCACCAGCAGCCCCACGCCGGGCCAGGTGAAGACGGTTTCGGTCACCACGGACCCGGTCAGCAGGATGCCGGCGATGATGGCGAAAAAGGTGAGCGGTGCGATTCCCGCGTTGCGCAGGCAGTGTTTCCAGACCACTTTCCACTCCGGTATTCCCTTGACGCGCGCCAGCTTCACGAACTCGCTGTCCAGCACCTCGAGCATCGACGAGCGGACCAGCCGCATGATGGCGGCCACCTGGAACCAGCCGAGCGTGATGGCGGGCAGTATGAAGTGCTGGAGCCCGCCCCGGCCCGAGGATGGAAGCCAGTCCAGATGCACGGCGAAAATCCACATCAGCACGATCCCCAGCCAGAATCCGGGCAGCGACTGGCCGAGGAGCGCAATGATTTTTGCCGCCGCGTCCCAGCCGGTGCCCTTTGCAACGGCCGCGAGAACCCCTATGGGCACCGCGATGATGGCGCTGATGAGCAGCGCGAATACCGCGAGCTCGAGCGTTGCGGGCAGTCGCTCCATGACGAGGGCCATGGCGGATTGGCCCTGGTACTTCAGGGATTCGCCGAAATCGCCCTGGATGGCCTTCTTGACGAAGACGACGTACTGCTCGTGGAGCGGCTTGTCGAGGCCCCAGTACTTGGTCAGCCGCTCGTAATCCTCCTCCTGCGCCTCGATCGGCAACATCACTTCCAGCGGGTCGCCGCTGATTCGCGCGAGGCTAAAGACGATCACGCTCATGACCAGGATGGCCAGGAGACTCTGGAGCACGCGAATCGCGATAAAGCGTTGCATCCAACCTCCTCATCTGGCGCCTCATAGCCCGCCCGCTCCACGCGGCGGGTCTTGAGTCGTCTATTCGCGGCGCCCTCCTCCGAGAGAAGCGCGCCTCCTTGCCCACTACGTGGACACCATATCCAAGTCAAGGCCAATTGGCAAGCCGCGGGGAGGCCTTGGGCCGGCTCTTCCTTCCCAGCGCGCGGAGATCCCGGCAAAGTGAGGGTGCTCCCTGCCGCCGCAGGCCCCGGCCGGTGACGGGTGATGGGGCCCCCGCAGCGCGGGGGCCCTTTCGCCTTTCGACTTTCGCCTTTCGACTTCGCCGCTAGGCGCGGATGAAGCCCCAGGTCGTGCGCAGCACGGCGTAGACGACCGCCGCCGCCAGGAGGACCTTCAGCGCGAGCGGCGAGAGCACGATCGCCATGCCGAATATGCCGAAGAACATCAGCGCCGCGCCGCACAGCACGCCCAGGCGCGTGCGCCAGAGTCCCTCGCGCCGGATCGCGCCGCTGCGGAACGCGCCCTTCAGCTCGGCGAACGAGAATTCATCGTCGGCGGATGCGCCCCCCGTCGCGCCGAAAACGCGGTAGGTGGACGTGCGCCAGATGCGCGGGCCCATCTGCGCGTCGCGCACCGAGCGCGAGACGTTCTCGACGCCGGTATGGTCCAGCGGCGTGCCCCGCTGCATGATCATGGAAATGAGGGCGCCCAGCATCACGAACAGGCCGAGCAGGGTCGCTCCGCCGGTGGCGTACAGCAACGGCGCCCGCTGGCCCGTCATCCACGCGTCGAGCTCCTTCAGCGCCGGCGTGAGCTCACCGATCACGCCCGCGACGAAGATCGCGGCGAGGACCAGGACGATATTGACGGTCCACCGCGTCAACCTCATGAGCGCGGACCCCATCCGCGCCACCAGACCCGGCGCCGCAGGGTCCGGGGCCACCGCGTGGCGCCCGAGCCACGCGCTGCGCGATGGCCGTGACGGATCGTAGAGGATGGGGCCGGTCGCGCCGGCCTCCCATTCACCGGCCTCGCCGGGAGTGAGCAGATCGCTCTCGCCTTCGTGCACCCGGCCCACCGCATCCCGGTAGCGATAGCGGAGCCGCCAGTAAATCATGCGCTTGACGGAGGTCGAGGTCTCGAAGACGCTCTCGACGGTCGCCGTCGCCGGCCTGCCGCCTCCGATGAGGCGCGTGAGATCGAAGAGTCTCCGCACCGGCCCGCGCGCGACGAGCAGCCCGGCCACGAAGAGGATCGCGCCCAGGCCGCCCATGATGACCGACCCTTCGAACTCGGCGGACCCGGTCTCCGGCAGCGTCCTGCGCTCGCTCGCGAGGTAGCGCACCGGGATCTCGTCGCCCACGGCGCGCGCTTCCCACGCCTTGCGGGGCAGGCTCGTCTCGGCTTCGACCGTTCCGCCATCGGGCAGGGTCGCGCGGTAGCGGGCGATGAAGCGCGTGGACCGGTTCCGGTCCCGGTCGGCGCGGACCAGGCGCTTCTCGGTCACGACCCCGCGCAACTCGGGCGCATCGCGGTATTGCAGCCCCGTCTCGGCCGCGCCGAAGGAGAAGACGACGCCGGCGACGAGCATGATGGCCCCGGCAGGGAGCCCGACGCCGCGCAGCGCGCCTTTCAAGAGGCCGGCGCGGTCCATCGTCTCAGTCCTTCCCTGCGTCGCCCGCGCGTTGCCGCCGGGCCCGCCACAGGATCACCGCGCCCGAGATCGCCAGCAGCCCGCCCAGTCCGGCGAACACCGAGCCGACGACGAGGTTCGCCGAAGTCGACTGACCGGCCACACGATGGGCGCGGGGCTGCCCGCGCGCGTAGGTGACGGTGAGCGCCCCGCCTTCCGTGAGGGAATCCCAGGTCTTGCCGTCTACTTCAGCCTCGGCCTCGTTCGCCGCGCCGTCCGCGGCCGTGTAGCGGTACTCCACCCTGAAGGTGGGCTCCTGGTTCTTGCGGCTGCGCATGCTCTTAGCCAGGACGACGCCCTGCGCGGTCGCGCCGTCGCGCGCGAGCTGCCCGGAGAGCGTCCACTGCTGCCACAGGAGGGCGGCGCCGATCACCGCGAACACCGCGCCGACGCCGAACCAGGTGCCGCCGAAAAAGAACCAGAAGTTCTTCTGGGTGATCATCGCCGCATGCGGCGCCCGGGACTTCCGGAACAACCGTTCCCTTCAGCGCCCGGACGGCTTCCCGCCCGCAGGCGAACGCGCCGCCCCCAGCTTCACGATACCCGCCACCTCGTCGCGCAGGTACAGGTAAACCTCCAGCCCGCGCGCTATCTTGCTGAAGCCCACTGACATGAGATTGCCGGCCTTGATCTCCTGAGCGGTGTCCGCCGCTGCCGCCAGCAGCAGCGCTTCGCGGCCGAACGAGACCCTGAGATACGGGCTTTCCGCGGCGCTGGACGAGCGCTTCTGGACGATCGCGAGGGCCTCCTGCAGGGCGGAGTCGCCGTCGTAGAGATTGCCGCGTGTGTCCTCGTACATGTCTCCGGCCCTGCGCCAGGAGTCCCGCAGCTTGATCGCGGCTTCGAGCTCGCGCTCGCCCGAGGACTTGAAGCGGTCGTCTTCCTCCTCGCTATCGCGCTTGGCGGGCGGCTTGGCGGCTTTCTCGGCGGCCCGGCATAACGCTTCCAGCGCCTCCAGCCTTTGGCGCGCGGCAGTCGCTTTTTTGAGCGCATCGAGCGCTGCATCCGCCGACTTGTTCGCCTCCTTGGCGTAGCGGTCGAATTCCCCGAGCAGGGTATAGACCTTGGCTGTCTCGAAACTGAGGTCCATGAGCAGCTTGATGACGTCCACGACCGGGGCCGCCCTTTTCCACGCGCCACCCTTCAGCTTCGTCGAGAGCTCCTTCAACAGGTCCACCCCCTCCTTGATGGCGTCCTCCGCGCTTTCGCTGGTGTAGATGCGCACCCCGCCCTTGACGTGCGGCGGCACCGGCTTCGTGAGAATATCGCTTGCCGCCTGGATACCGAGGCCGGTGAAGTAGTCGAAAAATATCTTCTCGCCTTGCCTCACCACCTCCTGCGCCCGCCTGCCCATATCGTCCGCGGCGGCCCGGATTTCCCGATAGGTTTTCAGCAACCGCTCGTAGTCGGCGCGCGCCTTGGCGATCGCCTCCTTGTCGCACTTCCCGCAATAGGGCTGCGCGGCCTCGCACATGACGCCGGCCTTGCTGAGCTTCTCGCAGACCATCGCGCGCTGCCCTTCGCTCAGCCCCTGCATGTCGCACCGGCGCCCGGCGCCGATCCATTTTCCTTTGACATCGATGAGCATGTTGCAGCAGACCACCCCCTGCGCAACGGCCGGCGCGGCACCGAGCAGCGCGGCCGCGGCGAGCAGGCTGCCCGCCGCGGGAAGAATCCAGGCCGTCAGGCTACTCCGGGAAGTTCCCATCACTCATCACACATCACTTTTTCGATTCAGGCTTGCACGCGCCGTCCCAGCGCCCCTCCGCTTTCGCGACGACGAGGGCCGATTCCGTGCGGGTCCTGGTGTGCATGCGGATGTCGACGACGAAATGGCGCGCGCTTTCGATGGACGCGCCCGCGTCCATTTCCAGGGTGAACCCGCTGCCGGTGCAGCGCATCCTGTAGGCCAGCTTGGTTGCGTCGCCGGTCGGCTTCTGCGTCTTGGTGCATTTCGCCTTCGCGCCCTCCAGGTCGGGCGCGAAATAGGCGCCGAGGTCCTTCAACTGGTCGGCGCGCAGGCAATCCTGCGTGTTCTGCTCCGGCTCCGGCTTGCCGTTGACGGTGCTCGCGACCTTCAGCTTCCAGTTGCCGGGCTCCAGCCCGGCCTGCGCTCCCCAGGCGTTGCCCGCGATAAGGGCGGCAACGAGCGCAAGAACGCCTCTCGACGGTATGTGGATCACGGGAGCCCTCCCCAAATCAAGTCATGGACAACCCGGTTCTTTTCAGACCAGTGTAAAGGAGGCTCGGCCCTTTCTCCACCCCTAGATCCACCAGTAGGCGGCCAGGCCGAGCGCAAGAAGGAACACGCAGAGGTGGGCCAGGGCGAGGCGGCGATAGCGCGAGGCGATGCGCCCGGGGTCCGCGCCGATGACCAGGAAAGGCCGCCCGTCGGGGGAAGGACCGAGCGTATGCACCCCGCCTTGCCGGGTGTGCTGCTGCACGATGTCGCTGCGCCGGGCCTCGCGCGCGGCCGCGGTCTCCTGCCGGTCCACTTTGCCGTCCTTGTTGACGTCGTAGCGCTGGACGTAGGCCCTGGCGTCGCGCTCCTGCGCCGCCAGCGCGTACGACACCTTCATGTTGACGTGGCGCTCGGCCGCCGGTCCTCCCGAGGAAAAGTAGCCGATGGCGTAGACCGGGTCGCCCACGCGGATGCTCCACTCCTGGAACACGATGCCTTCGTGCGACGACCAGCGCTGGCAGCGGTCGCAGATCACCTCGGCCTCGACGGGATCGATCACGCAATCGCCGGTGGCATCGCGCAGGATGAACGGCACGCCCTGCTCGCCCACTTCGCCGGACTTGTCCTCGCCCGCCTGGTACCAGCCATAGCGGTTCCAGATGCACGGCAGGCGCGTCAGGTAGCCCAGGAGAGTATCGCCGGGCGCGGCGACCGCGGCGCCCCTCAGCTCGACGTATCCCTGCGCCGCCGCCGCAACGGTGGAAGTGGGGACGTCCTCGATCGTCCGCAACCGGCGATACGCCCGCAACCAGAAGAGAAATGCGCTGGCGGCGAGAAGCACCGGCAGCCATCGAATCGCGCCCAGCCATGGAACATAAAGGACCAACCCCAGGAAGGCGATCACCAGCGTCACGTAAAACCAGATCGCGGCATCGCCCGCCTTGTCGCGCTGCCCCACGTGCAACAACGTCCGCTCCCGCAAGTCCTCGACGGGGGCCGGTTGCCGCGGAGCCGGCGGGGCGAACTTGTTGTAGGCGATCCCGCAGGACGGGCACTGCCAGGCCGGCGCGGCGTCGGCCGCCGTGCGCCGGTAGCCGCATTTCGGGCAGACGGCCGGGCTGGCGGTGTCCACGCTGGTGCCGTGCCGCTGGAAATGCGTTGCGGGACCCCGCATCACGGAAGACTACTTGCCGCGGAGCCGATCGTTGGCCTCTTCGAACGCCCGCATGGTGTGCTCCACGTCATAAGGCTGCTCCCGGAATGTCGCAGGGTCCCATTCGCTGCGTGGCGTCGCAAAGAAATCCCCGCCGTAAACGTGGATCGCGCCGGTCACCTGGTCCAGCGGATTGGTGACCGCGTGGATGATGTCGGCGCCAAGCGGGACCGTGTCCTTTGCATCCAGCTCCTTCAATCCATGCCGCTGCAGGCCCTGCTCGCCGCGCCGGAAGAAAAAATTCTGCTCGCGCCCGGTATAGATGCCGATCACGGCCCACATCCGGTGGTCGTGCGGCTTGAAGACCATCTGCGGGCCCCAGCACAGGTTGAGAATGGTCAGGTTCCCGGCCCGATAGAGCGTCTGTACGCCCGAGAGCTTCGGCTCTCCCAGTGCCCGGAATATCTGCGCGGGATCGCTTACCGCGCTTGCCACCAGCTCCCGCACCGCGCTCTGCGCATTGCTTTCCCTGAGCGAGGCAAGGCATTCCTCGATGAAGCGTTCCTTGTCGAACATGGCTCCCCTCCCCTGTGAGTCCCGAAGGATGAAGGATGAAGGATGAGGGATGACCCCAAGCTACGCTTGATAGCCGGAGCCCCGACCTTTCACTTGCGTCCGGCCAGTTGTTTTCATTCTTCCGACCGAAGGTGACGAGAGGTCGGGACACTTCAGGGTATCGCGCAATGCGCGATGGTCATCCTTCATCCCTCCGCCTTCATCCTTACTTTTCGAGCTTGTCCCCATCCGCCGGCGCCGCCACCTCGAACGCATTGGCGATGCCGGACACGAGCCCGAAGTAGCCGACCGTCGCGGTCAGCTCGACCAGCCACTGCGCGCCGAACCGGCTCTTGAGCGCGTCGAAGGTAGCCTGGTCGACGCGGTTGGCGCGCGCGAGCTGCCGGACATAGTTCACGATGTCCCGCTCGGGCACGGGCAGCTTGCTTGCGTCACCCTTTGCCCGAAGCAGGTCTATGAACTCCTCGCGCACGCCGTTCTTGCGGGCCATCCCGACCTGGGCCGCCCAGACATACGCCGCCTCGCGCTCGCGCACCGCCGCCAGTATGCCGACGGACCGCAGCTTCCCCTCGATGATGCTCTCGTGCCAGAAGAAGGGGGTGAGCGGCAGCATTTTCGCCGTCAGCTTCGGGCTGTGCAGCAGCATGGTCCACGGCCCGCGGATGTCGCCGTAGACCTTCAGCACCGCGTCGGCGACGGGCTGGTGCTCGACGGGAAGATCGGCCCTGGACTTGATCGGAGTGATGCGCGGCATGTTCAAGCTCCCAGCTCAACTACGTGATTCGTGATTCGTGTTTCGATTCTCGCACCTGACTGGCATCTGGCGGAAACCGATGCGACGCAATTCCCGATCAGCTCGCCGACGTCGCCGCGATGCTTCCGCGTGCCGGCCATGCTCCCTCTTGTCAGTGACGACTGACGACTGACGACTTTATCGTCATTCCCGCGAAGGCGGGTATCCCCTTCCCCCGCTTTGGGGGAAGGTAGGATGGGGGCCCTATGTCTGGGTCCCCGCCTACGCGAGGACTATCGCTTCTCGGCGACGACCCGGCCTTTCGCGTTGACGTACACCCGGTAGCGGTTCTTGTCCTTGCACGTCACCAGATAGTCGTCATCCGCTACGCGTTGGGCGACGACTACCTGGCCGCAGGGCAGTCCGAGCAGTGCGAGGGTGGAAGTCAGGTCCTTGGAAAGCCCCTCGGCCGCACCGGCCGCTCCCGCATTCAAGGCGGCGACCACCCAAGCCATCGCGAGATACCTCATGGTCCTGATCATAGCGCCTAACCCCGATTCTGATTCAAAAAGCTCCGAAATCTGGCCGGATCCGACAGGATGGCCCACATCGCCTCCCGCGACGTGGCGATCGCCCCCGCCAGCGCGGCGTCCCGGTCCTGCAGGAGCGAAAGCACCTTGATGATCAGCAGGTCGAACGGCTGCCGCAGGTCGGCGAGACTGGCCTTGTTCGTCCCGTCATGGTGCGCCTCGAAGCGCCCGAGAAGATCATCGACCTGGTTCTTGAGCGTGAGCTTGGTGAAAACGCCGATCGCATCGGTGTCCTTCAGGCGCTTCTCCAGCGCTGCCAGGTCCAGCGGCGCCGCACCCGGCGTCCGTGGAGGAGGAGCCTTGGTCTCTTTCTTCGGCGCCGGCTCCGCGGGAGCCTTGCGCGCTTCCGCCGGGGCCTTCGCGGGAGGAACGTCGGCCGGCGCGGCCGTTACCCCGGTCGTGGGTGCAGGTTCGGCGACGGCAGGCTGCGGCGCTTTCGCCGCGACCGGCTTGTCTTTCGGAACGACTGCTCCTGGCGGCTCGGATGCTGGTGCGCGCTCGGGGCGAATGCACCCCGCCGCCGCAAGCAGAGCCGGCAGTCCGAGGATGCAGGAGTACCAATGGATACCTTTCATGGTGGTGGGCTCGGGACCTTCAACGCGATATGACTGCCGGCCCCCGCGCGCGTTCCCGGCCCCGATATCAGGAGATCCGGTGCGCAGCGCCCCCGCTGCAACGGCTCATCTCGCCGGCCTCCACTCGCGCGCGCGATGTCGGGATGCGGCGACCTGCTCGGCGGTCATGCCCGCCTCCAGCGCGTCGCGCTGCTTTTCCGCCGTGTCTCGAAACTTTCCGGACGGAAACCTCTCCGCCGCGAGCGAATACCAGAAATGCGCGGCCGCGTCGTCTTTCGCCACCCCGCGCCCCTGCCGATACATGGCGGCCAGGTTGGCCTGGCCAATGGCATTTCCCTGCTCGGCGGCCAGCCGCAGCCACTTCACGGCCGCGCCGTCGTCCTGCGCCACACCGCGTCCCGCCCGGTACGCCATGCCCAGGCCCGCCTGCCCTCCCGCGTGCCCCTGCCCCGCCGCAAGGCGAAGCCAGTTCACGGCCTGCGCTTCGTCCTTTGGCACCCCGCGCCCCTGCATGTGCAGGAGGCCGAAATTCGCCTGGCCATTTGCATTGCCCTGGGCCGCCGCAAGCTCCAGCCACTTCGCCGCTTCCGCGTCGCTCTGGGGCACTCCGCGGCCGGTCAGGTAGAGGCTGCCGAGGCTCGCCTGGGCGGCGGCGAAGCCCTGCTTCGCCGAGCGCTCGTACCATTTCGCGGCCTCGGCATCGCTGCGCCCAACACCCCGGCCGCTGCGGTGCAGCGCGCCGAGCGCGTATTGCGCCCGCGCGTTCCCCGATTCCGCGAGCTGCCTGAACGTCGCTGCGGCGGCCTCGTAGTCGCCGCGCCGGTAGGCCGCCACCGCGCTCGCCATCGAGATGAAATCGTCCACCTCCGCCCGCGCGGGCCCGCCTGACTTCGCGGACCCGGCGGAGGGCTTCTCGACAATGATCAGCGCCAGCGATCGCTCCGCCTCGGCGATGATGTCGGCGGCGGATCGCGCCCCGACCGCCGCCTCCCGGGAAACCGGGAAATCCAGGCCGGGAACCGACCGCAGGAACTCGACCAGGTAATTCGACTTGATCGCGTAGTTCACGTTCTGCGGCAGAACGCCGGTCCGGGCCGCCACGCGCTTCCCGCTGAGCACGCTCGCGGCAATGCCGACCACCTGCCCGTCGGAGGACACGATGGGGCCGCCGGAATTGCCCGGCTGCAGCGGGTTGGTGATCTGGAAAGTGGTCGGGTCGTCCAGCAGCCCGGTGAGGCTGCTGATGATGCCGTTCGTCACCTTGGGCTCGAAGCCCTGTATCGTGACCAGCGGGAAGCCGAGGGCGTAGACCGTGTCTCCGCGCCGCACCCCCGACGACGCGCCGACCGCGAGGGGTATCGAGGTCGCGGAAACCTTCAGCAGCGCAAGATCGTTCGCGGCATCGATTCGCTGGACGACGGCCGGGAGTTCCTTTCCGTTCTGCGGCCTGACCCGGATCGCCGTGCTGCCCGCGACGACGTGATAGCTCGTCACGAGGTGACCGTCACCGGTGATGAAGAACCCGCTGCCGGTGCCGACGGCCGACCAGGCCGGCCACGCGAGGGCCGCGAGCAGCGGCAGGCAGGATGCGGGCAGCGCGCGAATCACGGAAGGACTAGAAGCTGTCCCAAAAACAAGACGCAACCATAGATGAACACAGATAGACACAGATGTTGAATCCCAATGCCTTGTTTAGCAGGGGATGTTATCCGTGTCCATCTGTGTTTATCTGTGGTTAATTCTGCTTTTCCGGGTTGTTTGAGATGGCGTTCTAGTCGTCCGACCAGCGCCGGCGGGGTCCGCCGTACTCGATATCCCCGGGGAGCTCGTCGTCCGGATCGTCTTGCGGCTCTTCGAACTTGTCCAGCTCCCGCAGCAGCGCCTGCAGGCGAATCTCGGCGGTCGAATCGCGGTCGGCCTGGCCCGTCAATCTCTTGACGACGCCGGACGCGCCTTCGAAATCGCGCTTCGTCCTGATCGGACGCACGCGCTCGTGGGCCTTTCTGCGTGCCGGCTTGTTCATGAGACTGCCTCTCGCCCCTCGCCCCTCGCCCCTCGACCCTCGACCCTCGACCCTCGACCCTCGACCCTCGACCCTCGACCCTAGTTAGACGCTGAACACGTGCGGATTCTCTATGTTGAGCTCTTTCTTCAGGAAGCGCAGCGCCGCACCCGCGGTCAGGAAGAACATCGGCTGTCCCTTTTCATCCACGAGGATGTGCCGCGCCGAATATTTCTGCATCGTCATCTTGCCGACGATGTAGCCCTTGGCGCCCTGGAGCGCGACATACCAGTGGTCCGGCGCCTCGGACGCAAGCTGCCTCGCCGCCTCGAGGTCGAGCGTCGTGCGCCCTTTCCGGGTCAGCCACTCGGTGATTTCGTCCGTTTTCTTGTCGCTGCTCTTTCTCTCGTCGGCGTTCTTCATACACTCGTCATGATATAGCAGGTCACGCGAGCCATTCTGCCTCAACAGGGTCGAATCGGGGGCATAATTTTTTGGACCGGGAGGGGGAACGAGGAGATATTACCCTCATGCCCCCGGGCCGGGGCAACGGTTCGCTTTCCAACGACAAACGTCGCAGCTCTTCTCCCCTGTCCGGAAACGCCGGTTCAGGACTTTCCGTTCCTGCGCGGCGAGGCCCCGGAATTTCCGGCCTTTTGCACCGCGCAAAGCTTGCGGGCATTCGAGAACAGCAGCACGCCGAGCAGCGACCCCAGCAGCAGCAGCCTGATGCCCGCCGGCGTCGCCATGAACAGAAACGACACGTCCGCCGGCAGGATGGGCCAGGCGAACCAGGCAATACGGGCAACGGCGTAGATCGCGCAAACGAGCGCCGCGTACCACGCCCACACGCGGTGCTGCCACAATCCCCATGCCAGCACCAAGCCCGCCAGCGTGATGATCCAGGCCGTGAGCGAAGGCGGCAGCCCACCGGGACGATACGCCCACCGCAGAAGTATTCCTCCGACGAAATAGAGCACGTACGCCACGACTATCAACGCGGAGACCCTGGCGCCGTCTCGCCACCATTGCGCCTTTTCGACCACCTTTTCCACCGCAGAAGGAAGCTTCCACGCAAGGAACCCGCCGACGAGCACCACCGCGATCGCGCCGCCCCATTGGAGGACCGTCCGGCCTTTTACGTCTTCACCGCCGAAGCCTACCCCGAACGAATGCCAGAAGCCGATCCAGCCCAATTGCACCGCGAACAGCAACGCGGCCGCCGCGGCGCACCAGATAACCGCCGAGGTCCGCTCCGCCGCGACCATACCGGACAGCAGGATCACGACCCCGATGATGGCGAGGCCGCCGAAGGCGATGGCGAAAACCAGGAGAGTCAGGAGTTCCTGCATCAGGGCTTGTGCCGGTGATGAGTGACGGGCGCCGGGATGAGTCGAAGAGAATGCCTGAAACGGCAAGCAGTGTCCGAGTCACTATGTCACGCCGCGGCGCGCCACCAGCGCGAGGGATGGCGCCTGATCCGCGGTCAGCGCTCCCCTTCCCGCTTCGCCCGGGCTTCTATTTGAGTTCGATCTGGATCGTGCCCGACGGGCCGAAGCCGGTGACCTGGATCACGACTTCCCCGTCCTTCGCCCAGACGTAGTGCGGCTGCCGGGGCGGCTGGGTGAAGATACTGCCGGCGGGCAATGCCTTCATCTGGCTGTCGTCCATTTTCTCGCCGTAGCCGACGTACAGCGTGCCCGACATGACCGTCACGATGCGCGGGTCGGGATGAAAATGCGGCCGGTTGCGATAATTCGCCGGAAACCGCGCGCGGTACATGTACAAACCCAGCTCCCTCTGGTTGCCGGCCATGACGGTCTGCCGGTTGCCGTCGGGTTGCGTGACCCATCTCAGCTCCTCGGGCGTCAGCCGCGCGGGGACCAGCGCCTCGCCTTGCGCGGGCGGAAGTGGGAGCGCCGCGAACAGCGCCAGTGCGGCCAGGCATGAAGCGGGACGTGCGGAGTAGCGGTGGCTCATGGGGAAACCCCTCCCAGGCTGTTAGAAAGTTGTTCTTATCGTCCCCGGAAGCCGCAACAAATTATAAGTCGAAAGGTCGCAGATAGGGCGTCGCAGATAAGGCGTCCCAGATCAAGCGTCCCAGATGAAGCGTCCCAGATAAGGCGCCCCAGACTTCTCCTTCAGTCAGGCGACCTTGACCGGCGCGCCGGATTTCGCCGACTTCACGATCGCCTCGAACACCGCGACGCCGTGCACGATCTGGTCGGCGGTGATGGGGTATGGCGCCTTTCCCTCGACCGCTGCCGCGAACGCCTCCATGACCGCCTTCACCGGGTTGAAGCCCTTGTGCTCGATGACTTCCGGTTGCGCGGTCGCGTGGGGCCCTCCGGCGGCCACCGGCATGAAGCGAAACGTGTCGAGGCTCGGCCGGGCCGTCTCGGCGATGCCATTCTTGCCGAAGACAGCGATGCAATAGCTCGCCGCACTGGCGAGCGTGCAATAGCTCGTGGAGATCACTCCGTTCTTGTGCTTCATGGTGAACACCGTCGTGTCGTCCACCAGCGGCGCCGCGCGGCGGGCGTTGATGCAATACACCTCGTTCACTTCGCCGCAAAGATCGATGAAGCTGTCCACCAGATGCACGCCGAGACCTGTCATCGCGCCGGCCGGCGTCTCCTCCGGGTTCACGCGCCACGACTCCTTGGGCAACGCGAGCCCGCTCGGCGTGGACACTTCGCCGACGCAGAAGGAAATGGGGCCCAGGCTGCCGTCCCGCACGCGCTTGCGGATCTCGCCGATGGACGGGTGAAACCGCCGCTGGAAGTCCACCGCGAGCACGACACCCGCTTTCTTGACCGCCTCGACCGCCGACCGGGCGCTCGCCGCGGTGAGGGTAAAGGGCTTTTCCATGCAGACGTGCTTGCCCGCCTGCGCAGCGCGCTTGACGTGCTCCTCGTGCTGCTTGTGAGGCGTCGTGAAAACGACCGCCTGGACCTTGGGGTCCTTCAGCACGTCGTCCAGGCTGTCGCGCAGCTCGATCTTGCGCTCGCGGCAGAAGTCTTCCGCCTTGGAGCGCGTGCGCGTGTTGGCGGCGACGAAGGTGATCTGATCGCTCTTGCCCTGCACCGCGTCAACGATAGTCTTTCCCCACCAGCCCAGCCCTACGATTGCGGCTCGCACCATGTCTCCTCCTGACGATACAAAAATGGATTGTTGAAAAACTATCGTCACTCCCGCGAAGGCGGGAGTCCAGAAACCACCCGCAAGCCGAATCGATGACCTGGGTTCCCGCCTACGCGGGAATGCCGATGATACTCCCGGCGCCCGTCCGTTCTGGGATAATCGGCGCGAATCTCTTTCCGCTCCGACCCGCATGAGCCAACCGATCCGGATCGTCATGGGGGGCTACGGCCCGCCGACGACGAGCCACAGCCGCGGCCTGAAAGCGATCGGCGATCGCCTGGCGGCCGAGTTCGGCGACGGCGTGGATATCAAGTACGTCTGGAACATCCTCGACCTGGGATATCAGGGCGGCGACCTGCTGTGGATGACCGAGCAGGGCATCCTGACGCTCACCTACCAGTCCACCAGCTACCTGACCGAAAAGGTGCCCGAGCTGGAATTCGCCGACCTCCCCTTCCTGTTTCGCGACCTCGCGCACGCGCGCAGCGCGATGGATGGCGCCCTGGGGGATTACCTGAGCCGCAGGATCGAGGAGCGCTACGCCTTCAATGTGCTCGGCTACTTCGAGAACGGCTACCGCCACGTCACGAACCGCCTGCGGCCGGTGCGGACGCCGGCGGACATGGCGCGCATGAAGATCCGCCTGATGCCGAGCCAGATGCACGCGCGGACCTTCGAGGCGCTCGGCGCGATCCCGTTCCCGTGCGATCTCAAGGAAGGACTGGAAATGGTCCGGACCGGCGCCGTGGACGCGCAGGAAAATCCGTTCGCGAACACGGTGACTTACGGCTGCCACAAGGTCCACCGCCACGTGACGCTCACGAACCATTGCTACATGTCGCGCGGTCTCTACCTCTGCCGGGCGGCATTCGAGGGCTGGCCGGAGCGGCTCCAGGCGGCGATTCAACGCGTCGCGCGCGAGGCCATCGCCCTGCAACGGGAGCTCGCCGTCGCGGAAGAGGTGACCGCGCGCAGGGCTCTCGAGGCCGAACGCTGCGAATTCGTCGAGCTGACCGCGGACGAGCGCGCCGCGTTCGCCCGCGCCGTCAAGCCCGTGCACGACGAGGCACGGAAGCGCTTCGGGGAAAAGGTCTTCGCCCTGCTGGGCAGATGAGGCGTGACACGATGAAGCGTGACGCGGTAGAGCGTGACGCGATGATGCGTGACGCGATAGGGCGGGACTCCCCCAAGAAAAACCCCGCCGCGGCGGGGTTTTTCTTGCGAATCCGAATCACCAATCACGAATCACGAATCACGCCGTATCACACTTTTCCGGCCTTGCGCTTCTGTATGTGCGTCTCGACGCCCTTCTTGCCCTCCTCGGTCTCCGCCTGCCAGACGTTCTGGTGCTTGAGGAGGCCGGCCTTGTCCCAGTTGTGCGTCGGGTCGCCCATGTAGACGATGAACACCTCGCAGCCGTCGGGATACTCGTACGGCCCGTGCGGGATGTCCCATCCGAACACGTAGTCGCCGGGCCGCAGGTCCTTGCCCGCCACGCACATGCGGCCCTTGGTGACCAGGATCGAGTGCCAGCTCTTGTGGGAGTGCGCGGGCTCGACGTATCCCGGCGGGAAGCGGTGCTTCATGTCCAAGCGCTTCATCACCGGGTCGTAGTTCAATACCTTTACCTGCACGCCGGGCGGGAGCTTCAGTATCCCGCGCACGTCGTCGCTTTCCCACGGCACCTCGTGGTCGTGGATCGCCTTGAACGTGTGGTCGAAGCCGTCCGTCGCCGGCGCGGCTGCGGCCTTTTTCGCTGTCTTTGCTGCCATGTCGCAAGTCCTCCAGTGGGAATTCAACGATGATCGTCAATTCTGACGCCACTTCCCGCGCCGGACAAGCCGGGGTGAAGCTTAAGGATGAAGGATGAGGGATGACCCCTGGCCGTGCCCGAAGGATGAAGGATGAAGGATGAGGGATGACCCCAAGCTGCGCTTGAATCCTGGTGTCCTGACCTTTCACTCCCGTCCGGTCAGCAATCCCTCTTCCGACCGAAGGAATACGAGAGGTCGGGACTGCTGTTGTCACGCATGGCGTGACGGTCATCCTTCATCCTTCCGCCTTCATCCTTTGTTCCTGTCCTTCCGCCTTCATCCTTTGTTCCCATCCTTTCGACTTCCGACTTACTCGACTTTAATGCTCGCCCCCTTGATCAGGGGCCACCACTTGTCGATCTCGGACTTGTGATAGGCGGCAAGGGCTTGCGGCGATATCTGGTCGCGTGACGGGAGGTCCTGGCCGAGCTCGGTCAGCCGCTTGATAACGACCGGATCGGCAAATGCCCTGGCGACGGCGACGGCGATCTTCGCCACGATCGGCCGCGGCGTTCCCTTGGGCGCCCACATGCCCTGCCAGAACGCAATGTAGGTATCCGACGCGCCGGTATCCTCCATGGTCTGCACCTCAGGCAGCGGCCGCCAGCGGGATTTCGACATGACCACCAGGGGCTTGATCTTGCCAGCCTTGAAGTGCCCCAGCATCTGCGAGGCTTCGCCGCAGAACAGGTCCACCTGGTTGGCGAGCAGGTCCGCCATGGCGGGCGCTCCGCCCTTGTACGGCACGTAGCGGAAGCGGGTGCCGGTCTTCTGCTCGAAGTAGATGCCGCAAATGTGCGCGCCGCTGCCAGCGCCCACGTGTGCCGCGGTCGCCTGGTCGGGGTTGGCCTTGAGCCAGGCTACGAGCTCCTTGCCGGTGCTCACCGGCAAGCCGGTCCGCCCGACGAAGATGAGCGTCGTCGTGCTGAGAATCGACACCGGCTCCATGTCGGTCAGCGGATGCCACTTGACCGGATAGACCGCGCCGGCGCCGACGTGGCTCGTCCAGTTGCCGACGATCAGGGTGTATCCGTCCGGAGGCGACTGCACCAGGCGGCCCACGCCGATAGTCGAGCCCGCTCCCGGCACGTTCTGCACGAGCACCGGCTGGCCGAGCGCCTGCCGCATGGGCTCGGCGAGGAGCCGCGCCTGGATATCCGTCGAGCCGCCGGCGGGGAACGGCACGATCAGGATGATCTGCCGCGTCGGATAGTCCTGCGCGGCCGCCGTGCCGAGCAGCGCCAAGCCAGCGATGAAAAAAGAGATCAGGCGCTTAAACAAGACTATCGTGTTCATGTCCCCTCCAACTTACGGCAAATTCCAAATCTCAAATCCCAACTTTCAAACAAATCTCAAACTCCAAGCTCCAAATCCCAAACAAATTGCAAATCTCAAATCCCAAATCTCAAACAAACCTTGTTTGGTGCTTGGTATTTGTAATTTGGTGCTTGTCTTTCCTTTGGTGCTTATAGTCACGCGAATCGCGAGACTATCCACACGCTGCCGCCGATGGCGACCAGATCTTCCGCCACGGCGACGTAGTAATCCGGCTTGCCCCAGGCCTGCACCAGCCGCCTGCGTGCATGATAGCCCGCGAAGCATCCCCCAATACCGCCGAAGCCGCCCAGTATCGCGCCGAGCACCAGGCTCTCGCCGCCGGCGGCGGCAACGCACGTGCCCGTCAGTCCTCCCATGAAAATACGCGCGGCAAGGCCCTGGCCCGAGGTGCGGTTCGGCATCCTGGGCGACTTGTCGGCGGCAAGCTCCGCGAGCGCCAATAACGTGAAGATCACGACGCCCGGCGTCGAGCCGATGTCGGCGAGCCAGCCCTGGAGCTTGAGCCAGCCCAGGTGCGCCGCCCACGCCGTCGCCGCGGCCGGCGTGAGCGAGCGCAGGCCCGTCAGAAACCCGATGAGGAAGGCCAGGAGGAGTGTCATGTTTCCCGCGAGAGCGTGATTCGTGAATCGTGATTCGTGATTCGACTCGCCCTGATGAGGCTTGCCGGTGAGCTGACTTGTTGCTTACTTCATTGCCGCACGTACAGCACGGTCTCGACCATGACGCGATTGCCTTGTGGAACGGGGGCGACGAGCTATCGGCCGATGGCAATCAACACGCCGGCCACGATGGCGAGGACGGCCATCCCCGTGCCCAGGTAGTTGAAGCTCAAATTGATCAGCGGAATGAGCCCGGTCAGGATGAGCCATACGGCCAGCAGCAGCACACCGATGTTTCTTTTCATTGGCTACCTCCCCTTTCAGGAACGACTGATGACTGACGACTGACAGCTTTCACTTGCCTTTGCCCATGCTCCCCCCGCACGCCGCCGGCAGGTACTTCGGGTCTATGTCCTCGCTGGTGCAACGCCACGTGAAGGTCTTGGCTTTTCTCGTCGGCACGAAGAGCAGAGACTTCCCCTCCAACGGGCGGAAAGAAAGCGTAACCCGGACGACCCCGGTCTTGGGGTCTACGCTCATCAGCTGGATCTCCTTCAGCGGTGTCGGCCGGACATAGGCTTCCTCGAGTTGAGCCGGGTAACGCCTGCGCTTCTTGAAGTGATTCTCCACCGCCTGGGCAGCCAGCCGGCCGGTATCCGCCGCTTCGGTTACCTTTGCCCGAATGGTTTCGTCCGAAGTGCAAGCGCCCAGCAGAAGCACACACATCGATGCAAGAAGATTGGTTGCTTTCACTTTCATATTCCTCGGGTGATGACTGATGACTGACGACTGACGACTAATCTTAAGCCTCGGCAACGCACTCGATCTCGAGCAGGAAATCCGGGTTCGCCAGGTCGCAGACGATCGTCGTGCGCGCCGGGAAGTTGCCCTCCTTGAAATACTCGCGGTAGATCCGGTTCATGTCCTCCCAGTCCGACTTGCGCACCAGGATGACGTTGACCTTGGCCACTTTGTCGAAACTGCTCCCGGCCGCCGTCAGCACGGTTTGCATGTTTTTCATCACCTGGTGCATCTGCGCCGGGAAATCGCCCTTGGCGATCTGCCGATCGCCGTAGAAAGCCGGCGTGCCGGAGACGAAGACCAGGTTGCCGACCTTCACCGCGGGAGACAGGGGCGCCTTGGGAGGAGTGCCTTCCCTGGGGCGGATGATTTCACGTGCCATGCTGTCTCCTGTGTGACGGCTGACTGACGGCTGACAGCTGACGGCTGACGACTGGCGGCTGACGACTGGCGGCTGACAGCTGACGGCTATTAGGTAACCTCATTTCCTGGACTTCTTTTTCCGCGCCGGCCGCTTGCGGGCGGCGGCAGTCTTCTTCTTCCCCGCGGGCTTTTTGGCGGCGCTGTGGAACAGGTTCAAGGCGGACCCCTTGCGGAACCATTCGAGCTGCGCCGCGCTGAACGAGTGGTTGAGCTTCAACGTCTCGTTCGTGCCGTCGGCGTGCTTCACGCGGCATTCGACCGGTTTTCCCGGCGCGAGATTCTGCAAGCCGACGAGGCTCACGCGGTCGTCCTCGCGTATGCGGTCGTAGTCGGCGGGACTCTGGAACGTGAGCGCGAGCAGGCCCTGCTTCTTCAGGTTCGATTCGTGGATGCGCGCGAAGCTGCGCACGATGACCGCGACGCCGCCCAGCAGGCGCGGCGACAGCGCCGCGTGCTCGCGGCTGCTGCCCTCCCCGTAGTTGGCATCGCCGACGATCACCCACTTGACGCCCTGCGCCTTGTAGTCGCGCGCGACCTTCGAGACCATCTCGCCCGCCGCTCCGGTCAGCACGTTCTTCACCTTGCCGGCCGCGCCGGTATACGCGTTGATCGCGCCCATGCACATGTTGTCGCTGAACTTGTCGAGGTGCCCGCGGAAGCGCAGCCACGGGCCGGCCGGCGAGATGTGGTCGGTCGTAGTCTTGCCTTTCGTCTTCAGCAGCACCGGCATATCGAGGAAATCCCTGCCGTCCCACGCCGGCCACGGCTGCATCAGCTGCAGCCGCTCGCTGTTGGGATCCACCTTGAGCTCCACGCGGCTGCCGTCCTTCGGCGGCGCGATGTAGCTCGCCTTGCCGCGGTCGAAGCTCTTCGCGGGCACTTCGGGCGCCACCTTCGGGGGGTTCAGCCTGAACGGCCGGCCGTCCGCGCCGGTCAGGGTATCGGTCAGCGGGTTGAACGACAGCTTGCCGGCGAGCGCCATCGCGGTGACGATCTCCGGGCTCGCGATGAAATTCATCGTGGTCGCCGAGCCGTCATTGCGCGCCGGGAAGTTGCGGTTGTACGAGGTGACGATGGTGTTCGGCACCGTCGAGACCTCCTTGGCCCGGCGCCACTGCCCGATACAGGGGCCGCACGCGTTCGCCAGCACGGTGCCGTTGATGTCCTTGAGCGACTGCATCTGGCCGTCGCGCTCGATGGTGGCGCGCACCGTCTCCGAGCCCGGCGTCACCAGGAACGGCACGGCCGCCTTCACTCCGCGCGCTTTTGCCTGCTCCGCCACGTCCGCCGAGCGGCTCATGTCCTCGTACGAGGAGTTGGTGCAGCTGCCGATGAGCGCGCTCGAGATCGGCTCGAGGAACTTGTTGCCCGGGTCGCGCACCTCGGAAGCGAGCTTCGATATCGGCCGCGCGCGGTCCGGCGAGTGCGGGCCCACGACGTGCGGCTCGAGCTTCGACAGGTCGAGGCGCACGACGCGGTCGTAGTACTTCTCCGGGTCGGCCTCCACCTCGGGATCCGGCTGGAGGAGCGCCATGTTCTTCTCCATCAGCGGCACGAGCGCGCCGCGGCCGGTCGCCCGCAGGTATCTCGCCATGTGCTCGTCGGCGGGAAACATCGAAGTCGTGGCGCCGAGCTCCGCGCCCATGTTGGTGATGGTGGCCTTGCCCGTCGCGCTGATGGTGCGCGCGCCAGGGCCGATGTACTCGACGATCGCGTTGGTGCCACCGGAGACGGTGAGCGCGCCCGCGACGTACAGGATCACGTCCTTGGGCGCCGTCCAGCCGCTCATCTTCCCGGTCAGGTAGACCGCGATGTGCTTCGGATACAGCACTTCCCACGGCAGCCCGGCGATGGTCTCCACCGCGTCCGCGCCGCCAACGCCGACCGCGCACGCGCCCAGCCCGCCGGCGTTGGGCGTGTGCGAGTCCGTGCCGATGATGAGCTCGCCGGGGAAGGCGTATTCCTCCAGCACGACCTGGTGGATGATGCCCGCGCCCGGCCCCCAGAAGCCCGCGCCGAACTTGGCGGCCGCGGAGCGCAGGAAGCCGTAGACCTCGGTGTTTTCCGCGAGCGACTCGCGCAGGTCCCGCTCGCCCTCGACGCGCGCCTGGATCAGGTGGTCGCAGTGGATCGTGGTCGGGACCGCGACGTGGTCGCGCCGGGTCTGCATGAACTGCAGCATGCCGGTCTGGCCGAGCACGTCCTGGAAAACGACGCGGTCCGGGCGCAGGAAAAGGTAGCTCTTGCCGGGCTGCAGCTCCTGCTTTGCCGGGTCGTCGAGGTGCCCGAGCAGCACCTTGTCGGCGAGGGTCAGCGGCTTGCCCAGGCGCCGGCGCGCCACCTTGAGATTCTTTGCCATGGTCGCGTAAACCTTCGCGGCCATTGCGGGAGTGGATTCTATAGCGATCATGTTAGCCCCTGTACTGATGGTGATGGGTAATGGGTAATGGGATTTTAACTCTTTGAACTCCCACTTCTTTCAACGGGGTCCGACCCCATCGGCTTGGCGTCTGGCGTCTGGCGTCTGAGTTGTTAGAAGCTGTCTCAAAAACTGAATGGAACCACAGATGAACACAGATACACACAGATATCAAAAACCCAATGCCTTGTTTAGCAGGGGATTTCGTCCGTGTTCATCTGTGTTTATCTGTGGTTAATTCTGCTTTTCTGGATTTTTGAGATACGTTCTAGGCACCTTCGGCTGCCTGCGGATTCCACTGCCCCTTGCGCATGCGCGTGATCGTTACGCCGGTGAACATGCCTGCCTTTTGAAACGGGTCCCCGTCCGCAAACGCCTCGGCTTCCGCCCGGCTGCCCACGTTGACGATCAGCAGGCTGCCGATGACCTCCTGGCCATCGTCGGTCAGCGTCGCCCCGGAGACCACCAGTATACGTTTTTGACCGTGGAGGTAATCCAGGTGGGCCTTCAGGCCCTTTTCGCGCATCGCGGCGAAGTTCGGACCGGCTACGCGGGAGATGGTCCAAAGCATGGACGGTTCTCTTTCAGGTGATGACCGATGACTGGTGTCTGACGCCTGGCGTCTGGCGTCTGGCGTCTGGTTAGGGCTCCCAAAGAGGTCTTGGGGGCAAGGCCTTGTCGAGGTGCGACCGGTTGAAAAAGATGAACGCATCGAAGTGATCCCCCGGGATGAATTCAACGCCGCTTTCGTAGGGTCCGGGAAAGTTGCCGTTTTGCATCCACCACTTTGCGTTTTCCGACAGGAAAGCGGCATTCGACGGGAAAAACGAGAAATCGTGCCCGGCATCATGCAGTTTCCTGTCCAGGGAGTTGGGGGCGACGGGGAGCGACCAGCGCCCCTGGGTTCCGGACGCCTCATACGCGGTGAGCGCGATATTGAAGACCTTCTTCCGGGTCATTTCCGCGAAAAAGTAGACGCCGGACTTGAGATCTCCATACCCCCACCAGTCCGCCGGCGAGCGGTTGTGCGAAACGTGGGTGGTATGGGCGGACAGGATGGCTCGCGTGGCGTCGTGCTTTTCCATCACGAGCATCAGATTTCTGCCCTGGGCCCGGTCGCGCTCGTTCCAGCTGAGAATATCATCCGACCAGTTGTAGTTGTAGAACCCCAGCCATCCCAGCATCGTCGAAGCCGAAATCGCAAGCTCGAGAGCGTCATCGGAGCCCGCATCCTTCTTCTTTTTTTTCTCCAGGCCCGATCGTCTCGCGGTATCGAGCAGGGCGGTCAAGCCGGCACGGCACTCCTGGTAAGCGGCCTCGGGAAGGAACCTCCCGTCGCGGTCCAGCTTTTCGTAGATAGCCTGGATCTCGGGCCACGACGAAGCTTGTTGCACCGGGCAGGACGCCGCAATGCTCCCGAGGAGCGAGGGATCGATGCCGGCACGCACGCCCAGGGTCCGGATCCTCGCGAAGTGCTCCCAGGGGCGGTCCCAGACATCCATGCCCCGGAATACAATGGGATCGCCCGGGTGAGACCGGTTGAAATCGCAGACCCAATCCCACAATGCCCGATCGGATTCCGTGGGGAAATACAGCACGTCCAGCGGCGCCGGAGTTTTGGCCGTCGTGCACGACGCCACCCACCGGCCTAATTCGAGGCTGCGCAGGGTCGCACTTTCCCAGACGATCAGCCTCAATCCGTGCCTTGAAACCAGGTAACGAATGAGCCGAGCCTGGATTCTCAGGAATCCCGACGACCCATGCACGCTTTCTCCGATGGCGATGACGTCAGCCGACGCAACGCGCGCGTCGAGCAATGCCGACAGCTCGGCGTCCGTGACTTTTTCAGGGTTGGTTTTGAATTCGGTGACGCCGGGAAGGGCGCCGAATACAGCCGTGCTCAGGGAAAACGCAATGCCGAGGGTACATGATCTCAAAACGGCAATAGCGCTCCGCCTCCGATTTGCTTTTCTCGTGCTGCTGTCCATTGCGCTGCAATCGGCGGCCGCCGCGCAGGACAGGCCTCCCGGCACGGTCTTCAGGGACTGCGCGGATTGCCCGGAGATGGTGGTCATTCCAGCGGGACGGTTCGTGATGGGGACGGCCCCGGGCGAGGAAGAGCGCGCAGGGCTGTCCTCTCAATATCATAACCGCAGCGAGCCCCGGCACCCGGTGAATGTGGCGCGTTTTTCCGCGGGGAAGTTCGAGGTAACGCGGGGCCAGTACCGGGCATTCGCGGAAGCCACCGGCCGCGGCGGCGACGGGTGCTTCGTCTGGGGCGGGACCGACTTCGAGAAAGACGAGGCCAGGGACTGGCGCAACCCCGGCTATGCCCAGGACGACTCGCACCCCGCGGCGTGCGTCAGCTGGGACGACGCCAGCGCCTACGCGAGGTGGCTCAGCCGGAAGACCGGCCGGGCCTATCGCTTGCTGACCGAAGCCGAGTGGGAATACGCGGCAAGAGCCGGCACGACGACGACGCGTTTCTGGGGCGATGCCGCGGACCTGTCCTGCGGCTATGCCAACAGCACCGATCTCACGACCCGGGCGCAGGTGCGCGGCGCGAGCGGCTGGGACGGCGTCGATTGCAGCGACCGATACGCTTACACCGCCCCCGTTGGAAGCTATCGCCCCAATGCGTTCGGTCTCCACGACATGCTGGGCAACGTGTGGGAGTGGACGCAGGACTGCTGGAACGAGAACTACAGCGGCGCTCCGGCGGACGGGAGCGCGTGGGCTGCCGGCAACTGCTTCCTGCGCGTGGTGCGCGGCGGATCCTGGGAAGACGGTCCACTGGGCTTGCGCGCCGCCTACCGCGTCGGGAGCCCCGTTGTCATCCGGGTCTGGGCCCGCGGCTTTCGTGTAGCTCGCGACGACTGATGAGCGAAAAGCTTTACCGCAAAGGTGTGGCCGATACGCGACCTTGGCGCCTTTCCTCGCGGGCCGAAGGCCTGCTGTTGCTCTTATTCCATTTCTCTTCGCGGTGAGGCTTTTCCGGTTTTCCTCCCACCACCCCCACCGCTTCGCTGCGTGACCCCGCCCGGCCAGCCACACAGAGGCGGCTGGCGTTCGGTGGCTCGAAGGTGCGCAGGCACCTTCTTCCACCACCCCGTCACCTTCCGCGCCACCTCTCCTCGGACAGGAGGGGAGTACCCCGCCTCACCCTCAGGCAGGAGGGGACTTTGGTGATCCGTTATCGCGTTTATCCGTGTTCATCGGTGGTTCCATTTTGTTCTTCTTTGCGGCTTTGCGCCTTTGCGTCGAGTGTTTGCGCCGGCGGCTGGCAGCTGCCTCTATTCGACGCGAGCGCCCGAAAGCTTCACGACTTCCTTCATCCTTTCGTACTCGGCCTGGAGGTGCCTGGTGAACTCCTCGGGCGTCTGGTGCATCGGATCCAGAACCTGGGGTGCGAGCCTCGCGATGACGTCGGGATGCGCCAGCGCTTTCTTGATCTCGGCGCTCAACCTGTCGATGATCGGCTTCGGCGTGCCGGCCGGAGCGAGGCAGCCGAACCACGAGGTGAAGTCGTAGCCTTTGACGGTCTCCGCGATGGCGGGGACGTTCGGGAACTGGGTGGTCCGCGTGGCGGAGGACACCGCGATCGGCCGCAAGCGGCCCGAGTTGATGTGGGGGAAGACCTCCGCGATCGGCGTGAGTATCGACTGGACTTCGCCGCCCACCAGGGCAACGACCGCCGGGGCGCCGCCCTTGAAGGGGACATGGGTCGCCTTTATTCCGCTCATGCTGGCGAAAACGCTCATGGAAAGATGCTGGTAGGCGCCGATGCCGGCCGAGCCGTAGAGGATTTCGCCGGGCCGCGCTTTCGCCAGGGCAATGAACTCTTTCGTGGTTCGCACCGGCATCGACGGGTGGACGGTGAGCATCCCTACCCACCGCACGAGCATCGCTACCGCGGCGAAATCCTTCAGTTCGAACGGCACGTCCTTCTTCGGGTAAAGATGAAAGTTATTGATGAACGTCTGGGAATACACCATGATCGTGTAGCCGTCGGGCGGGCTCTTCGCCACGATCGCGGCGCCAATCATTCCGGCGGCGCCGGCCCGGTTGTCGATGGGGAACTGCTGGTTCATTTGGTCGGACACTTTCTGAAACACTATTCGCGCCGTGATATCGGTCCCGCCTCCGGCGGGAAACACGACAACCACCCGCACCGGCTTCGTCGGGTACGGCTGCGACCACGCCGCGCCGCATGCGAACACGAAGATACCCACAACTGCGCCCAGCGATCGAATCGGTTTCATGCCATCCCTCCTCTATTCAGAGCCGCCAGCCGTCAGGCGCCAGCCGCCAGCTAAAAACTGCAAACCTCGAGCCTAAAAATCCGGGCCCTTCACGTTGGGGTCATCTCTGCCTTTCGCCTTGCTCTTCTGTGACTGACAACTGACGGCTGGCAGCTGACGGCTTAGTTCACCTCCCGCGGTATGCCCGCGTCGATCGCGACCCTGGTCCACTTGGTGATCTCGGCCGGGATGATCTTGCGCATCTCGTCGGCCGTCTTGATGTCGATCACGGCGCCCATGGCGGTCATCTTTTCCCGCATCTCGGGCGACGTGAAGAACGCGGCGATCTCGCCGTGCAGCTTCCTCACGATCGGCCGGGGCGTGCCGGCCGGGGCCGCTACGGCATACCAGTTCGACGCATCATAGCCCGTGATGCCCGCTTCATCGAGCGTCGGCAGCTCGGGCAGCAGCTCGGTGCGCTTCAGGGTGCCGACCGCCAGGCCCTTGAGCCGGCCCGAGCGCAGGTGCGGTATCGCCGGCACGCTCACCGCAAGGTGCACCTGGGTCTGGCCGCCGATGGTGTCCATCATGGCCGGGAATCCGCCCTTGTAGAGAACGATGTTGTATTTCTGCTTCGACAGGCTCTGGAACAGCGCCGAGGCGAAGTGCATGAAGCCCCCCGAGCTGGCGATCACGATCTCGCCCGGTCTGCGCCCCGCCTCGGCCACCAGGTCCTTGACCGAGCTGACCGGCAGCGACGGGTTGACGCTCAGAACGAGGAAGCTCGCCCCGATCTTCGCGACGAACTCCAGCGCCTTGAGCGAATCGTAGGGCATCTTCAGCGTCACCGGGTTCATCGTGTACGCCGCGGAAATCATCACCAGGGTGTAGCCGTCCGGCGCCGAGTTCACCGCCAGGTTCGTGCCGATGATCCCCTGGTGGCCGGGACGGTTGTCCACGATCATGTTCTGGCCCAGCTTCTGGCCGAGGTGCGTTGCCACCATGCGTCCCAGGATGTCGTTGGTGCCCCCGGGCGCGAACGGCACGATGAGGCGAACCGGCCTGGTGGGATACGACTGCGCGAGCGCGGTGCCCGCCAGCAGCACCGCGACGGACACAACCAGTGCGTGAATCAATCTCGTGAACATGGCTATTGCCCGAGTATCTTGAGTGCCAGGGTAATCTGGCAGCCCCACCCGACGACGAAAGCCAGCGTGCGGACCCACGGGATCCTGAAAGTGTAGGCGGCGAGGTGGACGGCCCGCGCCCAGAAATAGATCACGCAGGCCATGGCGGTCGCCTCTCCCTTGACCCCGGCGGCGTGCGCGGCCAGTACCAGCGCCGCGAAGACCACGAGGTTTTCGACGGCGTTGTAGTGCGCCGCTTTCATCCGCTCGGCCCACGGCGCCATCGGCTTCGGATTCTCGGGATAGCCGACCGCATCCACCACGCCGCGGACCACGATCACGTTGAGAATGTAGGGTATCCAGATCAGCGCGGTGAGCGTCGTGACGAGTGCCAGGTACTTGAGCTCGATAGTCATGCGTTCCTCCTGTCGTTGAGAGCGTGGGACGTGATCGTGGGTCGTGCTCGGGCCATTCTGCCTCAAGAAGCTCGAGCCTGGCTCCTTCCGGTCCAGTGGCGTGATGAGTGTTGGGTGTTGGGACTTTAACTCTTTGAACCTTCACTTCTTTCGATGGGGTCTGACCTCATTCCCATGTTTCCATTCCTATGGACTCCATTCCTACGGTCGTAGCGTCAACGGTTGCCAATATTCCCCGAGTCGCTTGCGGAAATGACCGCTGCCCATCGCCGGGTCGATGCGCTCCAGGAATCGAACGAGGTATCTGATCTTGCGCCGCACCACGGGATCCGCTGCAGCGATTTCCCGCAGACGCGGGTAGGTTTCCTCGTCCATCAAAGCCGCGAACAACTCCGCGCGGTCCTCCGAACTCGATTTCGCCGAGTACGTTGTAATGATCCCCGGCGCAGGATGGTCAAGCCGGCGCGAAAAGCCCGCCATCTTTCCGGTGTAATGAAAGCCCGGCGGATTCATGGCCAGCCAGTTCGCGTCCTCGATACCCCTGGCCTGCACACCTTCATCGATGAAGTGAAAGAATTCATGATGGAGCGCGCGCCGCACGTACGCGCGATTGGTGGCGCCCTGTTGGACGTCGTAGACCATGCCGCCCCGTGGTGCCATCGTCGTGGGCGCGTAGAAGCGCAGGTAAGTGGCTGCCCGGGGCTCCTGCCCAACCCGCAGGCCTTTTACGAACGCCACCCACTCCACGTTTACCGCGTGCAGGAACGAGCGCGGATACTTGGAGAACTCGTCTATGTATGCGCGCAAATAGAGCGCCACGGCCTGCGCGTCGCCGCCGCGCGACTCGACAACTCGAAGCGGCTCGAAGCTCACGTCCGGTTGAGGGTGTTCCGGAAGGTGCCGCGTGGACGGGATAAAAACGGAAATTCCAACGCGCTTTTCCGCTTCCATCCGCAAGGCGCTGACGTCGTCCGCCGCCGGGCTGCTCACCGCGGGCAATAGAATCGTCAGGCAACCCAGCAAACGAATTACGGTACGCAACTCACTCCCCGATTCTTGAATTTGAGCCTGGCCTAGCCTAGCCCCTTTTTCCCTTCTCGCCTTCGCCTCACCCGGCTCGCCGCTGGAGTGTGTCACTGTAGGGTGTCACTGTGTAGCGGAGCCGCGACTATCCGTCGCAATGGAGGCGTGCAACAATTTCTCGCTATTGGTGGACACCGAGACGGAATATGACCGCCGAGTCCTTCAGGTTCCTCAGCACGGAAGAATTCGAGCTCCTGGAGCAACGTGAAAAGGTTGCGTACCTTGAGCGGGCCGTCGAGGTCTTGCGGGCATTTCGAGGCGGCAAGGTGTTATCTCGCTTGGATGAAAGCAAGGGAGCCGACTCAATTCGGTCGGAGCTATCCGGCGCCGCAGCGCTAGAGACATATGACTAGCAAGGCACTCGTCCTGGGCTACGTAAACGCCTGCACCGGCGGGATGCTCCCTCCGTCCGACTGCGGCCCCGTCTGGCAGCTTGGGATCATTGCAGGCCTCCTGGTCGTGGCGGTGTTGTCCCTTGCTGCGCTCAGGGCCCACGCCCACATGAAATCAGCACGGGCCTGAACCCTGAAGGCGAAAGTCGGAAGTCGGAAGTCGAAAGTCGAAAGTAAAATCCAAGGCGGCCACTTCCACCTTCCGCCTTGCTCTCCGGTGATGGCTGACGACTGATCGGTCCAGTATCGTCTCAGGTACTGCGCGTCGTATCTGCGACGCTGTATCTGCGACGCCTTATTTTCTATTTCTTCCTGAGTGTGGCGTCGAGGAAGCGCAGCGTCCGCTGCCAGCTGTCGCTCGTTGCGCCGCTGTCGGGCCGCTTGCCGCGATCGTAGGAGTGCCCCGCGGAATCGTACATGTGGAACTCGTGCGGGGCCCTGGCCTCGGCCATCACCGACTTGAGGTTCTCGGCATGGCGCGGCAGGACCGTGTCGTCCCTGGCCCCGTGCAGCACCAATACCGGGGCGCTGCCCGAGGTGAACGCGTTGCGAAATGCGGCGAGCGAATTGTCGGTGCCTGCCCCGTTGATGGCGCCGTAGTAGCTCACCCCCGCCTGGATGGCCCCCTTCGACGCAAGCAGCAGCGCCCAATAGCCGCCGTTGGAAAATCCCACCGCGCCGATGCGGTCCGCCTGCACCTCTTTCATCTTCTTCAGCGTCTCGATCGCGGCGGCGAAGTCTGCGTAAATGGCCTGCGCGTGCGTCGTGAAGGTCTCGCGGCGATTGGCCTGGCCGAGGTTGTACGGCGTGAAAAAATCCGGCACGAGGCAGACGTAGCCTTCACCGGCGAGCTGGCTCGCGTAGGCGTGATCGGGCGGCCGCAGGCCGCTGCTCGTGTGCAGCACCAGCACCGCCGGGAACGGCCCGGCCCCGGCGGGCTTGTAGAGCGTCGCCTCCATCTTCTGGCTGACGCCCGTCTGGATCCGCACGGCATCAGCTGCCATGACGCTGGCGGGCACGAGCCAGGGCGCCATGGCAAAAATCCCGGTGAGAGCCAGGGAAAGCAGTGGCCTGATCATGGGAGCCTCTCCGTGACGAGTGATGACTGAGGGCTGACGGCTGGCGTCTGACGGCTGGCGTCTGGCGTCTGGCTTCTGACGGTCAGGCGTCATTCGCGGGCCGCGGTTTGGACGCGCCGTCGGAAGGCCCCTTCAGCTCGACGGTGTTGCCTTCCGGGTCGATAAGGTAGATCGACGTGCCGTTGCCCTCGGCGCCGAATCGCGCGCGAATCTCGCCGACCGGCACGCCGTGCTTCCTCAGGTGCGCCACGATTGCGTCCTGGTCGAAGGGATGATCGACCCGAAGACAGAGGTGGTCCATGTTGCGGCCTTCCTTACCGGGCGCGGCGCCGCCGGGCTTGCCGAGAGGGCCGTCGATGGCGACGAGGTCGATCATCGAGCCGCCGCCGACGCGGAGGTGCGTCATGCCGAACTCGGGCCGGTAGGCGACGTGGCTCGCGCCGAGCACGTCACAATAGAACCGCGTCATCGCCTCGATATCGCGGACCCGCAGGACGACGTGATCGATATCGCGCAGTTTCAGCATTGTGCGTCCGTCAAGGCTTGACGCTGAAACGCTGGGTTCCAGCCGGCTTTCCGTTGATGAAGAGATCGACGCGGTAATCGCCGACCGGCCACCCGGCGTTCGGCCCGTTCAGCGCAAAGGTGGCGTTGTTCGTGCCGCGGCTGGTCGTGTGCTCCGTGGCGTCGATCTGGTAGTTGGGCGGCGCCGCCTTGGTTTTCTCGGCAATCCAGACAACCTTTACCTTGGCTCCCGCGGGCATGTCCTGCAGCTTCGCGGCCAGGAAGACCTTGGGCGTCTTCGGACTGAATACGTTTTTCGCTGCTCCTCCCTTGGCATCGGAGAGCACCAGGCCCTCGAAGCGCGGCTCGCCCGCCCACGCTGCCGCGGCGAGCAACGCTCCACCGGCAATGGCTGATCCAATCCGTACGATGATGCGATTCATAGTCATGCTTCCTCCCGATTCCGAGTCACGTTACGTTTTCGGAGCCCGAACCACCACGGTGCCCGCCACCCTGTCTCCCAGCCGCTGCTTGCTGGCCGAGGTCCACACCAGGAGCGCGGCGACGAGGTAGAAAAAGAGACCGTCAACCAGCCGGAGGACGTTGCGCACGATCGAGGATTGCCAGTCGAGCGGTGCGCCGCCCTCCAGCCTGACGACCTTCAGCCCGATGAGGCGCTTGCCGAGCGTCGCTCCGGACCTCGCCTCCATCACGATGTAGTAGGCGAGCGCGATGAGGAGCCAGGCGGCGAACGGAGCGCCCTCGAGGTGAAAGCCGCCCGCCGTGGCGCCGCCAGTGCCGAGCGCGATGAGATAGCCGACGACAAAAAGCAAAGCGGTATCGATCAGCGCCGCCACGGCGCGCAGCCCTACCCCGACGTGTTCCATGACCCCGCCCTCCCCGAACATGAAGACTGCCGACTGGCGTCCGGTATCGTCTCAGGTACTGCGTCCCAGGTGAAGCGTCTCAGGTACTGCGCGCCGTATCTGGGACGCTGTATCTGGGACGCCGTATCTGGGACGCCCCATCTGGGGTTAATTGAGGCCGGGCTCACGGTTCATCGACAATGGACCCGGCCCGGTCGCGCACGCTATTCGTTCATGCCCACTTGAGCCGCTCAAGGATGGCGCGGCCCATCACCCAGTCTTTGTCGCTCTCGGACAGGAAGTCCAGCGTTTCCGTGATGTGGGTGACGCGCTGGCGCCAGGTCGCACGGGCGTTGGCTTGCGTCAGGTCGGTCCCCCAGTAGCAGCGCCGCGGCCCGAAGGCGTCGAACACCCGGCGCAGATGAGGCGCCAGGTCGCGGAACGGATAGGGCTCCAGCGACCCGTTTACCAGGTTTGAAATCTTGACGCTGACGTTCGGAAAGCGGGCGAGCGCCACGGCATCGTCGATGGCCTGCGGCAACCGCCCCGCCTTGGTGATGGCGGCGTTCACGCCCATGTGGTCGATGATGAGGTGCAGCCCCGGGTGGCGCTCCGCGATCGGAGCCAACTTCGGCGACATGCCGAACGTGAGGACCATGACAGTCACCCCGGCCTTCTCCGCCGCCGGCCAGAACCAGTTCGCCGTCCCGTCGTCGAGCCACGCGGCGTCCTTTCCGATGAAGGTCACGCGCACGCCAAGCATGCCCGGCTGCTTCTTCCAACCCGGCAGCAGCGCGGCCGATTTCGGGTCCTGCAGCCGGATGCGGCCCATGACCGCAAAGCGGTTGGGATAACGCCGGGCCGCTTCGAGGGCGTAGGTGTTGACGTCGTTCAGGCCCGGGGGCACCACGATGACGCGGTCCACGCCGGCCTCGTCCATCAGCGGCAGCGCGCGCTCGATGGTGAACGGTTCCGGCAGCTGCGGCGTGGCGCCGGGGTTCCACGGATAGTCCGGCGAACTGGCCTTCCACAAATGCACCTGCGAATCCACGATCATGCGCTTGCCCGCGGGCCGTGTGGCGCAGCCGGTTGTTGCCAGCGCCACGCCGGCGCCCAACGTCGTTCCCAGGAACTTGCGTCGTGTGAACATGGTTACTCCTCCCTTACGGTGGTGACGACGGATGACCGACGACTGACGAGTATGCCTTAGCGACGAGGGTGGGGGTCGAGGGTCGAGGGTCGAGGACTTAGGGGGGCCTTTTTGGGCTGGAAAATGCGCTTCCAAGCGCCAAAACCGGCCCTAACTGGCAAGGAGGGGAAGGCAGGAGGGGGCTCTTTGCGGCTTTGCGCCTTTGCGTCGAGTGTTTACGCTGACGGCTGACGGCTGACGGCTGGCGGCTTAGAAAGGCACCGACCCGTTCACCGTCACGCGGTGCATGAGCCGGCGCTGGTCCTCGCCGTAGTCTCGCACCGCAAGGTGCTGGCAGGTGCAGTTGTCCCACATGAGCACGTCGCCGACGCGCCAGCGGTGGCGGTACTGGAACCGCGGGGAGATCAGGTGCCGGTGCAGCTCGGCTACGAGCGGCAGCGCTTCGGCCTCGGTCATGCCCTCTATGCCGGTGCATTCGCCCTCGGTGACGTAGATGCACTTGCGGGCGGTGACCGGGTGCGTGCGGAACACCGGGTGCGCGACCGGCGGGGTCTTTTGCAGGTGCTCGGGCGTGATCTCGCGCGTCAATCCGACCGCCGCCTCGCGCGCCTTCATCTTCGCCAGGTAGCTGTGGGTCGAGCGCTTCCCCGCGAGCCGCGACTTCAGGTCCGGCGCCAGCGCGTCGTAGGCAGCAGCCGCGCTGGTGAAGATCGTGTCGCCCAGGACCGTCCCGTCCAGGCCGCGCGGCACCTCGACTGCATGGAGTATCGAGCAGCGCGGCGGACAGGCGTATGCCGACATGTCGGTGTGCCACGTGGTGCCCGCGTCGGCGAGCCCGATGTAGCGGCCGTTTTCCCTGATGTTCGAGACCAGCAGCACCTCGGGATGACCCGGCAGGCACGCCTGCGTGTTGACGTTGATCTCGACTTCGCCGAAGCGCCGGGCGAAGGCGATCTGCTGCCCGACCGTGATGCGCTGATCGCGGAAGAAGATCACCCCGTGGGTGTCGAACGCTGCCTCTATCTGCCGGAACGTCGCCGCATCGAGCGCCCGTGCGAGATCCACGCCGCGGATCTCGGCGCCCAGCGCCGCGCCGGTGGGGACGATGTCCAGGGTTTCGGTTGCTTGCATGGTCAGGTGCAAGTGACGAGTCTAACCCTATTCAGTCCGCACGATCCTGCGGGCGTCGTCGGGAACGGCATCTAGAACGCCAGGCTGTCGCGAATCGCGGCTATGCCCGCCCTGGCGCACGCGTCGTCGCGATCGCCGCCCGGTGCGCCGGAGACGCCGATGCCGCCCACGAGCGCGCCGTCGCTCTCGATCGGCAATCCGCCGGCCACCGCCGCGACGCGGGGGCGGTTGCGGATACCGCTCTGCGGGGAACCCGGCTGAGTCGCCTTTGCCAGCTCGCCCGTGGGAGTTCGAAAGCTGACCGCCGTCCACGCCTTGTCCTCCGCCATGGTGACGGTATGCGGACCGGCGAAGCGGTCGCGCAGCACGACCTGCGTCACGCCGCTGCGGTCGACCACCGCGACCGTGACCTGGAACCCGTCGTCGCGGCATTTCTTGAGCGCGGCCTGCGCGGCCTTCAGCGCGGTCTCGGGCGTCATCACCTTCACGGCATGCGTCGCGTCCTGGGCCCGAGCGGCGCCTGCTCCCAGCGCCGCCATCGCGCACAGCACGGGCAGCCATTCTTTCGTTGTCGACTTCATGCCGGTAATCCCTGACAAAGCGTCCCAGATACAGCGTCCCAGATACGGCGTCCCAGATGATGCGTCCCAGATACGGCGAGCCCCTTCCGCCTTCCTGCTTTCGCCTTCCGCCCTGCCGTTTCGATGACGAGTATGCCAGCTTTCAGACGCCAGACGTCAGTTGTCAGTGCTGAGTGCTGAGTTCCGAGTGCAGAGGCTCCGCCTAGCGGAAGCTCCAAGCTTCAAGCCACAAGCTTCAAGCCGCTTGTAGCTTGCAGCTTGTGGCTTGTAGCTGATGCCTGACGGCTGAGGGCTGACGGCTCGCGACAGGTTACGCAGGGCCGGAGCCGGTTGATTGACCGAGTGCCAGGCCGACGCTAGAGTCGAAAGCGAGGGGACCACGATGACAGACCTGGATCGCTGCTACAACATCTTCGATCTGCGCGAGGTTGCGAAGCGTCGCCTGCCCAGGGGGATCTTCGAATACGTCGACAAGGGCACCGAGGACGGGATTTCGCTCGAGGAGAACCGGGCGGCGTTTCAGCGCATCAAGCTGCGCACGCGCTTTCTCAACAATTGGTCGAAGCGCGACCTCGGCACCGAGATCTTCGGCAGGCGGATCGAGCTGCCGTTCGGTATCGCTCCCACCGGCAGCAGCGGACTGATGTGGTATCGGGGGGAGGTTGAGCTCGCGAAGGCCGCTGCCGCGGCGGGCATTCCTTTTACGCTCGCCACGGGTGCGCTGACCTCCATGGAAGAACTGACCACGGCAGTGCCCGATGCACGCAAGTGGTTCCAGCTCTACCCCTGGGAGGATGAGGAAGGCTCCTACGAAATGGTCGCGCGTGCGCGCGACCTCAACTGGGAAGTCCTGATGGTGACGATCGACCAGGCACCGGGTCGCGGGCGCGAGCACAACGAGCGCAACGGCTACTCCTTTCCGTTCCGCCCCAACGTCACAGCGGCGGTGGACATGATGATGCATCCCGGCTGGATGTGGCGCGTGCTGCGCAGGTACCTCGTGAACGAAGGCATGCCCACCAACGCCAATTTTCCCCAGCGCTACCGCCATACCATCCTCGATGGCAAGAAGCGCGTGCGTCCGAAGGCGTTCCAGGCGATGACCTGGGAACATATCAAGAAATTCCGCGACTTCTGGCCGGGCAAGCTCGTCGTCAAGAGCATACTGAGCGCTGACCAGGCGCGGGCCGCCGTCGATGCGGGCGCCGACGGCGTGGTCGTGTCCAATCACGGCGGACGCGCCTTCGACAGCGCCGTAGCCACCATGGACATCCTGCCGGAGATCGTGGAGGCAGTCGGCGACCGCTGCACCGTCATGCTCGACAGCGGCATCCGCCGGGGCAGCGACATAGTCAAGGCGCTGGCGCTCGGCGCCCGGATGGTGCTGATCGGAAGAGCGACGCTCTACGGCACCGCATGCGGCGGGCAAGCGGGCGCGGCGAGGGCTATCAAGATACTCGCGGGTGAAATGGAGCGGACCTTCGGCTACGTGGGCGCGCGGCGGGTTTCCGAGATCGGCCCGCACATCTTCGCGTTTCGCGCTGGCCGGAAAGCGTGACACGATACTGCGTGACGCGATAGAGCGTGACGCGGACAGGCGTGACGCGGTAAAGCGTGCCCAGCCTCCTCCATCAACGCATAGCCCGTTGGACGCCTCATCTGGGACGCTGTAATTCGCTCGCATACTGGCGGCTGGCGTCTAGCATCCGGCGGCTGTTTTAGTATGCCATCCGCACGTGCACGCCGTCCGCGGCCGATCGTGCCATGGCTTCGGTGAGCTGCGCGCTGCGCAGCCCGTCGAGGCCCGACGGCACGGGCTCGCGGCCCTCGATGAGGGCGTCGCTGAACGCGGCCACCGCCGCTGCATGCGCGTCCGTGACCGCGAACTCGGTGACGCTCGTCCGGCCGTCGGCCGTCGTGACCTCCAGCCTGCCCGCCGCGCGGCTGCGCGTGAGGCCCTGCCCCACGATGCGGCCTTTGCTGCCGTAGATCACGAAATCGTTGCGGGGCAGCGGCGCCGTCTCGTGCACGCTCACCTGGGCAAGGACGCCGTTCGCGAAGCGCAGCGTGGAGAGGTTGACGCCTTCCATGACGCCGGGCGCGGTATCGAAGAACGCCGACACCATCGTGACTTCCGAGCCCAGCAGGTAGCGCAGGATATCGAAGACGTGCACGCCGATGCTGTAGGTCGTGCCGAGGCCCGCCAGCGCCGCGTCGAGGCGCCAGGTCCCGGCGCGCTCCCCGGAGCGGGCGCCGGGGCTGGTCTCGAGCTGGACGAGCCGCGCTTCGCCGATCGCGCCGCTCGCAACGAGGCGGCGGGCCTCTATGTAGCTCGGCATGTAGCGGTTGTGGAAGTTCACGCCCAGCTTGACGCCGGCTTTCTCGCATTCGCGCACCACCCGCTCGGCATCGGCGACGCTGGTCGCCATCGGCTTGTCGCAGAAGACGTGCTTGCCGGCGCGCGCGGCGGCGATCGCCTGGGCGGCGTGCTGGGCGTTGGGAGTGTGGATCGCGACCACCGTGACGTCGGGGTCGCGCAGCAGCTCGTCGTAGCTCGTGTACGCGCGCTCCGCCTTGAACCTCTTCGCGAACGCATCGGCGCGCTCCCGGTCGCGGCTTACCACGCCGGCGAGCCGGTTGCCCGCGTGGGCGTTGATCGCCGGCAGTATGCGCTCCTCCGCGATCCGGCCCGTGCCGATGAGACCCCAGCCGTTTTTTTTCATGCTGGAACAGCGCGATTCGTGATTAGTGATTAGTGATTCGTGGTTGACTGGCGGCTGACGGCTAAAGAGTATGCCGCTACTTTTCCGGCGCCGCCACTCCGAACTCGCCGGAGTCGAGCCGCACCACCGCGAATCGGTCCCCCCGCTTGGGCCGGAAGGCGGCGCTCCGGGTCTGCCGGGGGAAATTGAATGTCAGCTCTTCGGTCCTGCACTGCTTGTGCGTGCGGGTCTCCATCGGGTTGAGCGGGAAAGTCTGGTCGCCGAGACGGTAGCCGAGCCTGGAGCCGGTGCGATTGATGATCCTGAACTCGATGACCTGCGATGCCGGCCGGCCGAACATCTGGACCGCGTAGTGATGACCGTCCTTGCCGGGGGCCACGGCCATGCCCGTCTCGGTCGCATCGGCCTCGAGCATGTTCTGGCGGTGCCGCGGAGATTGCTTCCACCCTTCGACGAATGCCTGCGCCAGCGCGCCGGGAGCGGGCGCGGGGCGGCTGTAGCGATGAGCGATGTTCTCCCAGACACAGGAGGAGTCGTAGCCGTGCTGCTGCGCCCGCGCAATCGGCGAGCTGCCGTCGGCGTCGTGGCTGAATTGCTCCGCCTGCCCCAGGTACTCGGCGAAATAGCGCGCCGCCGCCGTGAGCTGCGCGCTGGTCGCGAGCTTCCCGCGGCCTTCCTGCTCCCGAAACTCGCTCGTCAGCGCGGCGACGCGCCGCGCGACGTCGTCAGGATCGGGCGGGTTCGCCCGCTGCGCGAAGCTGGCGCCCGCCAGCGCGAGCACGACGACGCCGATGAACGCCGATGAACGCAGATACTTCATTTGTCTGAATGCTGACGGCTGACGGCTGGCGGCTATAGCTGGTACACCGCCTGGACCGGCCAGTGGTCGGACGGCGCCATGTCCTGGGCGTAGCAGTGAGGAACGGCAGCGGCGATCGCTCGCGCGTGGCGGTTTGCGACTATGAGGTCGATTGCCTCCGTTCTCGTGTTTTCGCCCGGCTCGATGCCCGCTGTCGGATAGCATTGGTACGTCGGCGGGCTCTGCAGTCCCAGGGCGGCGAAGCAGCTGATGTACCCGGCCTGCTTCAGAATGCGCTGGGGATGGCGGGGATCGTTCATGTCCCCCATGAAGAAAGCAGGCTCGCCGTCCTGCACCAGGCGCTTGAGCTCCTCTGCGACGCGGTATAGCTGGCGCACCCTGGGAGACTTGCCGGTCTCCATCTCTTCCGCGTAGCCCGTCGTCGAGAGGTGCGCCGTCGAGACAAACACCGTGCGCCCTGATTGCTTCAGCCGAAGCCGCGCCCAGAACAGGCGGCGCTCCGGCTCGATATGCCCGATCTCCTCGGCCCCATGCGCCGCCTTCTCCAGGATGTTTCTGTCCCAGTAGATGTTGCTTTCATTGGTCCAGCCCGGCAACGGGTCGCGAACCCTGTCGTGCTCCGGCAGTGCGGTGTCGAGAAACGCCTGCGTGGTCGGCTGCAGTTCCTGCAGGCAGAGCACGTCGGGAGCGAACAAATCGAGAAAGCGCCGCAACGCCGGCTCGCGCGCGGGCCAGCGTTTCGTCGCCCAGATGTTGTAGGTCACGAAGGAAAGTCTCGGGGGGATCATCTCTCGCCGGTACTGCGTCCTAGATAGTGCGTCCCAGGTGAGCGCCGAGGGGCTGAGCAGGGGCCCCGAGTCTTGCTCGGGGATGCGACCCCCGGTGGCGCTCGGCGGCCGACGCGGCATGGCTCCCAATTATGCTGGAATGTCGGAGGCCGCAGCGTCCCAGATACTGCGTCCCAGATAAGGCGTCCCAGATACGGCGAGCTAGATGTTATTCGAGCCGGAGGCTTTTTTCACCGAGCGCCTCAGAAGCTCCTCGCGGCGCACCGGGAAGATATCGAGATTGAGAACGGGCTCGCTTCCTGCATTCTGGCCGTAGTGACGGGCGCCGGCGGGGATAGCGAGCGTCGAGCCCG